>JAQBXT010000047.1 GCA_027624175.1 Pseudomonadota bacterium | reverse complement strand
AGAATATTCACGACCGCTACGGCACGGGGATCGAGGTGAGCACGGTCACCATCCAGAACGCGCAGCCGCCCGAGCAGGTGCAGGCGGCTTTCGACGACGCGGTGAAAGCCGGACAGGATCGCGAGCGCCAGAAGAACGAGGGTCAGGCCTACGCCAACAATGTCATTCCGCGCGCGGGCGGCGCCGCATCGCGCCTGAAGGAGGAAGCCGACGGCTACCGGCAGCGGGTCATCGCCACCTCCGAGGGCGATGCGTCGCGCTTCAAGCAGGTTCTCGGCGAATATGCCAAGGCGCCGCAGGTGACGCGCGAGCGCATCTACATTGAAACCATGCAGCAGGTGCTGGCCTCGACAAGCAAAATCATGATGGATTACCGAGGTAGCGGAAACCTGTTGTACCTGCCGCTCGACAAGTTGATGCAACAGGCAGGCGCGGCGCCCGCCGTGGCGGATCCCACGCCGGCACCCGTCGAGCCCGCGCCGGGGCCGCGCGCGCGCGAAACGCTGCGCCAGCGCGAGAGGGGAGATCGCTGATGAAAGCCGTCGGCCCCGTAATTGCGCTGCTCATCGTCGTCGCGATCGTCATATCCGGCACCCTGTTCACGGTCGACCAGCGCCAGAACGCCATCGTGTTCCAGCTCGGCGAGGTGAAGGAGGTGATCACCAAGCCGGGCATGTATTTCAAGTGGCCGATGCTGCAGAACGTGCGCCACTTCGACATGCGCATCCTTTCTTTCGACGACGCCGAGCCGCTGCGTTTTCTGACGCAGGGGAATCGCCCGCTGCTGGTCGACTCCTTCGTCAAGTGGAAAATCGACGACGTGCGCCAGTACTATGTCAGCGTGCAGGGCGACGAATTTCGCGCCTCCACGCGAATTCGCCAGACCGTCTCGGGCACCTTGCGCGACGAGTTCGGCATTCGCACGGTGCACGATGTGGTATCCGGCGAACGCGAGCAGATCATGTCCCGGGTGCGCGAGAAGGTTGACCAGGATCTCGCGCGCATTGGCGTGGGCGTGGTGGACGTGCGCCTCAAGCGCGTCGACCTGCCCCAGGACGTGAGCGAATCGGTCTACCGGCGGATGGAGGCCGAGCGCAAGAGAATCGCCAACGAGCTGCGCGCCACCGGCGCGGCGGAAGCGGAGAAGATTCGCGCCGACGCCGACCGCCAGCGCGAAGTGATTCTCGCCGAGGCCTACCGCGACGCGCAGCGGGTGCGCGGCGAAGGCGATGCGAAATCCGCGGCGATTTACGCCGGCGCGTTCTCGCAGAATCCGGAGTTTTATTCTTTCTATCGCAGCATGGAAGCCTACCGCTCGACTTTCCGCGGCCGCAACGATCTGATGCTGCTCGAGCCGACATCGGACTTCATGCGCTATTTCAGGGATTCACTGGGCAAGAATACGTCCCCGCGAAAGTGAGCGATGGGCACCGTGTTTCTGATGGCCCTGGCTCTGATGCTCATTCTCGAAGGCGCGCTTCCCTTCCTCGCGCCCAAGCTGTGGCGCGAAACCTTCCGGCGCATCACCCAGATGAGCGACGGCCAGATCCGGTTCGTCGGCCTGTCCTCGATGATTGCCGGGCTGGTGCTGCTGCTCTGGGCGCGCAGCGGATGAACTCCGGGGGGCGACCATGAAGTGGATCCTGCCCGAGTACATCGAGGACATCCTTCCGGCCGAGGCCCTGCGCATCGAGGGCCTGCGCCGCGCGCTGCTCGACCTGTTCCTGAAAAATCGTTATGAACTGGTGATTCCGCCGCTGCTGGAGTACATGGATTCGCTGCTGACCGGCACCGGCCATGACCTCGAGATCCGCACTTTCAAGGTGGTCGACCAGCTTTCCGGCCGCATGATGGGCGTGCGCGCCGACATCACGCCGCAGGTGGCGCGCATCGACGCCCACCTCCTCAACCGCAGGGGGGTGACGCGGCTGTGCTATTGCGGCAGCGTGCTGCACACCCGTCCGGCGAGCCCCGGAGCGACGCGCGAGCCCATCCAGATCGGCGCCGAGATGTACGGCCGCGCCGGCGTCGCCGCCGACCTGGAAATCCTGAAACTGGTGTGCGCCGCGCTGAAGCTGGCCGGGGTTCGTGGCGCCCGCCTGGACATCGGCCACGTCGCGGTGTTCCGCTCGCTGGTGCATGCGGCGAAGGTGGAAACCGAACTCGAGGCGGCACTTTTCGAGGCGCTGCAGAAAAAGGATGCCGCCGGCATCGCGCAGCTGACGAAAAAGCTCCCGGTAAAAATCCGCGAAGCCCTGAAGCTTCTTCCCCGGCTCTACGGCGGTCCCGAGGTGTTGTCGGTCGCCGCGCGCAAGTTGCCGAAGATTCCGGCGCTGCAAAGGGCGCTGTCCACGCTGCGCGCGCTGGCCCGGGCCTGCCCGGTCCCGACCAGCTTCGATCTGGCCGAGCTGCGCGGCTATCACTACCATTCCGGCGTCGTATTCGATGCCTACTGCGACGGCGTCGCGAGCCCCGTGGCGCGCGGCGGGCGCTACGACGAAGTCGGCAAGGCCTTCGGCCGCGCCAGGCCGGCAACCGGTTTCTCGATCGATCTGCGAAGCCTGGCGGGAACGGCGAAATGAGCGCGAGAAACGTAGTCGTCATCGGTACGCAATGGGGAGATGAAGGCAAGGGCAAGATCGTCGACTGGCTGACCGATCGCACCCAGGGCGTGGTGCGCTTCCAGGGCGGGCACAACGCCGGCCATACGCTGGTGATCGGCAGGAAGAAAACCGTCCTGCACCTGATCCCCTCGGGCATCCTGCGCGGTGCGGTGCAGTGCTATATCGGCAATGGCGTGGTGTTATCGCCGCATGCCTTGGTGCAGGAAATGGACGAGCTGGAGGCGGCAGGCGTCGAGGTGGCGGCGCGCCTTCGCGTCTCCGAGGCCTGTCCGCTGATCCTTGCCTACCACGGCGCGCTTGACCAGGCGCGCGAGGCGGCCCGGGGCGCGCAGAAGATCGGCACCACCGGCCGCGGCATCGGTCCGGCGTATGAAGACAAGGTGGCGCGCCGCGCGCTGCGCCTGCAGGACCTGTTCAAGCCGGTGCGTTTCGCCGAGAAGCTCCGCGAGCTGCTCGAGTTCCACAACTTCGTGCTCGAGCACTTCTACAAGCAGCCGCGAGTGGATTTCCAGAAGACCCTCGACGAGTCGCTGGCGCTGGCTTCGAGAATCGCGCCGCTGGTCGCCGATGTGCCGCGCGCCCTGTACGAAGCGAATCGCGCCGGCAAGAACCTGTTGTTCGAGGGCGCGCAGGGCTCGCTGCTGGACATAGACCACGGCACCTATCCGTTCGTCACCTCCTCCAATTGCGTCGCCGGCGCGGCTGCGGCAGGGGCGGGTATCGGGCCGCAGCACCTGCACTACGTCCTGGGCATCACCAAGGCCTATAGCACGCGCGTCGGCAGCGGGCCGTTTCCAACCGAGTTGTCCGACACCATCGGCGAGCTGCTGCGCCAGCGCGGCCAGGAGTTCGGCGCCACCACCGGCCGTCCCCGGCGCACCGGCTGGTTTGACGCCGCGGCGCTCAAGCGTTCGATCCAGCTGAATGGCGTTTCCGGCCTGTGCATCACCAAGCTCGACGTCCTTGACGGCGTGGAGGCGGTGAAAATCTGCGTCGGCTACGAGGTGGACGGCAAGTTATCCGACATCCTGCCGGTCGGCGCCGAGGAGCTCGAACTGTGCATTCCAGTCTATGAGGACTTGCCCGGCTGGCAGGAAAGTACCGTCGGCGTGAAGACCCTGGAGGGCCTTCCGAAGGCTGCGCGGGCCTATTTACGACGCATCGAAGAGCTGTGCGCGGTGCCGGTGGACATGATTTCCACCGGGCCCGAGCGCGACGAAACCATCGTCATTCGCCATCCCTACGACGTTTAGCGAATGACGCGGCGCAGCGCCGAACATCCACCGAGGATTGACGGGACGTGAGGAATATTCCGATTCTCTTGATCGCGGTGTTGACCGGTTGCACGCCGGGGGACACGGGTTCGGGAAAAAAGCCTGCTCCTGGCCTGCAGCCTGTCATGGTCAGCGTCCTCGCGGTCGCACCGCGCCAGGTCCCGGTCGCGTTCGCAGCGATCGGGCGCACCGAAGGCTCGCGCGAAGTGCAGGTGCGCGCCCGGGTCGCCGGCATCATCGAGCAGCAGCTCTACAGCGAAGGCGACGCGGTGCAGGCGGGTGCGCCGCTGTTTCGCCTCGAACGCGCGCCGTTCGAGATCGATCTCGCGCAGGCGCGCGCCGCGTTCGCCCAGGAGACCGCGCGCCATGATCTCGCGCAGCAGGAACTGGCGCGGCTGAAGGGGCTGGCTGACCGCCGCGCCATCAGCCAGAAGGAGGCCGACCAGGCCGCGTCGGGGGCGCGCCAGAGCGCCGCCGCGGCGCAAATGGCTCAGGCGCGCGTGCGCCAGGCGGAGCTCAATCTGTCCTACACGCAAGTGAACGCCCCGATCGGCGGCGTCACCGGCCGCGCGCAGCAGTCGATCGGCAGCCTGGTGTCTCCCACCGCCGAATCCGCACTGTTGACCACGCTCACGCGGGCGCATCCGCTCTGGGTGCGCTTTGCGCTCTCGGAGGCGGAATTTTCCGGTCTGCGGCGCAATGCGGGAAAGGCCGCAGAGGTCAGGCTCGAACTGGCGGATGGCACCGTCTACCCCGCGCCGGGCCGGATCAATTTCTCCGGCTCGACGGTGGACGCGGCGACCGGAACGGTGCAGATGCGCGCGGAGCTACCCAACCCGAAGCTCGAACTGCTCCCCGGACAGTATGTCCGCGTGCAGGTCGTCGCCGGCACCCAGCAGGCCATCGTGGTTCCGCAGACCGCCGTGTCGCAAGGCCAGGGCGGGCGCTTCGTTTGGCTGGTCAGCGCCGAGGGCAAGGCGATCCAGCGGCCCATCCGTGCGGGCAACTGGCTTGCCGGGAACTGGGTGGTCGAGGACGGCCTCAAGGCCGGCGACAGCGTAATCGTGGACAACCTGATCCGGCTGCGTCCCGGCATCGCGGTGCAGGTCAAGAACGCCAGCTAGGAAACAGCGGCCATGTCCCGGTTCTTCATCCAACGCCCGGTGTTTGCCGGCGTCATAGCCATTTTGATCGTGCTGGCGGGCCTGCTCGCCGCCAATCTGCTGGCGGTGGCGCAATACCCGGAAATCGCCCCCCCCACGATCCGCATCAGTACCTCCTATCCCGGCGCCAGCGCGGAAACGCTGGCGCGCACCGTAGCCGCGCCCATCGAAGAGCAACTCTCCGGCGTGGAGCGCTTGTCGTTCTTCAGCTCGACCTCGTCGTCCAACGGAAGCCTGCAAATTACCGCGACCTTCGAGCCCGGCACCGACGTCGGCCAGTCGGTATTCGACGTCAATAACCGGGTGCAGATCGCCCTTCCGCGCCTGCCGGAGGAAGTGCGCCGCAACGGCGTCATCGTGCAGAAGCGCTCCTTCGACATCCTGCTGGTGGTTTCCCTGGTATCGCCTCGCGACCAGCGCGACACGCTGTTTCTGTCCAATTACGCCTCCATCAACGTGGTCGACGAACTCAAGCGCCTGCCCGGTGTCGCCGACGTGACCGTCTTCGGCGCACGCGACTATTCGATGCGCGTCTGGCTGAATCCGGAAAGAATGGCGCGCCTCGGCGTTACGACCGCCGAAGTCGCGGCCGCGCTGCGCGCACAGAACGCGCAGTACGCGGCGGGGCGCATCGGCACCGAGCCGGCGCCGCCGGGGCAGAATATCGTCTATACGGTCACCGCCACCGGCCGCCTGGTCGAGCCCGAGGAGTTCGGCGAGATCGTGGTGCGGGCCGCCGGGCCCGCCGGTCTGCTGCGACTAAAGGACATCGCGCGCCTCGAGCTCGGTGCGCTGAACTACGACACCTCCAATACGCTCGACGGCGAACCGACCATCGGCATCGCCACCTATCTGCAGCCCGGTGCCAATGCGCTTGCCGTCGCCGGGCTCATCCGCGCGCGCATGCAGGAGCTCAAGTCCGCCTTCCCGGAAGGCGTGGACTACGCCATTCCGTTCGACACCACGCGCTTTGTCGACGCTTCCATCCGGGAGGTCAACAAGACCATCTTCGAGGCGGCGCTGCTGGTCCTGGCAGTGGTTTTTCTTTTCCTGCAAACCTGGCGCGCGACGCTCATTCCGATGATCGCGGTGCCGATTTCGCTGATCGGCGCGTTTGCCGGGCTCTGGCTGGTCGGCTTCTCCATCAATACGCTGACGTTGTTCGCGCTGGTGCTGGCGATCGGCATCGTGGTGGACGATGCCATCGTGGTGCTTGAGAACGTCGAGCGCCTGATCCGCGAGAACAACATGGCTCCTTTCGATGCTGCCGTCGAGGCGATGCGCGAGGTGCAGGGCGCGCTGGTGGCCATCGTGCTGGTGCTGTGCGCGGTGTTCATTCCGGTCGCCTTCCTCGGCGGAATCGCCGGCCAGCTGTACCGCCAGTTTGCGGTGACGCTGACCTTCGCAGTGGCGATTTCCGGTTTTGTTGCGCTCACGCTCACGCCGGCGCTGTGCGCGATCCTGATGAGACCCGATCACCGCCGCTCGAAGCTCTTCGGCCCGTTCAACCGTGGTTTCTCATGGATTACCGCCCGCTTTCTCGACGCCGTGCGCTTTCTGCTTCAGCACCAGGTTTTTTCGCTGATCGCGTTTCTCGGCGTCATCGCGCTCTGTGTCGCGCTGTTCCTGCGCGTGCCGTCGAGCTTCGTGCCGGCCGAGGACCAAGGCTATATATTCGGCAACGTGCAGCTTCCCGATGGGGCGACCCTCGAACGCACGCGCCGATTGTCGGCCGAAGTGAGCAAGATCGCACAGGAACACAAGGGCGTGCAGAGCGTGCTTGCGATCAACGGCTTCGATCTGCTTGGCGGCGGCAACAAGACCAACGCGGCGACCATGTTCATCCCCCTCAAGCCCTGGGAGCAGCGGCCCGACGCGCCGGCCGCCGGCGTGGCGCGCGATCTGGCGAAAAAGGGTGCCGCGCTGCGCGAGGGACTTGTCCTCTCCTTCAGCCCGGCGGCGATTCGCGGCCTGGGCACTTCGGGTGGCTTCGAGATGTATCTGCAGGCGCGCGGCGATTCCAGCCCGGCGCGCCTGTTCGTCGTGCTGCAATCGTTCCTCGCGGCGTTGCGCGAGCATCCCCAGCTCACCGGCATCAACTCGTTCTTCCGGCCGACAGTGCCGCAGCTGCACGTCGAAGTCGATCGCGAAAAGGCGCTGTCGCTTGGCGTGCCGGTACAGGACGTTTTCGAGGCGCTGCAGAGCACCATGGCGGCGCTTTACGTCAACGATTTCAACAAATTCGGACGCAGCTACCGCGTGCAGATGCAAGCCGACGCGGAATTTCGCGCGCGGCCCGAGGACCTGGGAGCGATTTATGTGCGCTCCGCCGCGACTCGCGAGATGATTCCATTGAAATCGCTCATACGCACGACGAACACGGTCGGGCCGGAACAGCTCGAGCGCTTCAACGGCTTCGTCGCGGCGCGCGTCCTGGGCAGCGCGCGGCCCGGCGTTTCATCGGGCGAGGCCATTCGCGCCGTGGAAGAGGTCGCCGCCAGCCTACCCGAGGGCTACCAGATCGCCTGGTCGGGGCAGGCGTTCCAGGAGAAGCGCACCGGGCGCGCTTCGGCCATTGCCTTCGCGCTGGCGATCATCATCGTGTTCTTGATTCTGGCCGCGCTTTATGAGCGCTGGCTGCTGCCCTTCGCGGTGGTGTGCGCGGTGCCGTTCGCCGTTCTGGGCGCGCTCAGCTTCGTCGCGATGCGCGGGATGGAGAACGACATTTACTTCCAGATCGGGCTGGTGGTGCTGATCGGGCTGGCGGCCAAGAACGCCATCTTGATCGTCGAATTCGCGCAGCAGGGATTGCTTGAGGGCGTGCCGGCGGTCGACGCGGCGCTGAATGCTGCGCGCCTGCGCTTCCGGCCCATCGTGATGACTTCGCTCGCCTTCGTGCTCGGCGTGATGCCGCTGATGCTCTCCACCGGCGCCGGCGCAGCGGCGCGCCGCTCGATGGGAACCGGCGTGGTCGGTGGCATGCTGTTCGCGACCTTTATCGCCACCGTGTTCGTGCCGCTGTTCTTCGTGCTGGTAGCGCGAGGCCGCAAGGCGCCGCAGGCGGACAAGCCCGCTTGAAGCTGCTGCGGCTATTTGGCCTGCTCCTGATGTCGGGCTGTACTGTGCTTGGCATCGACTACCGGCGCCCGGCGATGGATTTGCCGGCGGCATTTCCGGTGCAGCCGAGCGGCGCGGCGCAGGCGCTCAACCCCTCGTGGTGGACGCTCTACGGCGACCCGATCCTCGACGACCTGGTCGCGTCAGCGCGCGTGAATAACGCCGATCTGCGCATCGCGGCGGCGCAGGTGCTGGAGGCCGAGGCCGTGCTGCGGCAGCTGGGCGCCGCCGGATACCCGGACCTTGCGCTGGGCGGCTCGCGCGGCCGCTCGCGCGTTAGCAGGCTGACGGTGCCGCCGCCCGCGGCGGGCGCGTCGCTGGAGCTCTCTGATACCCGCGCCGCGCTGACGACAAGTTTCGAAATCGATCTGTGGGGCCGGCTCGAGCGCTCGACGGAAGCGGCGCGTGCGAATCTCCTCGCCAGCCACTATGCGCGCGAAGTCGTCGCCCTGTCGCTCAGCGGCCTTACGGCGCAGGCCTACTTCAGCCTGCGTTCGCTCGATGCGCAGCTGACCGTGCTCGAACGCTCGATCAATGCCCGGCGCGAATCGGTGGCGCTCGCACGCGCGCGGCTGGCGGCCGGGCTGGCGCCCGAACTCGACCTGCACCAGGCGCAGTCCGCGCTTTTCGACGCGCTGGTGCAGCGCCGGGACATCGCGCGGCAGCGCGCGCTCACCGAGCGCCAACTGGGCCAGCTCACCGGCCGCCCCGGGCTTGCGCTTGGGGACAGAAATTTTTTTGGCCTGCCGGTTCCGCCGACGCCGCCGCCGGGGATGCCCTCGGCGCTGCTCGAGCGCCGGCCGGACATTCGAGCGGCGGAACAAAGCCTGGTGGCCGCCAACGCGCAACTGGGCGTGGCAAAGGCGGCGCTGTTTCCCGCCGTCGCACTGACCGGCGCGCTCGGTACGCAAAGCGCGGCGTTCTCCAATCTCCTTGCCGGCGGCGCCGGTATCTGGTCGCTCGGCTTCGCACTCAGCCTGCCGATTTTCGACGGCGGCCGTCGAGAGGCACTGACCGACCAGGCCCGGGCGCGCAGACTGCAGTCGCTCGGCGCGTACCAGCGATCCGTCGAGGCAGGGTTTCGCGAGGTGTCCGACGCGCTGGTCAACCTGGAGCAGGCCGGCGCATCCGAGGCCGACCTGTCCGACCGGCTGTCGGCGTCGCGCGAGGCGCTTCGCCTGGCCGTCGATCGCTACGAAGCCGGATATTCGCCTTACCTGGAAGTGCTCGATGCGCAGCGCGGCGCAAATGAGGCGGAACTCGCCTTCGTGCGCAACCGTCAGGCGCGCCTGGCGTTCAGCGTCGATCTCATGAAATCCCTGGGCGGCGGGTGGATCCCGGAGCCATAGGCGGCTACAATGAGGATGTTCCTTGCGCTCCCGGTTGCGGGCGTTCCGGCGAGCTTGCAATGGACTCTTGGCGAGTGTCCTGGTGCCGAGGAAGGGACTCGAACCCCCACAATCTTGCGATCGCTAGCACCTGAAGCTAGTGCGTCTACCAATTCCGCCACCTCGGCGAGGAGCGCGAATTCTAGAGTCATGATTCCATAGTGTCAAAGAAAAAACCCACCCGATCCGCGCTGCGGCGCCGGTCGCGTCCCGAGCGCCCGCCGCCGATTTCCGGCGCGCCGGCGGACGACTATCGCCAGGAAATTCTGAAGGAGATCGAACGCGCCGGCGTGCCGTTGGAGCCCGAGGAGCTGGTGGCGCGGTTGCGCATCCGGACGCGCGAACGGCGTGCATTCGACAACGCGTTGGCGGCGCTCGAGCGCGCCGGCGAGCTGATGCAAAATCGTGCCGGCGCGCTGCTCGCCGCCAAGCGCATCGCGCTGGTCGCCGGACGGGTCGAGGGTCACCCCGACGGGCACGGATTCCTGGTGCCCGACGACAGGTCCGCAACGATTTTTCTCTCCGCTTCCGACATGCGCCAGGTCGTGCACGGCGATCGAGCCGCGGTTCGGATTACCGGCCGGGATAATCGCGGGCGACCGGTAGGCAGCCTGGTCGAGGTGCTCGAGCGCTCCAACCGGCGCATCGTCGGCCGCCTTCATTCCGAGCATGGCGTGATGTTCCTGGTGCCGGAAGACCGGCGCATCGCGCACGATATCGTCGTGCCGCCAAACGAGGCGGCAAAAGTCAAGGCGGGACAGGTGGTGACCATCGATCTGGTCGCACAGCCCAGCCGCAATGCGCAGCCGGTGGGTCGGGTCGCGGAGATTCTCGGGCATCACGCCGATTCCGGCATGGAAATCGAGATCGCGCTTCGCAAGTTCGACTTGCCGCACGAGTTCTCGCGCAAGGCGATGACCGCGACGCAGGCGCTTCCCGACGAGGTTCGCGAGCAGGACTTTGAGGGGCGACGCGACCTGAGGGAGCTGGAGCTGGTGACCATCGACGGGGAGACGGCGAAGGACTTCGACGACGCGGTGGCTTGCCGGCGCGAAGGCCGGGGCTTCCGGCTGTGGGTGGCGATTGCGGACGTGAGTCACTATGTGCGCCACGGAGAGGCTCTCGACCAGGACGCGCGCGAACGCGGCACCTCGGTGTATTTCCCGCGGCGGGTCATCCCCATGCTGCCGGAAAAGATTTCCAACGGCCTGTGCTCGCTCAATCCGAAGGTCGATCGCCTGGCGATGGCCTGCGAGATGGAGATTTCCGGCGACGGGGAGGTGACCCGCTACCAGTTCTATCCCGCGGTGATTCGCTCGCAGGCACGGCTGACCTACCAGCAGGTCTGGGAGCGCCTCGCGTCGAAGAAGGCGCCGGAAAACCTGGCGCTGCTCTACGAGCTGTTCAAGCTGCTCCACCGGCAGCGCCAGAAGCGCGGGGCGATCGATTTCGAGACGGTCGAAACACGCATGCTGTTCGACGCGCGCGGCAAGATCGAGAAAATCGTGCCCGAGCCGCGTAATGACGCGCACCGTGTCATCGAGGAGTGCATGCTGGCGGCCAACGTCTGCGCCGGCAACTTCATCTCCGGGCGCGAGCACCCGGCGCTGTACCGAGTGCACGACGTGCCCGATGCGGTAAAGGTGGCGGCGCTGCGGGATTTCCTGGGCGAACTCGGTTTGCAGCTGCCCGGCGGAGAAGTGCCAACGCCCGCCGATTATTCGCGGCTCCTCGAGCGTATCCGCAAGCGTCCTGACTTTCTGTTGCTGCAGACCATACTTCTGCGCTCGCTCAAGCAGGCGATCTACAGTCCCGACAATGCCGGCCACTTCGGCCTCGCTTACGAGGCTTATGCGCATTTCACCTCGCCGATCCGGCGCTACCCGGACCTGCTGGTCCACCGCGTAATCAAGGCCCTGCTGGCGAAGAAGCGCTACGAAGCGGGCGACTGGAAGGATCTCGGGCGCGCCTGCTCGGAGACCGAGCGGCGCGCCGACGACGCGAGCCGCGACGTCGAGAACTGGCTCAAGTGCCACTACATGCGCGACCACGTCGGCGGCAGCTTCGAGGGGACCATTACCGGCGTCACCGCCTTCGGGCTGTTTGTCACGCTGGACGACTATTTCGTCGACGGGCTGGTGCACATTTCCGAACTCGGCCGCGACTACTGGCAGTTCGACGGCGCGCGCCACATGATCATGGGCGAGCGCAGCAAGAAGCGCTTTCGCCTGGCCGACCGCATGAAGGTCAAGCTGGTGCGCGTCGACGTCGAGTCGCGCAAGATTGATTTCGTTCCCGCCGCGTGAAGCGCGAGCCACGCGTCGTCTACGGGTTCCACGCCATCCTCGCGCGCCTGCGTTCGGATGCAAAATCGGTGATCGAGATATTCCTGGACGAGGCGCGCAGCGACGCGCGGGGCAAGGACCTGGCCGCGGCAGCCGGACGCGCCGGGGTGCGCCTGATGCGCGTGCCGGCAAAGCGTCTCGACGGCTTCTCGGCGGGCGGCCGCCATCAGGGCGTCATCGCGCGCATCGAGGTGAAGAACTTCGGCGAGAGCCTCGATGATCTTCTCGACGAACTGAAGCATCCCCCGCTGCTGCTGGTTCTCGACGGCGTCACCGATCCGCACAACCTGGGCGCCTGCCTGCGCGTCGCCAACGCCGCGGGGGTGGATGCGGTAGTCGCGCCCAAGGACCGTGCCGCCGGCATTTCCCCCGCGGTGTCGAAGGTCGCCAGCGGAGCCGCCGAGTCCACGCCCTACCTGATGGTGACCAACCTCGCGCGCACGCTTACCGAACTGAAGGAACGCAACATCTGGATCGCGGGCGCCGATGAGCGCGCCGAAAAGACGCTCTACGAGGCCGACCTGCCCGAGTCGGTCGCCTGGGTGCTCGGCGCCGAAGGCGAAGGCATGCGCCGGCTCACCCGCGAACGCTGCGACCTGCTGGTGCGCATCCCCATGCGTGGCGAAGTCGAAAGCCTGAATGTCTCGGTGTCCGCCGGCGTCTGCCTGTACGAGTCGGTCCGCAGGCGCGCTTCAAAGCAATCGGGATAGCTCGCGTCAGCGCGGGGCGAAGCGCCGCGCCAGGGGATCGAGGAGCAGCCGTTCTCCGGCGACGAACAGCGCCACGATGGCGAAACAGGCGGCGATGACGGTCGTCATGTCGGCCGAACCCTGGGCGCGCAACATCAGGTAGCCCAGCCCCGAAGTCGAGCCCAGCAATTCAGCCACCAGCGAAATCTTCCAGGCCACGCCGTAGGAAATGCGCAGCGCTCCCAGCAGGTACGGCATCAGCAATGGCAGGCCGACCAGCACCGCGATGCGGGCGCGGCGGCGGGTGAAGCTGGCCGCCATTTCCAGGGCCTCCCGGTCGATCTGCCGCAGCCCTTCGCCGACATTGATCATGCAAAACGGGATCAGGATCGCCACCTGCACGAAAATGATCGATCCATGTCCTGGCGTGAACCAGATCGCCGCCAGGATCGCCCAGCCGATCGACGGAAAGGAATTCAGGAACGGCTGGACGCCGCCGCGGATCACCCAGTCCAGTGCCGGCACCACGCGCTGCAACAGCGCCAGGCTGGTGCCGATCACCAGCGCGAGCACGACCGAGAGCAGCACCCGCAGCGTCGAGGCGACGGTGTGGTAGAGGAATCCGGGGTCGGTGAACAGGGCCAGCAGGCGCCGCGCCACCGCCGCCGGGCCGGGCAGGACAAACTCCGGCAGGCGCA
Organism: Pseudomonadota bacterium; assembly: GCA_027624175.1. Classification (GTDB taxonomy): domain Bacteria; phylum Pseudomonadota; class Gammaproteobacteria; order Burkholderiales; family SG8-39; genus JAABQT01. Next base: position 2,225 of record JAQBXT010000047.1, on the reverse strand, counting down.
GCGCGCCCAGCGCCCAGACGATGAGCGCGGCGAACACCAGGGCATCGGCGAGCCAGAGTCCGCCGGATCGGCGCGCCAGGCTCATTTCGCGCCGGCGCGGCCGAAATGCCGCGAGGTGTAGCGTTCCAGCGGCGCGAACACCGCGCGGTCGGCGAGGTAGACGGCAAAAATGATGAACAGGATCACCGTGAAAATGGTCGCGGTGTCGTAATCCTGGCGCGCAATGTTGATCATGTAGCCCAGGCCGCGGCTGCCGCCGAACAGTTCGGCGGTCAGCGCCACCTTCCAGGCTACGCCGAACATGATGCGCAACGTCGCCGCGCCGAAGGGCAGCAGCGCCGGCAGGACAATGAAGACGAAATTGCGCAGGCGCTCCCGCCCGAAGCTGCGCCCCATTTCGATCAGTTCGCGATCCAGCGCGAGCAACCCTTCACGCAGGTTGATGATGGCGAACGGCAGCAGCACCACGGTGATGGAGAACACCACGGTGACGGAAGAAACGCCGAACCAGATCACCGCGAGCAGCGTCCACCCTATCCCCGAGAAGGCGTTGAGAAACGGGCTCAGGCGCCGGTGGATCGCAGGCGCCGACCACGCCGCGTAGTGCGCCGCCAGCGCCAGCAGCGCGCCGAGGACAAAGCCGATGGCGATCGCGAGGCTGATATGCGAGAGGGTCGCGCCCAGGTGCGCAAGCTGCCGGGCGGACCCGAAGAAACGCAGGGTCGCCTGCCCGATGTCGGCCGGCGAGGGCAGGATGTAGGTGGGGACGCGGCCGGAGGCGCCCACCCAGGCGATGGCGATGGCGCCGGCGAATGCCAGCGCCACCAGCGCCTTAGTGCGAACCGGCGCCTCGTCGGCGCCGCGGGTCATGACTTGAGCGCGTGTTCCCAGGTGTACGCCGAGACGTTGGGGACGCTCTTGATCATCCCCAGGCGCAGGCCGATGTTCCAGGCCGTGGTCACCGCCTTCGCGTGCTCCGCGCCGAACACCGCAGGCACGCTGGAGGTGCGATCAAACCACCAGTCGAAGAACTTGCGGTCGATGTTGGCTTGCTTGGCGAGGGCGCCGAACACCTCGTCGCGGTGCGACAGGGTGTAGGCGATCGATTCCTTCAGCATGCGGTTGAATTCCTTGAACGCTTCGGGGCGGGCTGCCAGCTTCTCCGGGTAGGAGACGTTGACCGCGCTCACCAGGCGACCATGGATCTCGTTGTTGACGGCGGTGGATTCGAGTATGTTGACGAAGTCCCCGGTCTGCAGCGCGCGCCAGGCCTGGCTGTGGATCAGGGCGGCGGCATCGGCCTGGCCGGTCGCAAGCGCCGCCGGCAGGTTGGGCGCCTGCACCTCGACCTGGCGCACGTCGCCGCCTTCGAGCGCCATGTTGAGGCCGTATTTCTTCACCATCGCCTCGCGCACGAACATATAGCCGGTGGCGCGCAGCCCGTAGGAGGCCAGCGTCTTTCCCTTGAGGTCGGCGGCGGTCTTGATCGGGCTGCCTTTCTTCACCCACACCCCGCCGCCTTCGCCGGCCGGGGAGGCGTACAGCGCGGCCGACAGGATACGCAGTTCCAGTCCGCGCGCGGCGGCCGCCGGAACGCCGATGACCGCCGTCATGATCACGTCGAACTGCTTGGTCGACGTCGCCTGCAGAAGGGTCGGTATGTTGGCGCCGATGGCCTCGACGTCGATCAGGTCGGACTTGACGCGCCCGTTCTTGATCGCCCAGGTCACGCTTTCGTAGACCGGGTCGAGCAGGTAGGCGTAGGTGATTTTCTGCTTGCCCTGGGCGCGCAGGGCGCGAGTGGACGACAGGAGCGCTGGGGCGGCGGCGAGTTGCAGGAATTGACGGCGTTTCATGGTTAGGACTCCTCCAGTGATTCGGTTTCAGGTTCAAGCGAGCGGAACAGGTCCTGCAGGCGCTCGCGTGCGGCGCGCAACGCCGGATCGGCCTTGAGGTCGCGCGGCCGGGCGGCGCCGACCGGGATGGTCTCGAGCACCCGCGTCGGCTTGTTCGACATCAGCACGATGCGGTCGGCCAGGGTCAGCGCTTCGTCGATGTCGTGCGTGACGAACACGATAGTCTTGCCAGTCTGCTGCCAGATGCGTTCGATCTCGGCGCGCAGCCGGCGACGGGTGTTGGGGTCAAGCGCGGAGAACGGTTCATCCATCAGGATGATGGCCGGGTCGACCGCCAGCGCCCGCGCGATGGCCACCCGCTGGCGCTCG
>JAQBXT010000046.1 GCA_027624175.1 Pseudomonadota bacterium | reverse complement strand
GGTGAGGTAGGGCGTGTCGATCTGCGCGATGTTGCCCAGGCACAGCACCTTGGTGCCCGGCCCGGCCCGTGTCACCAGGGTCTTCATCTGCTTGGGCGTGAGGTTCTGCGCCTCATCGATGATCAGCCACTTGTTGACGAACGTGCGGCCGCGCATGAAGTTGAGAGACTTCACCTTGATGCGCGAGCGCACCAGGTCGCGCGTTGCCGCCCGGCCCCACTCGCCCCCGGATTCGTCGGTGGCGTTGAGCACGTCGAGGTTGTCTTCGAGCGCGCCCATCCACGGCTGCATTTTTTCCTCCTCGGTTCCGGGCAGGAAGCCGATGTCCTCGCCGATCGGCACCGTGACCCGGGTCATGATGATCTCGGTGTAGCGCTTCTGGTCCAGGACCAGGCTCAGCCCCGCGGCCAGCGCCAGCAGCGTCTTGCCGGTGCCGGCCTGGCCGAGCAGGCTGACGAAATCGATGGCGGGGTTCATCAGCAGGTTCAGCGCGAAATTCTGCTCGCGGTTGCGCGCCGTGATGCCCCACACCGAGTTCTTGGCGTGGCTGTAGTCGCGCACTGTTTCCAGCACCGCCACGCGGCCGGCCTTCTCCTTCACCATGGCAACCAGCGGCCGCTCGCCGGCGTCCTCGTATACGAACTCGTTCAGCAGCAGGCCGGGCACCAGCGGCCCGCGCACGCGGTAGTAGGTGTGGCCTTCCTTCTTCCAGGACTCCATGTCGCGGCCGTGGCGGTCCCAGAAATCGGCCGGCAGCTGGCGCGCCCCGACACGCAGGACGTCGGTGTCTTCCAGCACCTTGTCGTTGAAGTAGTCTTCCGCAGCCAGGCCCAGGGCGTGCGCCTTGATGCGCATGTTGATGTCTTTCGACACCAGCACCACCGGGCGCTGCGCGTGCTGCTGTTGCAGATGGCGCACCACCGCCAGGATCTGGTTGTCGGTCTTGCCGGCGGCGAAGGTCGGCGGCAGCTCGCCGCCGATCGCCTCGGTCTGCAGGTACAGGCGCCCCCCGGAGGGCTCGCCGTCGCGCGTCTTGATCGGCAGGCCGGCCTTGATGTCGGCCACCGAGGCGGAGACGATCTCGTCGAGGAAGCGGCTGGCCTGGCGCGCGTTGCGCGCCACGTCGGACAAGCCCCTCTTGTGGTTGTCCAGTTCCTCCAGGGTGCCGATCGGCAGGTAGACGTCGTGCTCCTCGAACCTGAACAGGCTCGTCGGGTCGTGCATCAGCACGTTGGTGTCCAGCACGAACAGCTTGGTGACGCGGGCTTTCTTCTGCGCGGGACGGGGCTTTTTCGGCATGGCGGCGGGGGATGCGGTGCTGGCTTCGGTCCGTTCTTGTTCCGGGTGTTGGTCGAGCGGACGATCAGAGGGTTTTAACAAAGTCGAGTACCTCCTGTGCGTGGCCGGGGACTTTCACAGCGCGCCAGTCGCGCGCCAGCGCCCCTTCGCCGTCGATGACGAAGGTGCTGCGCTCGATGCCGCGGACCTTTTTGCCGTACATGTCCTTCAGCTTCATGACGCCGAACTGGGCGCAGGCCTTCTCCTCGGCGTCGGACAGCAGCTCGAAGGGGAAATGCAGCTTGGTCTTGAAGTTCTCGTGCGACCTGAGCGAGTCGCGCGACACGCCGAAGACCTCGCAGCCGGCGCGCTGGAAGTTCATGTGCAGGTCGCGGAACTGCATGCCCTCGGTGGTGCAGGCGGGCGTGTTGTCCTTCGGATAGAAATAGAGCACCAGCTTCCTGCCGCGGTGCTCGGAGAGGCGGAACCTGGCGCCGCCGGTGGAGGGCAGGGAAAAATCCGGTACGGGACTTCCTGGCATCCAGGCGGTGTTTTAAGTCGCGCTCTCGGGTTCGGGCTGCAACGCGTGCATTGGACCTGTTTTTGGCGAGGGCTGCAAGCAAGCCCGCCAACGAGTAGGGCGAGCGAGAAGCAGTGGTCTGATTCCAAGGTCTTTTTTTGCTTGCCGGCGTCAACGATAGCATGCAGCCGACGTTATTTCCGGGAGGGGGCGGATTCCACGGGTTGGGGTATTGCGCCAGGGGATAGCCAACTATTCGTTTATAAGCGATAATGCGCCTGCACATTTTTCATTACCTCGCACCCAACGGGCGGGACCTGTTCCAGGACTGGCTGGACCGGATCCGCGATTTGCGAGAAACGCACGCAGGACGCGGACATCGATAGGGCAGTGACCTGCTGGCAGGACTATTTGAGGAGAACCAAGTGACGCGTATTTCCGCGAACCGCGTCCGCGCTGGCGCAACGCGCAGCCACGCCGAAGCGACGATCTCGAGCTTTCGGCGCGATCCGTCGTTCGCGGCCGAGTACCTCAATGCGGTCTTGGAGGACGGCGATCATGGGGAATTGCTGATCGCGCTGCGCTACATGGCGAAAGCATTCGGCGGCGTATCGGCCGTGGCGCGCAAGGCCGAACTCAATGCGACCACCCTCTACAGGACCCTGTCGCCGAAGGGCAATCCCGAATTGAGGAGCCTGACCACGTTGTTGCGCGCACTGGGAATGCGGCTGGCGGTTTATCCGATCCGCCCGGGCCGGTCTAGGAATGCTGGCGCAAGAAGCGCCGGATCTCGAGCAGCACGTCCTGCGGTGCTTCCTCGGGAAGGAAGTGGCCGCAGTCCAGTGCGCGCCCGCGCACGTCGCGCGCCACCTCGCGCCAGTCGCGCAGCGGCTTGAACATGCGCTCGATCACGCCCTGTTTCCCCCACAGCACCATCATCGGCATGCGCAGTTTCTTGTTCAAATCCCTGCGGTCGTGCTGCAGGTCGATGGTCGCCGAGGCGCGATAGTCCTCGCAGGTGGCATGGATGGTGCGCGGGTCGCGGAAGCAACGCACGTACTCGTGCTGCGCCGCGGCCGAAAAATGCTTCAGCCCGCCCTTGCCGCGGCCGATCCGGCCGAGGATGTAGTGCGGCACGTGGCCGGCGAGCAGCTGCTCGGGCAGCGGCGGCTTCTGGATCAGGAAGAACCAGTGGTAATAGGCGGAGGCAAAGGCCTTGTTGGTGCTGTCGTACATCTTCAGGGTTGGCGAGATGTCGAGGACCGTCAGCGTGGTCACCCGCTTGCCGTGGTCGCGCGCCAGGCGGTGCGCGACGCGCGCCCCGCGATCGTGGCCCGCCAGGTGAAAGCTGTGGTGACCCAAGGCGCTCATCACTTCAACCATGTCCTGCGCCATCGCCCGCTTCGAGTAATTGGAATGGTCGGGCAGGCCCTTCGGTTTGGACGAATCGCCGTAGCCGCGCAGATCCGCGCACACCACGGTGTAGTCGCGCGCCAGCTGCGGCGCGATCTTGTGCCACATGGCGTGCGTTTCCGGGTAGCCGTGCAGGAGCAGCAGGGGCGGTCCGTCGCCCCCGGTCACCAGGTTGATGGTGGCGCCGGAGGTCCTGATGCGTCGGCGCTTGAATCCGGGAAACAGGGCCATGCGACCTTCGATCAGGAGCGCGCCACCAGCCAGACGCCGACCATGATCACGGCGATGCCGGCGATGCGTTGCGCGCCCAGCGTTTCGCCGAGCAGCCACCACGCCAGCAACGCGTTCAGCGCGAAGCCGAGTGACACCATCGGATAGGCCACGCTCAGGTCGGCGCGCGACAGCGCCATGACCCAGAAGATGAGAGAGAGCGCGTAGCAGCCCGCGCCGCCGAGGATGCGCGGCTCCTGCAAAACCTGCAGGCCGACCGGCAAGGCGTTGTCGAGCGTGAAGGCGAAGCGGCCCACGACATTGGTGCCGGCCTTGAGCAGCACCTGCCCCACCGCGCCGAGCACGATGGCCGCCAGCGCCAGGCCGAAGCTGACCGCGTTCACGCGAACAGCAGCGCCGCGGCCACGGCGCGCTCCTCGGCCATCAGGATGTTGTAGGTGCGGCAAGCCGCCTGCACGTCCATCACTTCCAGGCCGATGCGCGCATGCGCCAGCGCGCCGGTGAGGCGCGGGTGCGGAAAGCGCAGGCGGCTGCCGGTGCCGAGCAGCACGACTTCGGGCCTGAGCGCCGCGATCTGCGCGAAGTGCTCTTGCGCAAGCGCCTCGAACCCCGCCACCGGCCAGGGCACAAGCTGCCCCGGCATCACGATCAATGCGCGCTCGTGGCGCTCGCCGTCGATCAGGACGTAGCCCTCGCCGTAACCGGTGAAGGTGTGCAGGCGGGTGGGGGCGGAGGCGTGGAGTTTCACTGCTAGAATTCTACAATGCGTGAGTTTTCAAGGATCAAGCGCCTTCCGCCCTACGTCTTCAACATCACCAACGAGTTGAAGATGGCCGCGCGCCGTCGCGGCGAGGACATCATCGACCTGTCGATGGGCAACCCCGACGGGCCCACGCCGGCGCACATCGTCGACAAGCTGGTGCAGGCGGTGCAGCGCCAGGACACGCACGGTTACTCGGTGTCCAAGGGCATCCCGCGCCTGAGGAAGGCGATCTGCGACTGGTACCAGCGCCGCTACGCGGTGGCGTTCGACCCGGACAGCGAGGCGATCGTCACCATCGGCTCGAAGGAAGGGCTCGCGCACCTGATGCTGGCGACGCTGGACCGCGGCGACACGGTGCTGGTGCCCAATCCGTCCTACCCGATCCACATTTACGGCGCGATCATCGCCGGCGCCGACATCCGCTCGGTGCGCATGACGCCGGGCGTGGATTTCATCGCCGAGGTGGAGCGCGCGATCCGCGAGCTGATCCCCAAGCCGAAGATGCTGATCCTCGGCTTTCCGTCGAACCCGACGGCAAAGTGCGTCGAGCTGGCGTTCTTCGAGCGCATCGTCGCGCTGGCGCGCGAGCACGAGATGCTGGTGGTGCACGACCTGGCCTACGCCGACATCGTGTACGACGGGTGGAAAGCGCCCTCCATCATGCAGGTGCCGGGCGCGCGCGACGTGGCGGTCGAGTTCTTCACCATGTCCAAGAGCTACAACATGGCGGGCTGGCGCATCGGCTACATGGTCGGCAACCGCGATCTGGTGAACGCGCTGGCGCGCATCAAGAGCTACCACGACTACGGCAGCTTCACGCCGATCCAGGTCGCCTCGATCGTCGCGCTGGAAGGCCCGCAGGACTGCGTCGAGGAGATCCGGCTCAACTACCAGCGGCGCCGCGACGTGATGGTCAAGGGGCTGCACGACATCGGCTGGAGGGTGGAGAACCCGAAGGCCTCGATGTACGTGTGGGCGCAGATTCCAGACTATTACGCCGCCATGGGCTCGATCGAGTTCACCAAGCGCCTGCTCGAGCAGGCCAAGATCGCCGTGTCCCCGGGCATCGGCTTTGGCGACCACGGCGACGACCACGTGCGCATCGCGCTGATCGAGAACGAGAACCGGCTGCGCCAGGCGCTGCGCGGCGTCAGGGAGATGTTCCGCAAGGACGGCCTGCTGCGCGGTGCCGCATGAAGCCCGCCGCATGAGACCCATTCACGTCGGGCTGCTGGGCATCGGCACGGTCGGCAGCGGCACCTGGGACGTGCTCCAGCGCAATGCCCGCGAGATCCGGCGCCGCGCGGGCAGGGCGATCCGCATCACGCAGGTGGCCGACAAGGACCAGAAGAAGGCGCGCAGGCTCGTCGATGGCAAGGCGCAGGTGCTGGGCAATGCCTTCGCGGTGGTGCGCGCACCGGACATCGGCATCGTCGTCGAGCTGATCGGCGGCACCGGCATCGCCAAGGACCTGGTGCTCGAGGCGATCGCGCAAGGCAAGCACGTGGTCACCGCCAACAAGGCGCTGCTCGCCAAGCACGGCAACCGCATCTTCGCCGCCGCGCAGAAGAAAGGCGTGATGGTGGCGTTCGAGGCCTCGGTGGGCGGCGGCATTCCCATCATCAAGGCGCTGCGCGAGGGGCTGGCGGCCAACCGCATCGAATGGATCGCCGGCATCATCAACGGCACCTCCAATTTCATCCTCTCGGAAATGCGCGACAAGGGCCTGGCCTTCGCCACGGCGCTGGCGGACGCGCAGGCCAGGGGCTATGCAGAGACCGACCCGACCTTCGACATCGAAGGCGTCGACGCGGCGCACAAGCTCACCATCCTGTCGGCGCTGGCCTTTGGCATCCCGATGCAGTTCAGCAAGGCCTACACCGAGGGCATCTCCAGGCTCACGCAGCAGGACATTGGCTACGCCGAAGAGCTGGGCTACCGCATCAAGCTGCTCGGCATCACGCGCCGCGCGCAGCGGGGCATCGAGCTCAGGGTGCATCCCACGCTGGTTCCGGCGCGACGCCTGATCGCCAACGTCGAAGGGGTGATGAACGCCATTCTGGTGAAGGGCGATGCGGTGGGCGCCACCATGTACTACGGCGCGGGCGCGGGCAGCCAGCCCACGGCGAGCGCGGTGGTCGCCGACCTGGTGGACGTGACGCGCCTGATCACCGCCGACCCAGGGCACCGCGTGCCGCATCTCGCGTTCCAGCCCGACCAGCTTTCGGCGACGCCGATCCTGCCGATCGGCGAGGTACAGACCTCCTACTACCTGCGCATGCGCGTGCTGGACAAACCCGGCGTGCTGGCGCGCATCACGCGCATCCTCGCCGACCTGCGCATCTCGATCGATGCGATGGTGCAAAAGGAGCCGCCGGCGGGCGAGAAGCGCGTGGATATCGTCATGCTGACGCACCTCGCGCTGGAGAAGAACGTGGATGCGGCGATGCGGCGCATCGAGCAATTGCCCACGGTGCTGGGCAGGATCACGCGCATCCGCATCGAAGCGCTGCTGTAGTGCGCTACGTCAGTACCCGCGGCGGCGTGGCGCCGCAGCGCTTTTCCGACATCCTGCTCGAGGGCCTCGCGCCCGACGGCGGGCTGTACGTGCCCGAGGCCTATCCGCAAGCGGACCTCGCCGCCTGGCGTGGAATGAGCTACCCGGCGCTCGCTTGCGCGGTCCTGTCGCGGTTCATCGACGACGTCCCGGCGCTCGAGGCGCTGGTGCGCAGGACCTATACGCGCGCGGCGTTCGGCAGCGATGACATCGTGCCGCTGAAAACGCTGGAGCCCGGCCTGCACCTGCTGGCGCTGTCCAACGGCCCGACGCTCGCCTTCAAGGACCTGGCGCTGCAACTGCTGGGGAATCTGTTCGAACAGGTACTCGCGGCACGCAAGGCCAGCCTCAACATCCTCGGCGCCACCTCGGGCGACACCGGCTCCGCCGCCGAGCACGCCATGCGCGGCAAGCGCGGCATCCAGGTGTTCATGCTTTCGCCGCAAGGCCGCATGAGCGCGTTCCAGTCGGCGCAGATGTACGCGCTGCAGGACGCCAATATCCACAATCTCGCGGTGAAGGGCACGTTCGACGATTGCCAGGACCTGGTGAAGGCGATCAACGCCGACGCCGCTTTCAAGACGCGCTACCGCATCGGCGCGGTGAACTCGATCAACTGGGCGCGCGTCGCCGCGCAGGTGGTGTACTACTTCTGGGGCTATTTCCGCGCCACCGCCAGCGACGCGCAACAGGTGGCCTTTGCGGTGCCCTCGGGAAACTTCGGCAACATCCACGCCGGTTACGTCGCGCGCTCGATGGGGCTGCCGGTCGAGCGCCTGATCCTCGCCACGAACGAAAACGACGTGCTGGACGAATTCTTCCGCAGCGGCCGCTATCGCGTGCGCCGCGCGGCACTCGCCACCTCCAGCCCGTCGATGGACATCTCCAAGGCCTCCAACTTCGAGCGCTACGTTTTCGACCTGGTGGGCCGCGACGCGGGGCAAGTCGCGCATTTGTGGCGCAAGCTGGAGCGCGTGGGCGAATTCGAGTTGCAGGGCAGCGCAGGATTCGTGTCCGGCAGGAGCACCCACGCCGACCGCCTGGAGACGATACGGCAGGTGCACCGCAAGTACGGGGTGATGATCGATCCGCACACCGCCGACGGGGTGAAGGTCGGCCTCGCCCGCCGCGTAGCGGGCGTGCCGCTGATCTGCCTCGAAACGGCCCTGCCGGTGAAGTTTGCGGCCACGATCCGCGAGGCGCTCGGGCGCGAGCCTGCGAGGCCGGCGGGATTCGAAGACCTGGAGAAGCGGCCGCAGCGTTTCGAGGTGATCGACGCGGATGCCGACGCGGTCAAGCGCGTCATCGAGCGCCAGGCCGCGGCGCGCTAGGCGTAGCGCGGATACGTCGGGTCGTACATCTGCGCGCGGCGGCGAGGAACATGTCGTCGGTGACGCGCCGCGCGCGGCTGCAGATGACGCCCAGGCCGACGCCCGGAAAGATGTAGGAATTGTTGCCCTGGCGCGGCACGAACACGCGCGCGTCGAGGGTCACCGGGTCGAACGGGCTGCCGCAGGCGAACAACGCCCGGCGGGCGGTCTGACTTTCATAGTTCCTCCGGCACGACGCCCTGGCCGCCGCGGCCATGGACCCGCACCCTGGACAAGGCCGAGTTTCCATCGCTGCGGTCGCGTTCCGTTTGATTTTCATCAAACAAGCGCCCGCTCTGGGACAATGGCGGCATGGGCCAGGAGAAGAACGTGCTCGGCGGCGAACTCATGGCCTGCAGCTATTCCCCGCTCACCGGGTACTTCCGCGACGGCAGCTGCGCCACGCACGGCGCCGACGGCGTGGCGCACCTGGTGTGCATCAAGGCGACCCAGGCGTTCCTCGACTACAGCGTCGCCCAGGGCAACGACCTGGTCACGCCGCGCCCGGAAATGCGCTTTCGCGGCCTGCAGGTGGGCGATCGCTGGTGCCTGCACGTGCTGCGCTGGGTGGAGGCCTGGCGCGCGGGCGCCGCGCCGCAGGTGGTGCTCGAGGCGACGCACGAAAGCGTCCTGGAATACGTGCCCCTGGCGGCGCTCAAACAGCGCGCGCTGGATCTGCATTAGCCTGCTGTTTTTTCGATAGCAGCTTTTCATCCGCGCTCCCCGGATTGGGGTACATTGGTTTCGCACGTGCAGGGCGCGTGGAGGGGGCCATGGCGAGGATTGCGGAGGAGCGTCTTGATGCCGTACGGAAATACCTGCACCAGGTGTTTCCGGACTGGGCGCTCGCCGAGCGCTGGGACGGCGAGCACGAGGCGCACTCCTTCCTGCTGAAAAAAGCGCGCGAGCCCGTGCACCTGCTCAAAGTCAGCCGCGCCCTGCTCGATGACTGCGGTCCGCGCAAGCTGGCGGGCCTGCTCGAAGGCCGCCAGATGGCGCACGCGCTGCGCAAGGCGGAAAAGCACCGTTTGCCGCTCACCGAGCGGGGGCTGGACCCGATCTAGGCGGCGTTGCCGGCGATGCGCGCCAGCGCGTCCCGGTCCAGGATCGCGACTTCGCGGCCCGTGACCTTGATCAGACCCCGTGCGGCAAGATCGCGCAACATGCGCGACAGCGTTTCCTTCTTCACGCCGAGCCGCGCGGCGACCGTGGTCTTGGTGGCAGGCAGCCGCGCGATCGAGCGATTGGCAAGCGCGCCGGGTTCCGCCAGGGAGTCGAGGTAACAGGCGAGGCGCTGCACGCCACTGTGCTGCACGCTCGCCTCGAACTCCTGCAGCAGCCCCAACAGGCGCTCGGCCAGTGAGCCGGTCATGTTGCGCGCGAAGATCGGCTCGGAGTGCAGCAGGCGCGCGAGCGCCGCCGCCGGCACGACCGCCAGCATCGATTCTTCCAGCGCGACCGCATCGACCGGGCAGGGGCGATCGAGCAGCGAACTCGCCTCGCCGAACGACTCGCCCGCCCGCACGAAGCGCACCACGTTTTCCTCGCTGCCGTTGCGGCGCAGGGCGATCTTGAGCATGCCGTAGGCGACGACGAAGAGCCCGGGCATCGCTTCGCCGTGCCTGCACAGCAACTCGCCACGGCGCGCGCTTTGCAGGCGGGACTGCGCGGCGACCTGCTGTACCTGTCGCGCCGCCATGCCGCGGAACAGCGGCAGGCTGGCAAGGACGCCTTCCAGCAGTCGCGCGTCCCGTGCGATTCCGGCGCTGTGATTTCCCCTCAGCAGAAGCACTTGTTGCACAGCGACGATGCTGCCCCGAACGCCCGGACGCGTGTTGACCTAGGTCAAGCGCGCCGCGCCAGCCGCAATGCCCGTTTCTGCAACAATAGCGGGTGCTCGAAGCATCGAACCTCGATTGCCTGCGCGGCGGCCGCGCACTGTTCCGCAGCCTCTCGTTCGCCCTCCAGGGCGGCGAGTTGCTGCGCATCGTCGGCGCCAACGGCAGCGGCAAGACGAGCCTGCTCAAGATCCTGTGCGGCCTGCTCTCGCCCGAGGCCGGCGAGGTGCGCTGGCAGGGCACGCCGATCCCCAATCTGCGCGAGGACTTCACGCGCCATCTCGTCTACCTCGGCCATGCGCCGGCGGTAAAGGACGACCTGACGGCGGCGGAGAACCTGACGGTCGCCTGCACGCTCGCCGGGCGCACGGCGTCGCCACAGCAGGCACGCGAGGCGCTGGAGAGTTACGGCCTGGCTGCCAACGACGTCGCGGTGCGGCGCCTGTCGCAGGGACAGCGCCGGCGCGCGGCGCTCGCGCGCCTGCTCCTCAGCGCCGCGGCGCCGCTGTGGCTGCTCGATGAGCCCTTCGCCGCACTCGACGCCGCGGCCGCCCGGTTCACCGAAGAGCTCATCGCGAGTCACGTGGCGCAGGGCGGGGCAGTGGTCTACACCACGCACCAGGAAGCGACTATCGGCGCCGCCGCGCTGCGCGTGGTCGAGCTCGGATGATCGCCGCCGCGCGCTGCGTCGTCCGCCGCGATCTGTTGCTCGCCTTGCGTCGGCCGAGCGACGTGGGCACGGCGCTGCTGTTCTTTGTCATCGTGGCGAGCCTCTTTCCGCTGGGCATTGGCGCCGAGCCGAACCAGCTGCGCGCGGTCGCGCCCGGGGTGATCTGGGTGGCGGCGCTGCTGTCGTCGATGCTGTCGCTTTCGCGCCTGTTCGCCGCCGACCATGCCGACGGCACGCTGGAGCAGATGCTGCTCGGCGTGTCGCCGCTCGGCGTCATCGCCGCCGCCAAGGTGTTCACGCACTGGCTGGTTTCCGGGTTGCCGCTGGTGCTGATCGCGCCGCTGATCGCGCTCCAATACGATCTGCCGGCGTCGCTCTACGGCACGCTTGCCTTATCATTGCTCCTCGGCACGCCGGTGCTGAGCCTGATCGGCGCCATCGGCGCCGCGCTGACGCTGGGCTTGCGCGGCGGCGGCGTGCTGCTTTCGCTGCTGGTGCTGCCGCTGTACGTGCCGGTGCTGATCATGGGCGCGGGCAGCGTGGACATGGCGGCCGCGGGGCTTGCGCCGCAAGGCCAGTTGCAGTTGCTCGGAGCGCTGCTGTTGCTGGCAGCGGCGTTCGCGCCCTGGGCGATCGCCGCGGCCTTGAGGATTTCGACTGAATGAGTGCAGCCATCAAGTGGTATTGGTTCTCGTCCCCGCAGACGTTCTTCCCGCTCGCCGGGAAGATCGCGCGCTGGAGCGCCGTCGGCGCCGGGCTGCTCGCGGCCGCGGGCCTGTACGTGGGCTTTTTCGTCGCGCCGACCGACGCGCAGCAGGGCGAGGCCTACCGCATCATCTTCATCCACGTGCCGGCGGCCTGGATGTCGATGTTCCTCTACGTGGTGATGGCGTTCTGGGCGGGGATCGGCCTGGCGTTCAATACCCGACTGTCCTCGATGATGGCGAGCGCAATCGCGCCCACCGGGGCGCTGTTCACCTTCCTCGCCCTGTGGACCGGCGCGCTGTGGGGGCGGCCGACCTGGGGAGCCTACTGGGTGTGGGATGCGCGGCTCACCTCGGAACTAATCCTGCTCTTCCTGTATCTAGGGTTCATGGCCCTGCAGGCGGCGATCGACGAGCCGCGCCGCGCCGATCGCGCCGGCGCGCTGCTGGCGATCGTCGGCGTGGTCAACGTCCCCATCATCTATTACTCGGTGACGTGGTGGAATACGCTGCACCAGGGTGCGTCGGTGAGCCTGACCCGGGCGCCGAGCATGGCGAGCACCATGCTCACGGGAATGCTGCTGATGGCGCTGGCGTTCTGGCTGTACAGCATCGCCGCGTCGCTCGCGCGTGTGCGCTGCATCATCAAGGAGAGGGAATGAACTGGGGCGGCTGGAGCGAATTCTGGGCCATGGGCGGCTACGGCTTTTACGTCTGGGGGGCCTACGGCGTGACTTGCGCCGGTCTGGCGGTCGAAGTCTTTCTTCTGCGGAGGCGCACGCGTGAAGCCAAGGCATAAGCGGCTGGCCGTGATCGCGCTGGGCCTCGCCGCGCTCGGCGGGGCGGCGGCGCTGGTGCTCTCCGCGTTCGAGCAGAACCTGGTGTTCTTCTTCACGCCCTCGCAGATTGCCGCCAACGAGGCGCCGCAGGGCAAGACCTTCCGCATCGGCGGCATGGTGCTATCGGGCAGCGTGAAGCGCGACGGCGTGGAGGTGCGCTTCGTCGTCACCGACACGGCCAAGCACGTCCCGGTGCTGTACAACGGCGCGCTGCCCGATCTGTTTCGCGAGGGCAAGGGCGTGGTGGCGCAGGGGCAACTCGGCGCCGACGGCGTGTTCCGCGCGCGCGAGGTCCTGGCCAAGCACGACGAGAACTACATGCCGCCGGAGGCCGCCGACGCCGTGAAGCGCGCGCAGGAGACCGCCGAGAGAATGGCGAAGACCCTGAAATGATCCCCGAGCTCGGACAACTCGCGCTGTCGCTCGCGCTCATCGTCTCGCTGCTGCAGGGCATCCTGCCGCTCGCCGGCGCCGCGCGCGGCGACGCGGCGTGGATGGGCGTGGCGCGTCCCGCGGCGCAGGTGAACGCGCTGCTGCTGACCTTCGCTTTCGGCGCCCTGGTGTACTCCTTCGTCAGCAATGATTTTTCCGTGCAGAACGTGGCGACGAATTCCAATTCCGCGCTGCCGCTGCAGTACCGTATCGCCGCGGCCTGGGGCAGCCATGAGGGCTCGCTGCTGCTGTGGTGCCTGATGCTCGGCCTGTGGATGATCGCGGTGAGCGTATTCAGCGCGCACCTGCCCGACGAGATGGTGGCGCGCGTGCTCGGCGTGCTGGGGCTGGTGAGCGCGGGCTTTCTCGCCTTCATGCTGTTCACCTCGAATCCGTTCGACCGCCTGTTCCCGGTGCCGGCCGACGGCCGCGATCTCAATCCGCTGCTGCAGGACGTGGGCATGGTGATCCACCCGCCGATGCTCTACATGGGCTACGTGGGCTTTTCCGTCGCCTACGCGTTCGCCGTCGCCGCGCTGCTCTCGGGCAAGCTCGACGCCGCCTGGGCGCGCTGGTCGCGGCCCTGGACCACCGTGGCCTGGGTGTTCCTCACCCTGGGCATCGCGCTCGGCAGCGGCTGGGCCTATTACGAGCTCGGCTGGGGCGGCTGGTGGTTCTGGGACCCGGTGGAGAACGCCTCCTTCATGCCGTGGCTGGTCGGCACCGCGCTGATCCACTCGCTCGCGGTGACCGAGAAGCGCGGTGCGTTCCGCAGCTGGACGGTGCTGCTCGCCATCGTCGCCTTCGGTCTGTCGCTGCTGGGCACCTTCCTGGTGCGCTCGGGCGTGCTCACCTCGGTGCACGCCTTTGCCGTGGATCCCAAGCGCGGCGTGTTCATCCTCGGGCTGTTCGCGTTGACCATCGGCGGCGCGCTGGTGCTGTACGCCTGGCGCACAGCGCGCATCGGCCAGGGGGGCTCTTTCCATCCCGTTTCGCGCGAGTCGATGCTGCTCGGCAACAACCTGCTGCTGCTGGCGGCCGCCGGCGCGGTGATGCTCGGCACGCTCTATCCGCTGCTGCTGGACGCGTTCGGCGGCGGCAAGATCTCGGTCGGGCCGCCGTATTTCGAGACGGTGTTCGTGCCGCTGATGGCGCCGGCACTGTTCCTGATGGGCGTGGGACCGCTGGCGCGCTGGAAGCGGGCGAGCCTGCCGGAGCTCGCCGTGCTGCTGCGCTGGTCGCTGGCGGTGAGCCTGGCGGTCGGTCTCCTGCTGCCCTTTGCCTTCGGACAGTGGCACGCGCTGGTGGGATTCGGTCTGGCGCTGGCGGTGTGGATCACCGCCACCTGCGTGCTCAGCCTGCGCAAGGGTTTCGGCCAGACGCGCTCGCACTACGGGATGGTGCTGGCGCACCTGGGGGTGGCCGTGTTCGTGGTCGGCGTGACGCTGGTCAAGGGCTACGACAGCGAGCAGGACGCGAACATGCGCCCCGGGGACACCGTGACGCTGGGTGCTCACGTGTTCCGCCTCGAGTCGGTGCGCTCGGTGAACGGGCCGAACTATCGCGCGGCGCAGGCGAAGGTGTCCGTCACGCGCGACGGCAAGCCGGTCGTGGTGCTGTATCCCGAGCGGCGCGTGTACACGGCCCAGGAACAGACCATGACCGAGGCGGCGATCGACGCCGGGCTGACGCGCGACCTCTACGTATCGCTCGGCGACCCGCTCGAGGGCGGCGCCTGGCTGGTGAAGGTGCAGCACAAGCCGTTCATCGACTGGATCTGGGGCGGCTGCCTGATCATGGCGCTGGGCGGGTTGCTGGCGGCGAGCGATCGCCGCTACCGGCTGACGATGCCGGCGCGCCGCGGCGCGGAGGTCGCAGCGTGAGGATGGCGTGGGTGGTGGCGGCGTTCGCCGCCCTGGTGGTGCTGCTGGCCGTCGGCTTGACGCTCAACCCGCGCGAGGTGCCTTCGCCGCTCATCGGCAAGCCGGCGCCGGCGTTCGAGCTGCCGCTGCTGCAGTCCCCCGAGAAGACGTTTTCGCAGCAGGACATGCTGGGCAAGCCCTGGGTGCTCAACGTCTGGGCATCGTGGTGCCAGCCGTGCCTCATCGAGCACCCGGTGATCACCGCGCTGGCAAAATCGGGCCTCGCCCCGGTGGTCGGGCTCAACTACAAGGACGCGCGCCAGGATGCGTTGCCCTGGCTGCAGAGGAACGGCGATCCCTACCTGCTTTCCGTGTTCGACGCCAACGGGCGCATCGGCATCGACTACGGCGTGTACGGCGTGCCGGAAACCTACGTCATCGACCGGCACGGCGTGATCCGCTACAAGCGCATCGGTCCGCTGACGCCGGAAGTGTCGCGCGATAAGGTGGTGCCGCTGCTCAGGGAATTGAGCCGTGCGGGCTAGCCTGCTGGTGCTGGCGCTGCTCGCCGGGGCCGCGTGGGCGCAGGACCCGGTGCTGGACAAGCGTGTCGCGGGCCTGGCGCAGGAGCTCAGGTGCCTGGTGTGCCAGAACCAGACGATTGCGGATTCCAATGCGCCGCTGGCAGTGGACCTGCGCAACCAGATCCGCGAGCAGCTGCAGGGCGGCGCCAGCGAGCGCGATGTGATCGATTACATGGTCGCGCGCTACGGCGATTTCGTGCTGTACCGGCCGCCGTTCAAGGCGACGACGCTTGCGCTGTGGCTCGGGCCGTTTGCGCTGCTCGCGCTCGGCGCGCTGCTCCTTTACCGTCGCATCCGGCGCCGGCGGCTGCCCGAGCCGCAGCTCACCGAGGCCGAGCGCGCGCGCGCGGCGCAACTGCTCGAATGATCCTGTTCTGGGGGATCGGCGTCGCGCTGGCGGCGCTCACCCTGTGGTTCGTGCTGCGCCCGCTGCTGGCGCAGCGGACGGGCGGCGGCGTCTCGCGGCG
>JAQBXT010000045.1 GCA_027624175.1 Pseudomonadota bacterium | reverse complement strand
GGCGGCGGCCATTGCCGCGCTCCCCACCGCGCCGCCCCCCGCGCGCGCCGCGCTGCTGCATTGGCTGGCGCTGTCCACCACCGGTTCGGCGATGCTGCTGGCGGTGACCAACCACGTGACGCAGAACGTGGCCGCGATCCCGCTCCTGTGGCTAGCGCCGCTCACTTTGTACCTGCTCACCTTCATCCTGGCCTTCGACGGGCGCGGGTATCGCGCGCAGATGTTCTGGAGCGTCACGCTGGCGGCGCTGGTCGGCATGGCGTGGCTGCTGGTGGACGTGGATTTCCAGTTCGACCTCTACGTTCAGCTCGGTGTTTTCCTGACCGGACTGTTCGTCACCTGCCTGTACTGCCACGGCGAGCTCTACCGCCTGCGCCCGTCGCCGCGGCACCTGACGGCCTTCTACCTTACCGTGGCGGCCGGCGGTGCGCTGGGCGGCCTGCTGGTGGCGGTGGTCGCCCCGCTCGCCTTCGACGGCTACTATGAATTGGGCCTCGCGATGGTCGCGACGGCGTTCCTGGTAGCGGTGCGCTGCGCATCACTGCCCGGCGTGGCGCGCAACATGAGTCTGGCAGTGCTGATGGGCGTCACCGGCACCGCGATCTACGACGGCCTGCGCTTCCAGCAGGACACGCGCATCTCCTCGCGCAATTTCTACGGTGTGCTGCGTATCAAGGAATACGGCTTGCCGGGCGAGGATCGGCATCTGCGGCGCCTGCTACACGGCGTGATCATGCACGGCGAGCAGTTCATGGATCCCGAACACCGCGGCCTGGCCACCACCTACTACCAAAGCAGTTCGGGCATCGGCGTGGCGCTGCTGGCGCGCCAGGCGCGCCCCGGCGCCATGCGCGTCGGCGTGATCGGGCTGGGCGTCGGTACGCTCGCCGCCTACGGCCGCAAGGGCGACACCTACCGCTTCTACGACGTCAATCCGCGCGTGATCGATCTTGCCGGCCGCGAGTTTAGCTACCTGGCGGACAGCGCAGCGACGATCGAACTTGAGCTGGGCGACGCGCGCCTGAGCCTGGAGCGCGAGCCGCCGCAGGGATTCGACCTGCTCGCGGTGGACGCCTTCTCCAGCGACGCCATCCCGGTGCACCTGATCACGCGCGAGGCCTTCGCGTTGTACCTGCGCCATCTGAAGCCCGGGGGCATCGTCGCCTTCCACGTCTCCAACCGCTTCCTCGACCTGGTGCCGGTGGTGGCGCGGCTGGCGCGCGAGCAGGGCGCGCACGCGGTCGTGGTGTACGAAGATTCCGAGGCGCAGGATGCGCGCACGCAGAGCGACTGGGTGCTGGCGTCGAACGACCCCGAGGCGCTGCGCAGCAGCGAATTCGCGGCGGTGGGTGCGCAGCCTGCCGGGGACCGGGAGTCGCTGCGCACCTGGACCGACGACTACTCCAACCTGGTGCAGATACTGAAGTAAAAAAGAGGGGGCGGACCCCCGGGGTCAGACCACGGCGCCTTCGTGCTCGTCCTTGCCGGGCTTTTTCAGCGTCCGCACGAACTGGGCGCGGTCCACGCCGAGCCACATGAGCAGGGGGCTCGCCACCAGCACCGAGGAATAGATGCCGAACAGGATGCCGATGGTGAGGGCCAGCGCGAAGTAGTGCAAAGCCGGCCCGCCGAAGATCAGCATGGTGGTGGCCATCACCTGGGTGCTGCCGTGCGTGATGATGGTGCGCGAGATGGTACCGGTGATGGCGCTGTCGATGACTTCCGGCACCTCCGCCTTGCGCAGCTTGCGGAACATCTCGCGCACCCGGTCGAACACCACTACCGACTCGTTCACCGAGTAGCCCAACACGGCGAGCACCGCTGCCAGCACCGGGAGCGAGAACTCCCACTGGAAGAAGGCGAAGAAGCCGAGGATGATCACCACGTCGTGCAGGTTGGCGATGATCGCGGAGAGCCCGAAGCGCCATTCAAAGCGCATCCACAGGTACAGCACGATGCCCACCGCGGTGACCAGCAGCGCGAGCGCGCCGTACTCGGCGAGCTCCTCGCCCACCTGCGGGCCGACGAACTCCACGCGGCGCAACTCGACCGACTTGTCGTCCGCGCGCAGCACCCCGAGCACCTGCTCCGACAGCGCGGCGGTGGAGCGGCTCTTGTCGACGTGCATGCGGATCAGCACGTCGCGCGACGAGCCGAAGGTCTGCACTTCGGCCTTGTAGCCCGCGCGCTCGAGCGAGTTGCGGATGCGGTCGACCTGCGCGGACTGCTGGTAGCTCACTTCCAGCAGGGTGCCGCCGGTGAATTCGATGGAGAAGTTCAGGCCGCGCGTGCTGAGGAACAACACCGCCAGCACGAAAGTGAGCAGCGAGATGACGTTGAACACCAGCGCATGCCGCATGAACGGGATGGTGCGCCGGATCTTGAAGAACTCCATGGCTCAGCTCACTTCCACGCCGTGTCGCCGATCATCAGGCGCTGCACCTTGCGCCGGTGGCCGTAGAACAGGTTGACCATGGCGCGCGACACCACCACCGAGGAGAAAATCGAAGTGAGGATGCCGAGGACGTGCACCACGGCGAAACCGCGCACCGGCCCCGAGCCGAAGATCAGCAGCGACAGGCCGGCGATCAGCGTGGTGACGTTCGAGTCCACGATGGTGCCCCAGGCGCGCTGGTAGCCGGCAGCGATCGCCGCCTGCGGCGTGGCGCCGCCGCGCAGCTCTTCGCGAATGCGCTCGTTGATCAGCACGTTGGCGTCGATCGCCATGCCGAGCGTGAGCGCGATGGCGGCGATGCCCGGCAGGGTCAGCGTGGCCTGCAGCAGCGACAGCAGCGCCAACAGGAACAACAGGTTCACGGCCAGCGCCACTGACGAGATCATGCCGAACACCGCGTAGTACGCCGACATGAAGACCACGATGGCGAAAAAGCCCCAGCGCGTGGCGTTGAAGCCTTTTTGTATATTGTCGCGCCCGAGGCTCGGACCGACAGTGCGCTCCTCGATGATCTCCATTGGCGCGGCCAGGGCACCCGCGCGCAGCAGCAACGCGACGTCGGCTGCCTCGGTGGTGCTCATGCGCCCGGAAATCTGCACGCGGCCACCGCCGATCTCGCTGCGGATCACCGGCGCGGTCACCACTTCGCCCTTGCCTTTCTCGATCAGCAGGATCGCCATGCGCTTGCCGACGTTGTCGCGCGTCACGTCCTTGAAGATGCGCGCGCCGGCGCCGTCCAGCGTCAGGTACACGGCCGGCTCGTTGGTCTGGTTGTCGAAGCCAGGTTGCGCGTCGGTCAACCGGTCCCCGGTCAGCACCACTTCCTTGCGCACCAGCAGCGGCGCGCCGTCGCGCTCCACGTAGTACTCGGTGCCAAAGGGCACGTCGCCGCGCGCCGCGGCGGCGAGCAGGTCCGGCGTCATCTTCTCGTGGTCCACCATGCGGATCTCGAGCGTGGCGGTGCGCCCGAGGATGTCCTTGGCTTTCGCCGTGTCCTGCACCCCGGGCAGCTGCACCACGATGCGGTCGGCGCCTTGCTGCTGGATCACCGGCTCGGACACGCCCAGCTCGTTGATGCGGTTGTGCAGGGTGGTGATGTTCTGCTTGAGCGCGAAATCCTGGGTGCGCCGGGCGGCCTCGGGCTTGAGCGTGGCGAGGAGCAGGAACTCGGCGCCTTCCTCGCGCTCGGTGAGCACCAGGTCGGTGAGGCCGGTGGCGACGATGTCGCGCGCTTTGGCGCGCACTTCGGCGTCGCGGAAACGGATGCGCAGGCTCTGTCCCGCGCGCACCACGCCGCCGTGGCGGATGCTCTTGTCGCGCAGCAGGCTGCGGATGTCCCCGGTGAGGCTTTCCAGGCGCTTGGTCAGCGCCGCCGGCATGTCCACCTGCAGCAGGAAGTGCACCCCGCCGCGCAGGTCGAGGCCGAGATACATCGGCAGGGCGCGGACCGCGGTCAGCCAGCCTGGCGAAGCGGACAGCAGGTTGAGCGCCACGACGTAGGAGGCATTGGCGGGGTCCGGGTTGACCGCCTTGTCGATCGCTTCCTTTGCCTTGAGCTGGACATCGGTGTCGGCGAAGCGCACGCGCAGGCTGTTGGCGTCGAGCACGGCACCCGTAAAGGGGATCGAGGCCTGGGTGAGCGCGCTTTCCATGCGCTGCAGCAGCGCGCTGTCCACGCGCACCGTGGCCCGGACGCTGGACACCTGCACCGCGGGCGATTCGCCGAAGAAATTGGGCAGCGTATAGAGCGCGGCGAGCGCCACGCACAGCGCGACCAGCGTGTACTTCCAGGTCGGATAGCGATTCACGCCCGGGGCACTACTTCAGCGACTTCATCGTGCCCTTGGGCAGCAGCGTCTGCACCGCGGCGCGCTGCACGCTGATCACGGTGTTGGGTGCGATTTCCAGGCTGACAAAGGCCTCGCCCATCTCGCTGATGCGTCCCACGACGCCGCCCCCGGTCACCACTTCGTCGCCCTTTTGCAGCGCCTCGACCATCTGCTTGTGCTCCTTGGCGCGCTTCATCTGCGGACGGATCATGAGGAAATACAGCAGCACGAACATCAGCACGATGGGCAGCAGGCCCATGAAGCCGGCATCGCCGCCGGTGAGCTGCGCGTAGGCGTTGGAAATCATCGCGACGAACTCCCTCTCAAAGGGCGCGAATTATAGCAGCAGGCCGCGCTCCTCCAGCAGGCGCGCCGCGGTCGACGCGAGGCGCGCGCCCTCGATGGCGGCGCGCAGTTCGCGCATCAGTTCCTGGTAGTAGTGCAGGTTGTGCAGGGTGTTGAGGCGCGCGCCGAGGATCTCGTTCGCCTTCTGCAGGTGGTGCAGGTAGGCGCGGCTGAAGTTGCGGCAGGCGTAGCAGGCGCAGGCGGCATCGAGCGGCGCGGGGTCGTCGCGCCAGCGCGCGTTGCGGATCTTGACGTCGCCGCGGCGCGTGTAGAGCCAGCCGTTGCGCGCATTGCGCGTCGGCAGCACGCAGTCGAACATGTCCACGCCGGCGCTCACCGCGCCGATCAGGTCTTCCGGCGTGCCCATGCCCATCAGGTAGCGCGGCCGGTCTGCGGGCAAGCGCGGCGCGGTGTGCGCGAGGATGCGCTCGCGCGCCTCCTTGGGCTCGCCCACCGCCAGGCCGCCGATGGCATAGCCCTCGAAGCCGATGCCCTGCAGCCCGGCGAGCGACGCCTCGCGCAGCTCCTCGTACACGCTGCCCTGCACGATGCCGAACAGCGCGTTGCGGCTGCCCTCGAACGCGCGCCTGGAGCGCTCGGCCCAGCGCAGGCTGAGCTGCATCGATTTCTCCGCCTGCTTGTGCGTCGCCGGATGCGCGGTGCAATCGTCGAACACCATGGCGATGTCCGAGTCGAGGGCGCGCTGCACGCGCATCGACTCCTCGGGGCTCAGCAGCAGCCGGTCGCCGTTGATGGGGGAGGCGAACTTCACCCCTTCCTCGCTGATCTTGCGCATGGCGCCGAGGCTGAACACCTGGAAGCCGCCCGAGTCGGTGAGGATCGGGCCGTCCCAGCCCATGAAGCGGTGCAGGCCGCCGTGCCTGGCGATGACCTCGGTCCCGGGCCGCAGCCACAGGTGGAAAGTGTTGCCGAGCACGATCTGCACGCCGATCTCCTTCAGTTCCAGCGGCGACATGGCCTTCACCGTGCCGTAGGTGCCCACCGGCATGAAGGCGGGCGTGTCCACGGCGCCGTGCGCGAGCTCCAGGCGGCCGCGGCGCGCGGCGCCGTCGCGATGGCTGAGCGTGAATTTCATCCCGCGCGCTCGATCAGCATGGCGTCGCCGTAGGAAAAGAAGCGGTAGCGGCGCTCGATGGCGTGCGCGTAGGCGCGGCGCATGTTCTCCAGCCCGGCGAACGCGGACACCAGCATCAGCAGGCTCGACTTGGGCAGGTGGAAATTGGTGAGCAGCCGGTCGGCCAGCAGGAATTGGAACCCCGGGCGCACGAACAGGTCGGTTTCGCCGCTGAGCTGTCCGCTGAGCGCGGCGCTCTCGAGCGCGCGCAGCGACGTGGTGCCCACCGCCAGCACGCGCCGCCCGGCGATCGCGTTCATGGTCTCGCGCGGGATTTCATAGTGCTCCTGGTGCATGCGGTGCAGGTCGATGTCGTCGTTGCGCACCGGCTGGAAGGTGCCGGCGCCGACGTGCAGGGTGAGCCGCGCGACGCGCGCGCCACGCGCCTCCAGCCGCTGCAGCAGCGGGCGGTCGAAGTGCAGGCCCGCGGTGGGCGCCGCCACCGCCCCGGGACGCTCGGCGTACACGGTCTGGTAGCGCTCGGCGTCCGCCGCTTCCGGCGCGTGCCGGATGTAGGGCGGCAGGGGTACTGCGCCGCAGCGCTCAAGCACCTTGTGCACGTCCTCGGCGAAGCGCACGCGGTACAGGTCGCCCTCGCGGCCGGTGACCGCGACGCGCGCGCCGTCGCCCACGATCAGCTCATTGCCGGCGCGCGGCGCGTGCGCCGAGCGGATCAGCGCCAGCGCCTCGCGCGCGCCGGTGACCCGCTCGATGAACAGCTCGAGGCGCCCGCCGCTCGCTTTCTTCCCCAGCAGGCGCGCCTTGATCACGCGCGTGTCGTTCAGGACCAGGGTGTCGCGCTTGCCCACCAGGGAAGGCAGGTCGGCGAAGCTGAGGTCCTCGAGCTTGCCGGTCCCCGCGTCCAGGCGCAGCAGGCGGCTGGAGGTGCGCTCGGGCGCCGGATGCTGGGCGATCAGCGCTTCTGGCAGCGCGTAGTCGAACTCGGCAAGTCGCATGCCGCGGCATTATAGGGTTCTATAATTCCGCTCCCCGCGCCGGAATGGCGGAATCGGTAGACGCAGCGGACTCAAAATCCGCCGGTGGCAACACCATGAGAGTTCGAGTCTCTCTTCCGGCACCAGGGCCTGCCGCCCTCACGGTTTCTTGCTTTTGCGTCAGTCCCTTAACTGGACAGCGGGGGCCGCCAGGGGTAGGCTAGCCGGTCCGTTTTCCCACCGGAAGTGCATGGCAAAAGCGCAGCTCTTCGTGCTGCCGGCAGCGCGCAACACCGCATTGGTGGTCGACGACCAGTCGACCGGCCGCGCGATCCTCGAACAGGTGGTGCGTTCGCTCGACGATCGCGTGGCAGTCGAAGGCTTCCTGCGCCCGGTGGACGCGGTGGTGTGGGCCACGCGCCACGTCGCCGACCTGGTGCTGATCGATTACATGATGCCGGACATGAACGGCATCGAACTGGCCAAGCGCCTGCGCGCGCTGCCCGGCTACGAGAACGTGCCGATCATGATGGTCACCGCGCACGACGACCGCAAGGTGCGCTACGACGCGCTGGACGCGGGCGTCACCGATTTCCTCACCAAGCCGGTGGATGCGCGCGAGTGCATGGCGCGCTGCCGCAACCTGCTCACGCTGCGCCGCCAGCACCTGGCGCTGGAAGACCGCCGGCGTCTGCTCGAAGGCCTGGTGGACGAGGCGACGCGCGAAGTGCGCGACCGCGAGAAGGAGACGCTGATGCGCCTGGCGCGCGCCGGCGAATTCCGCGACGAGGAAACCGGCTACCACCTGGTGCGCATGGCGCGCTACTCGCGCCTGATCGCCGACACCATCGGCCTGGAGCACGAGGAAGCGGAGTCCATCGAGCTCGCCGTGCCGCTGCACGACATCGGCAAGATCGGCATCCCGGTCTGTCGGCAGGTGGCAGGTGTCAGCCCCGACCCCGTCGTGACCTGGAATACCGAGGCGCAAGCGAAAGCGTTCATCGCGGCCAAGGGCGGCGACCAGGATTTTCAGGCCGTTGCCCTGACCGATGCAGTGATGGACAGGATGGCCGTGTCCATGGGCTGCCCGGTCGAGTCGATCACCTTCGATCCCTATCCGGTGTAGCGCGCCGCTCAGCCCAGGTTGAAGTACTCGCGCCGGCTTTTCATGGCGCGCATGCGCGCCACCAGCAGGTCGAAATCGGCGTCGCGCTCCGCGAAGTTCAGATTCTCCGAATTCACCATCAGCACCGGCGAGGCCGCGTAGTGATAGAAGAAGCGCGCATAGCCTTCCGCCAGCAGCGCGAGGTAATCCTCGTCGATGCCGCGCTCGTAGTCCGTGCCGCGGCGCCGGACGCGCTCGATGAGTACTTGCGGCTGCGCCTGCAGGTAGATCACCAGGTCGGGCACGGGCGCCTGCGGCCGCAGCGCCTCGTAGATGCGCTGGTACAGCGCCAGTTCATCGCCGCTGAGCGTGATGCGCGCGAACAGCGGGTCCTTGTCGATGAGGAAATCCGCAACCGTGGCGCGGCCGAACATGTCGGGCTGCGCCAGCGGCTCGAGCTGGCGCGCGCGCTGGAACAGGAAGAACAGCTGCGTTGGCAGCGCGTAGCGCGCCATGTCCTGGTAAAAGCGCGCGAGGAACGGATTCTCCCCGGGCTGCTCGAGCAACAGGTCCGCGCCCAGGCGCGCGGCGAGGCGGCGCGCAAGGCTGGTCTTGCCCGAGCCGATCGGGCCCTCCACGGCGATATAGCGCAGGCGTTCCATTTCAATCCAGGCGTGTCACGCGCTGGCCCGCGCAGGCTGCGACCAGCGCGCGCGCCGCGCCACGGCCCGGCACCTCCAGGAGCGGATCCAGCTCCAGCAGCGGCATGAGCACGAAGGCACGCTGGTGCATGCGCGGATGCGGCAGGGTCAGCATGGCCGAGTCGAAGCTTGCCTCGCCGTACAGCAGCAGGTCCAGGTCGAGCGTGCGCGGCGCGTTGGGAAAGGGCCGCTCGCGGCCATGGCGCGCCTCGATGTCCTGCAACGCGGCGAGCAGCTGCGCGGCGGACAGCTCGGTGTCCACGCCGGCGGCGGCATTCACGTAGTCGGCCTGTCCCGGAGCGCCGAGCGGTGCGCTGCGGTACAGCCCGGAGCGCGCCTCGAGCCGTGTTTCGGGCAGCTGCGCGAGCTCCTCGAAAGCCTGGCGGACGTGGGCGCGTGCGTCGTCCTGGTTGGAACCGATGCCGATGTAGGCGGTAGTCACGCCTGCTCGGGGCCCGGCTCCGCGACCTCGTTGCGCTTGCGTCGCCGCCGGCGCTTCTTGCGCGGGCCGCTATCGGGCAGCAGCATCGCCTTGCGGGTCTCGGCATCGGCGTGCTGGAACGCGCGCCACCAGGCTTCCAGCTCGGGATTCACCTCGCCGCTCGCCGCACGAATTTCGAGGAAGTCGTAGCCCATGCGAAAGCGCGGCGCCTCGAGCAAACGGTAGGGGCGCTGCCCGCCGCGGTGCTCGAACCGGGGCTGCATCGCCCAGACTTCGCGCATGGTGGCGGTGAGCTTGCGCGTCAGCGCCAGCTTCTCGCATTGCGTGTCGAGCACGCGGTCCATGGCCGCTTCCAGCGCCGGGAGCGGGCGCTCGCCCTTCGCCTGGCGCGCTTTCGAAGCTGCCAGCACCTCGTGCCACAGCAGGGCGGCGAACAGAAACGCCGGCGACACCGGCCGTTCCGTGCGCACGCGCTCGTCGGTCTGCGCCAGCGCCAGCGTGACGAAGCGCTCGCCCAGCGGTTGTTCGAGGATCACGTCGAGCAGCGGCAGCACCCCTTTGGACAGACCTTCCTCGCGCAGCTGGCGCACGCAGGCGCTGGCGTGACCGGACATGAGCAGCTTGAGCATCTCGTCGAACACCCGCGCCGGCGGCACGTGTTCAATCAGCGGCGCGAGCTTGCGCATCGGCGCGCGCGTGCCCGCCTCGATACTCAAGCCGAGCTTGGCCGCCAGCCGCACCGCGCGCAGCATGCGCACCGGGTCCTCGCGAAAGCGCGTCGCCGGATCGCCGATCATGCGCAGCACGCGCCGCTTGAGGTCGGCGAGCCCGCCGTGGTTGTCGATGATCTGCTCGGTGGCGGGGTCGAAATACAGCGCATTGATGGTGAAATCGCGCCGGCGCGCGTCTTCTTCCTGGGTACCGAAAACGTTGTCGCGCAGCACGCGGCCATGCTCGCTTCTTTCCGCGGTGTTGGCGTCGGCCGCGCGAAACGTCGAAACTTCCACCGTCTCCTGGCCCAGCATCACGTGCACCAGCCGGAAGCGCCGGCCGATGATCAGCGCGCGCCGGAACAGCGGCTTGACCTGCTCCGGGCGTGCGTCGGTGGCGATGTCGTAGTCCTTGGGCACGATCTCGAGCAGCAGGTCGCGCACCGCGCCGCCCACCACGTAGGCGGCGTGGCCGGCATCCCGCAGCACGTCACAGACCTTGAGCGCGCCGTGGCTGAGCGCCTCGCGCCGCAGGCCGTGGCGCTCGCGTGGCACGAGCAGCGGCGCGGTGGCGGACAGCCCGAATACGCGGCGGATAAAGCGCTTGATCATCGAGGCGGCGATTCTAGCGCAGCGACATCACCGGCCAGCCGCGGCGCGCGGCCTCGGCGGCGAGTTGCGGGTCGGGATCGACCGCCACCGGCTGGCGCACGCGCTCGAGCAGGGGCAGGTCGTTGTGCGAGTCGCTGTAAAAGCGGCTGGCGCCGAACGCCTCGAGGCGGTGCCCCAGGCCCGCGAGCCACTGCTCGACGCGCAGGATCTTGCCTTCGCGAAAGCAGGGCGTGCCGGCGACGCGCCCGGTGAATCGCCCCGCCACCGACTCGGGCTCGGTGGCGAGCAGGTGCGGCACGCCGAACTCGTGCGCGATCGGCGCGGTGACGAAGCTGTTGGTGGCGGTGACCACGGCGCACAGGTCGCCGGCGTCGCCGTGGCGCGCCACCAGCGCGCGCGCCGCGGGCGTGATCATCGGCAGGATGCAGCTGCGCATGAATTCGGCGTGCCAGCGCGCCAGCTCCGCGGCGCTGTGCGCGGCCAGCGGGCGCAGGGCGAAGCCCAGGTACTCGTGGATGTCGAGGGTGCCCGCCTTGTACTGCTCGAAGAATGCGGCGTTCTGCGCATCATAGGTGTCGCGCGCCAGCACGCCGCGCTCGATGAGGAACTGACCCCACTGGAAGTCACTGTCCCCGGCGAGCAGCGTATTGTCGAGGTCGAACAGCGTCAGGTTCACGGCTCGAGCGATTTCAGCGCCTCGCGCACCAGCGGCAGCGTCACCGGCCGGTGCTGCTCGAGCGAGGCACGGTCCAGCTGCTCGAGGATCGCGCCAAGCGAGGGCATGTCGCGGCGCACGTGGGTCAGCAGGTACGACACGACCTCGTCGCCCAGCCTGAGCCCGCGGCGCGCTGCTTCGGCGTGCAGGAACATCGCCTTCTCCGCGTCGCTCAGCGGCTTCACCTGGTACACCAGGCCCCAGCCCAGCCGGCTGCGCAAGTCCTCGCGCAGCGCCAGTTGCGCCGGGGGCGCATCGCCGGCGGCAAGTACCGCGGCGCCCGTCTCGCGCGCATGGTTGATGGCATTGAACAGCGCGACCTGCGCGCCCTCATCGAGCTGCCCGACGTCGTCGGCCACGCTCAGGCCCGGACGCGCGCTGGCGCGCAGCAGGTGGCTGCGGCCCGATCCCGCCTCGCCCCACAGGTAGATCACGGACTCGGCAAGGCGGCCTGCCGCAAGCTCGCGCAGTCGCGCCAGCAGTTCGACGTTCGAACCCGGCACGAAATTATCCAGCGTGGGCTCGGGCGGCGCGGAGATCGGCAGCGCGAGCTGGCGCGTCACTTCGCGCCGCCGTACAGCGCGCTCGCGAGGTAGGCGCGGCGCAGGTGGCGCAGGCCGACGAGCAGCGCCGCGCTCGCCGGCAGCGCCAGCAGCACGCCGAAGAAGCCGAATACCTGGCCGAAGGCCAGCAGGGCGAAGATCACCGCCACCGGGTGCAGGCCGATGCGCTCGCCCACCAGCAGCGGCGTGACCGCCATGCCTTCCAGGGCCTGGCCGGCGCCGAAGGCGAGCCAGACCCAGGCCACGCCCCACAGGCTGTCGAACTGCATCAGCGCGGCGATGCTGCCGAGCACGAAGCCGGCGAGCGCGCCGACGTAGGGGATGAACACCAGCAGCCCGGTGATCAGGCCGATCGGCAGCGCGAACTCCAGATGCGCGAGCCACAGCGCGAGCACGTAATACACGCTCATCAGCAGGATCACCGTCAGCTGTCCGCGCAGGAACTCCGCCAGCACCGCGTCCACTTCGCGCAGGATGGCACGCGCCTGCGCGTGCACGTGGCGCGGGATCAGGCGCTCGACCCGCGCCAGCAGCGCGTGCCAGTCGCGCAGCAGGTAGAACAGCACCACCGGCACCAGCAGCAGATTGACGAAGAACGCGACCAGGGCCAGGCCGCCGACCTTGAGCGAGCCGAGCAGCCGCGCCACCACGTCCTGGTTGTCAGACACCAGGTCGGCGGCGAGCTTGCGCACGGTGTCGACGTCGAGCTGGAACTCGACGCCGATGAAGTCCTTGAGCCGCGGCAGCAGCTGCTGGTTGACCCACACCAGGAACGCAGGCAGGCGGTCGATCAGCTCGCGCAGTTCCTTGGCGAACAACGGCAGGACGACCAGCGCCAGCGCGACCACCAGCAGCAGCACGCCGAGCAGTACCAGCACCACGGCGAGCGTGCGCGGCAGGTACTTGCCGGTCAGGCGCTCGACGATCGGGTCGAGGATGTAAGCGAGGATCGCCGCGAACAGGAACGGCGCCAGGATCGGCGACAGCAGGTAGAGCAGCCCGCCGGCGACCAGCGCGACGGCGATCCAGCCCCAGAACTGCGGATTGGCGGAGAAGGGGGAAGGCATCTCAAGTAAAATCGCACGGCAAACGTGAAACTCTAGCATGACAAACCCGCTTTCTTACCGCGACGCCGGCGTCGACATCGACGCCGGCGACGCCCTCGTCGAGGCCATCAAGCCGTTCGCAAAGCGCACCATGCGGCCCGAGGTGCTGGCGGGCATCGGCGGATTCGGCGCGCTGTGCAAGATCCCGAGGAAATACCGCCAACCGGTGCTGGTGTCCGGCACCGACGGCGTCGGCACCAAGCTGAAGCTGGCGTTCGCCTACGGCCGCCACGACACGGTGGGCATCGACCTGGTGGCGATGAGCGTGAACGACGTGCTGGTGCAGGGCGCGGAGCCGCTCTTTTTCCTCGATTACTACGCCTGCGGCAAGCTCGACGCCAAGGTGGCGGCCAAGGTGGTGCAAGGCATTGCGCACGGCTGCGAGCTGGCCGGTTGCGCGCTGATCGGCGGCGAGACCGCGGAGATGCCCGGCATGTATGCCGACGGCGAGTACGACCTGGCGGGTTTCTGCGTCGGCGTGGTGGAGCGCGAGCGCATCGTCAGCGGACGCTCGATCAAGGCGGGCGACGCCGTGCTCGGACTCGCCTCGAGCGGCGCGCATTCCAACGGTTATTCGCTCATTCGCCGCATCATCGAGCGTGACGCGCCGGACGCGGCGATGGTGAACGCGATCATGGCGCCGACGCGGATCTACGTGAAACCGATGCTGAAACTGCTGCGCTCGGTGCGCATCAAGGGTCTCGCGCATGTCACCGGCGGGGGGTTGGTCGGCAACCTGCCGCGCATCCTGCCCAGGCGCACGCGCGCCGTCA
Organism: Pseudomonadota bacterium; assembly: GCA_027624175.1. Lineage (GTDB taxonomy): Bacteria > Pseudomonadota > Gammaproteobacteria > Burkholderiales > SG8-39 > JAABQT01. Next base: position 2,107 of record JAQBXT010000045.1, on the reverse strand, counting down.
TCCGCTCCAGCGCCTGGCCGCGGCCGGCGCTGTTCGACTGGCTGCAGCGCAAGGGCGCGGTCGCCGAAGCGGAAATGCACCGCGTGTTCAACTGCGGCATCGGCATGGTCGCCGTGGTCGCGGCCGCCGATGCGCGGCGCGCGGCGGCCAAGCTGCGCGCGCTGGGGGAGACGGTCTACGAAATCGGCGCTATCGAAAAAGCAACAGGTGAACCCGACGTGGTGATCAGCTAGCCACTTTGTACACCACGTCGTGCTCGCGCACGTGCTGCAGCACCTTGATGCCGAAATCGTCGTTCGGCCCGACTTCGCCGACCGCAGCGTGCTCGACCTGCAAGGATTCGATGCACTGGCTGAAATCGCTGGTGTGTCCCTTGAAGTGAATCGTGTCGCCCACGCGCAGGCTGCCTGACTCGAGCTTCACGATTGCCACCGAGGGCTGGCCGTAGTAATGGGTCACCACGCCGACGCGTACGCCCGGCAAGGGCTGCGCCGGCAGACTCGGCGGTTTCGCCTTGGCTGGCCTCGACCTGGCTAACTTCGGCTTGGCTGCCTTCGGCTTGGCTGCCTTCGGTGCGGCGCGCCGCACCGGCGCCTTGCGCGCAGGCTTCTTGGTGCGTTTCGCAATCTTCCTGCGCATCACCGGCCGCTTGACCGGCGCCTTCTTGCGCTTGGCTTTCGCCTTGACCTTCTTCTTGACCGCCATGTGCACCCTCCCGGCAGCGCTCGCCGCCCGATTGGACAGGCTATTCTGTTCCTTTTGAACCTCGGCGCGCAAGATAGATCCCCGCCAGCACCACGGCGCCGCCGGCGACCTGCAGCGCCACCAGTTGCTCGCCCAGCAGCACCCAGGCGAAGGCCGCCGCCATCACCGGCTGGGACAGCAGGCCCACGGAAGAGAACGCGGCCGGCAAATGCGCGAGCGCAAAGGCGATCAGGCCCTGTCCCGCGGCGTGCGTGACCCAGGCGAGCCCGATCAGGATCAGCCAGCCCTCGGCACTTGCCGGCAGCAGCACTTCGCCTGACGCGAGCGCGAGCGGCAGCAGGATCGCGGCAGTCACCGTGGTGGTGACCGCCATCAGCTGCAGTGTCGCCGCGCCCCGGTCGCGCAGCCCTTTCACCGTCAGCAGGTACCAGGCGTAGAACATCGCCGTGATCACCCCGAGGGCGTCGCCGAGCAGCGCGCGCGGCGAGAACTCGAGGCTGGTGCGCACCAGCATGCCCACGCCCGCCAGCGCCAGTGCCAGCGCGAGCAGGAACATCCCGGTCGGCTTCTGTCGCCACAGCAGCCAGGCGGCGAGCGTGACGAAGATCGAGGCGAGATTGGCGAGCAGCGTCGAGTTGGCGACCGAGGTGAACTGGATCGACCAGTGCCAGAACACGAGGTCACCGGCGAACGCCAGCCCCGCGAGCAGCAGCAGCGCGCCGCGGCGGCGGTCCACGATCGAAGCGGCGCGCGGCGCCAGCGCGGCGACGGCCCACAGCAGCGGCGCGGCGAGCGCCACGCGCCAGAACGCGCTCGCGGTGGGACCGACGTCGGCGATGCGCACCCAGATCGGCGACAGCGCGATGCAAGTTGCGCCGGCGAACAGGGCGATCAATGCAGAGGCGCGCATGCGCGGATGGTAAACTTTCACTGCTCCCCATGCCTGCTCCTCGCTTCGTCCATCTCAGGCTGCACAGCGAGTACTCGGTGACGGACGGGATCGTCCGCCTCGACGAGGCGGTGCGGCGCGCGGCCCAGGACGGCATGCCGGCGCTGGCGCTCACCGACAGCGCGAATCTTTTCGGCATGGTGAAGTACTACCGCGCGGCGCGCGCGGCGGGCGTCAAGCCGCTCATCGGCGCCGATTGCTGGGTGCAAGGCGAGGCCGAGGCTGACAAGCCCTCGCGCGTGCTGCTGCTGTGCGCGTCGCGCGCCGGCTACCTGCGCCTGTGCGATCTCCTGTCGCGCGCCTGGATCAAGAACCAGCACCGCGCGCGCGCCGAGATCGCGCGTTCCTGGCTGCGCGAGGCCGGCACCGACGGCCTGCTCGCGCTCTCGGGCGCCGCGGGCGGCGAAGTCGGGCAGGCGCTCGCCGCGGGCAACGCCGCGGCGGCGCAACGGC
>JAQBXT010000044.1 GCA_027624175.1 Pseudomonadota bacterium | reverse complement strand
CATCATCCGCCCACTGTCCAGTCCTAGCAATGCGAGCATTATGCTTTTCCCCCCTTCCGACGTAACTCGCGGCATTCCTGTACCTCAAGCCGATCCTTTGCCTTCGCATCGGCTACCGTCTGCCATTGCATATTGCTCGAATGATCGCGCCCGCCAGCACAGAGGGCCGGACATGATCCACAACGTGACCAGGACACGCGCCCCGCGCCTTACCGGTAGCAGGGCACGGGTGCGCCCGCTTGAATGCTGCCCGCGCCTTGGGGTCGCGCTTAACGGCCTCGGCGGGCAGCGCGAGCGTAAGGGCGAGAAGTGCCGCCAAGATTGCGGCTGCTCTCACCTATGCCGCCTTCGCCGTGCGGAACGGAACCACCTTCCGGCCAGCGCAGAGCGTATCCAAATAATCAGCCCATTGCTGCATCATGTCCCTGCGCTGCTCCAGGTACTTCGCGCCGTTATAGCTCGCCCGCGTTTCGTTTCGGTCTTGGTGCGCTAGCTGGCGCTCTATCCAATCGCCCTCAAAGCCCATCTCATTAAGCGCGGTGCTTCCCGTTGTCCTGATCCCATGGGGCGAGAACTTCCCCGCGTAGCCCATGCTCCCCACGGCTTTATTAAGCAGCGTTACCGCAGCGGGCCTCTTGCTGCTGCTGCGATTTGGGAACAGGTATTCGTCGTCTCCGGTGATTGCCTTTAGTCGCTTTAGCAGCTCTACGGCTTGGCTTGGCAGCGGAACAATGTGCGGGCGCGTCGTGCGCTTTTTCATGCGCCCGCCGGGTATCTCCCATTTGCCTTCGTCTAGGTCAAACTCGCTCCACTTCGCCTGCAATGCTTCATTGGTCCGAACCAACGTCAGCCATACCAGCCGCAGCGCCGCCTTGGTCTGGAAACTCCCGCTGTAATCCTCCAGCGCCTTGAAAAATTCCGGTATCTGTTTCGCCTCAAGGGGTGTCCTGTGCTGCGTCGGGGGTGTCTTGATTGAACCGCGCAACGGTGCGGTAGGGTCCGCGTCCGCCCGCAATGTCGAAACGGCAAGGCGGCACGTCGCGCCGATTGCCTGCTGCGCCAGGATCGCAAAAGACGGTGCTTCCTTCTCAAGCCGCTTGAGGATCGCCAGGACGTGCGCTGGTGTTACCTGGCGGATTGGAAGCCTTCCGATATGCGGATAGATCTCGCGCTCTAGTAGGCGCTCCCGCTGCCGCTTGGTGCGGGGAGACCAATGCGCCGCATTCTGCTCGATCCACTCCTGCGCTACGGCCTTAAAGGTATTCGCCCCTTCATGCTGGCGCTGGATCGTTTGTAGCTTGCGCTGCTGCGCCGGGTGTATGCCCTGCTTTACCAGCCCCCGGCAGCGTTCGCGCTCGGCTCGGGCCTCGGCCAGCGTGAATACTCCGCCCGCTTGCCGCGCCTCTGCCTGCTTTGGTGTCTCGCCTGCCGGTGCCCGGCCCCACTCGCCCAAGGCATAAAGGTTTTCCTTCCCGGCAATGCGGTAACGGTAGCGCCAGAGCTTCGCGCCTGAAGGTCGCACCTCGATATACAGCCCGCCCCCGTCCGTCAGCGTCCCTTTTGCATCTCGCTTCGCTGGCTTTTCCCCTGCCTTCGCATTGGCAATGCGGGTATCGGTGAGCATCGCGGCCCCCTTATTAAGGTCTGATACCCGCAACGATACCCGCTTAATTCTGAGATAGCTAGAACCGGCTTGATCCGGCTTGCTCCAAGGATACAGAGGGGCAAATGGCCGATCCCGGGAAAACTGACGCAGCCTGAAACGGCTTGAAACGCGACTATTTATACTCGCCCACAACCACCCCTCGGGCGTGGCGCAGCCCTCGCAGGCCGACGAGTTGCTCACGCGCCAGTTGAAGGAGGCGCTCGCATTGGTGGAGGTGAAGGTGCTCGACCACTTCATCATCGCCGGCAACCAGGCCCTCTCGTTCGCCGAGCGGGGGCTGCTATAATCCGCGCCTTTCGCGTATTCCGGAGTCCGCCATGTCCCGTGTCTGCCAGGTCACCGGCAAGAAGCCGATGAAGGGCAATTACGTCTCGCACGCCAACAACAAGACCAAGCGCGTGTTCCTGCCCAACCTGCACTACCGCCGCTTCTGGATCGAGAGCCAGAACCGCTTTGTGCGCCTGCGGGTGTCGACCCCCGGTCTGCGCAAGATCGACAAGCTCGGCGTGGAAGCCGTGCTCGTCGAGATCCGCGCCAAGGCCAAGGCGAAAGCGAAGGCAGCCTGATCATGCGCGAAAAGATCAAGCTCGAATCGTCCGCCGGCACCGGGCACTTCTACACGACGACCAAGAACAAGCGCACCAAACCGGACAAGCTGGAGATGATGAAATACGATCCCAAGGCGCGCAAGCACGTGCTCTACAAGGAAACCAAGCTCAAGTAGACCGGTTCCGGCGGCACAATTGAAAAGGCCCGCTTGCGCGGGCCTTTTTCATTGCTGCAGCCTGCTCAGGCGTAGCTGCGCAGGCGCCGCGAGAATTCCACCAGCGGCGCGATGCCGCTCGCCTCGGCGCGGTGGCACCAATCCTGCAGCTGGCGCAGCAATTGCTCCTTGGAGGCGTGGGACCGCTCCCAGAGGGCGACTAGCTCCGCGCGCATGCTCACCGCCACCTGCAGCGGCTTCGAGGGCTTCAATGCCTCCGTGACGCGCGCAACGTCGGCTTCAGCGCCGTAGCCGATGCGCACCAGCGCGCGTTTCAAGGGCTTGAGCAGCTCGGCATCGCGCGGCGACCAGTGCTGCAGCCGCTCCACTTCGTCGCGCCAGGTGCGCTTGACCGCGGTGGCGTAGCGCGCCAGCACGTCGTAGCGATTGGCGATCACGGCGTGCAGGGTGTCGTAGTCGCACATGGTTTTCGCCGGCTCGAAGCGCGGCGTCGGCGCCACCTTCTTCACCGTGGCCAGCCCCAGCACCTCGAGGATGCGGATATACATCCAGCCGATGTCGAACTCGTACCACTTGGCCGACAGCTTGGCCGAGGTGGCGTAGGCGTGGTGGTTGTTGTGCAGCTCCTCGCCGCCGATCAGGATGCCCCAGGGCACGATGTTCTTGCTGGCGTCCTCGATGTCGAAGCTGCGATAGCCCCAGAAGTGGCCGATGCCGTTGATTACGCCTGCCGCCCAGAACGGGATCCATACGATTTGCGTGAGCAGAATCAGGACGCCGGGCACCAGGCCGAACAGAGCCACGTTGACCAGCCCCATGATCGTGAGGCCGAGGACGGCGTGGCGCGCGTAGATATTGCGCTCGAACCAGTCGTCCGGCGTGCCATGGCCGTAGCGCTCCATGGTCTCGGGCTTGTGCGACTCCTTCACGTACAGCAACACCCCGCCCCACAGCACCGAATTGATGCCCAGGATCTGCGGGCTGTGCGGATCGTCGGCGGTCTCGCATTTGGCGTGGTGCTTGCGGTGGATGGCTGCCCACTCCTTGGTCACCATGCCGGTGGTCAGCCAGAGCCAGAAGCGGAAGAAGTGCGACGCGATCGGGTGCAGGTCCAGCGCACGGTGCGCCTGGTGCCGATGCAGGAAGATGGTCACCGAGGCGATGGTGACGTGCGTCAACCCCAGGGCCACGAGCACCAGGCCCCACCAGGGCAGATCGAGCAATCCGGAGAAAATCATTAGTTCTTTCCGATAGTTATGTGCGAATAGTGGGCTGGATTGTACGCGATTGGACCCCCCGCGCAACCAAAAAATTCCCTATTCCGTCAGGCAATTCCCTATGGGAGCCTAACCTCCCGTTGCAAAAAGGGAATTTCTATCGGCGCACATAGGCCGCGGCGAAGAACCCGTCACAACCATGCAGGTGCGGGCGCAAGCGCAGCCGCTCGCCGCAACCGAGCGCGATGCGCTGCGCAGCGAGCAGTTCTTGGCATGACAGAGGGGCAAAATCCGGGTGCGCCGCCGCGAAGGCGTCCACGACCGCTTCATTCTCCTCGGGCAGGATGCTGCAGGTCGCATAAACCAGGCGCCCGCCTGGCTTCACCAGCCGCGCCGCCGATGCCAGGATCGCGGCCTGCTTGAGCGCCAATTCGGCGATCGCCTGCGGCCCGTGGCGCCACTTGAGATCCGGATTGCGCCGCAACGTGCCGAAGCCGCTGCAGGGCGCGTCCACCAGCACGCGGTCGAGCTTCCCGGCAAGCCGCTTCGCGCGCGCGTCGCCTTCTCCGGACAGCACCAGCGGGTGCACGTTGGTGACGCCGGCGCGTGCCGCGCGCGGCGCGAGCTCGGCGAGGCGCTTGGCCGACACGTCCATGGCATAGATGCGGCCGGTGCCGCGCATCAGCATGGCGATGGCGAGGGTCTTGCCGCCTGCGCCGGCGCAGTAATCGCCGACCATCTCTCCGCGCCGCGGCGCCAGCAGGTAGGCGAGCAGCTGGCTGCCCTCATCCTGCACCTCGAGCGCGCCCTGCTGGAACAGCGGATGCCGGTTGATCGCCGGCTTCTCGGCGAGGCGCAGCCCCGCGGGCGAGTGTGGCGTCGGCGCGCCTTCGATGCCGCTCGCGCGCAACTGTGCCAGCGCCTCGTCGCGTCCCATCTTGGGGAGGTTCACGCGCAGGTCGAGCGGCGCGGGATTGAGCAGGCCTTGCGCCACGCGCATCGCCTCCTCCTCGCCGTGCAGCGCGGCAAGCCGCTCCCACAGCCAGTCGGGAAGGTCGGCGCGCACCGCGGGCGGAAACGACTCGGTCTTCGCAGCGCGGATGCGGGCGACGAGCCCTTGCTCGTCCTCGCGCAGCACGCCCTCGAGCGCGCGCCCCGACAGGCCGCGCACGCGCACCAGCGCGGCGACCGCCAGGTCGCGCGGTGCCGCGGACTGCGCCGCGGCCTCGAGCGAGCGCCGGCGGCGCAGCGCCGCATACACGGTCTCGGCGACAAAGGCGCGGTCCTGCTGGCCGAGATTGCGGTGCGCCCTGAAATAGCGCGACACCGCGGCATCCGCGGGACCGGAGGTGGCGAGCAGTTCGCCGAGCAGCGCCTCGGCCCGCCCCAGTTGGGCGCGGTAAATCATTGCGCCACCGTGATGCGTGCGGCGACCTGGTCGACGCGCGTGCCGTCCTTTTGCACCACGAGCACGCGCAACGGCAGGTAGGAGCGCGCCGGGTCGAGCCAGATCTCGGTGCCCTTGTCTCCGGGCTGGTCCTTGCGCATGACCAGGCGCAGCGCGTCGAACTCCCCCGCCGGCAGCTTGAGCCGTTCGCGTCCGGCGACGTCGAACACATAGTGGGACACGCCCTTGCCGTCGGCAACGTGGTACTCGATGGGCCGCGTGCCGGGGACCCTGAACGCGGGCGCGAACAGGAAACTCAGCCGGTCCTGGGCGTGCGGCGGCAGGGGCTGTGTCCGGGGGGGCCCGTGGAACTTCTGGGTCAGCGTATTCTCCTCCCACGCGAACTTCGCCATCGCCGTATCGCGGCGCGGTCGCTCGTCCACGTATTCGAGCGGGCGCAGGCCGCCGCTGGTGATGCGGCCGCGGCTGCTGCGCTGCACTTCGCCGAGGAGCGCGTACAGACCGCGCCCTTCCCAGTGCTCGCTCAGGCGGTACGACTTGCCGTCGTGCTCGAGCAGGTGCGTGACGTCGGCCACGGCGCCGTCGTTGTGCAGTAGCTCGTAGACGATCTCCACGCGCGCCGGCGGCGCGGCTTGCGCCGCGGCCGCACAGACCAGTGCGAGCGCCATCAGGCATCTATGCATGATTTTCCTTGACGCGCACCCGATCCCCCTCGATGACCAGCCTGCGGTCGAGGAACCAGCGGATCGCCTGCGGGTAGATGCGGTGCTCCTGCTCGAGCACGCGCGCGGCCAGCGCCTCCTCGGTATCGCCGGGCAGCACCGGCACCGGGGCCTGGGCGATGATCGGACCGTGGTCCAGCTGTTCGGTGACGAAATGTACTGTGCAGCCGTGGCGCTTCGTACCTGCCGCAAGCGCACGCGCATGGGTGTCCAGTCCCGGAAACTCGGGCAGGAGAGAGGGGTGGATGTTGACCAGTCGGCCGGCGTAGCGCGCCACAAATCCCGGCGTCAGCACGCGCATGAACCCGGCCAGCGCCACCAGCCTGGGCGCGTGGCGGTCGATGGCGTCAGCGAGCGCCGCGTCGAAGGCCTCGCGCGTGGCGTAGGCGCGGTGTTCGACCACGCCGGTGGCCACACCGCGGAGAGCGGCGACGGCAAGGCCCGCGGCATCGGCCTGGTTGCTGATGACGGCGGAGACGGGAATTCCGGCTTCGAGGATCGCCTGCAGGTTGCTGCCGCGGCCGGAGATGAGGACGACGACCGACATGAGGCGCGCAGTCTAATACAGCCGCGCAGGAACGCGCGGCGCCTCACGCCGCAGGCTTGGTCATCGCGGCAGGCTGCACCCACCGGTCGTAGTCGGCCGCGCTGACGTGGCCCAGGGCCAGTGCAGCGTCGCGCAGCGTGCCGCCCTCCCGGTGCGCCTTCTTCGCGATCTCGGCAGCGCGGTCGTAGCCGATATGCGGCGTGAGCGCGGTCACCAGCATCAGCGAGCGCTCCAGCAGCTCGCGGATGCGTGCCTCGTTGGCCTGAATGCCGCGCGCGCAATGTGCCTCGAACGAGCTGCAGCCGTCGGCGAGCAGGCGCACGCTTTGCAGGAAGTTGTAGGCCAGCAGCGGCTTGTACACGTTCAGCTCGAAGTTGCCGGAGGCAGCGCCGATGCCGATCGCCGTGTCATTGCCCAGCACCTGCGCGCAGATCATGGTCAGTGCCTCGGCCTGCGTCGGATTGACCTTGCCCGGCATGATGGAGCTGCCCGGTTCGTTTTCCGGAATCGACAGCTCGCCCAGGCCCGAGCGCGGGCCCGAGGCCAGCCAGCGTATGTCGTTGGCGATCTTGTTGAGTGCCGTCGCCAGCGCCTTTAGCGCGCCGTGCGCGAACACCAGCGGTTCATGGCCCGAAAGCGCGGCGAACTTGTTGGGCGCCGGATCGAAAGTCATGCCGGTGGCCTGCGACAGATCCTTGGCGACCCGCGCGCCGAACTCCGCATGCGTGTTGAGCCCGGTGCCCACGGCGGTGCCGCCGATCGCCAGCTCGCGCAGCCCGGGCAGCGTCAGCGCGATCGCGGCCTGCGCCTGCGTCAGCTGCGCGACATAGCCGGAGAACTCCTGCCCGAGTGTCAGCGGCGTCGCATCCTGCAGATGCGTGCGGCCGATCTTGACGATGCCGGCGAAGTCCCCGGCCTTCGCGGCCAGCGTGCCACGCAGGCGCTCCAATGCGGGCAGCAGGTCCTGCGCCACCGCTCGCGCCGCCGCCACGTGCATGGCGGTGGGGAAGACGTCGTTGGAGGATTGGCCGAGGTTGACCTCGTCATTGGGATGCACCAGGCGCTGCTGGCCGCGCTCGCCGCCCAGCAACTCGGAGGCGCGGTTGGCGAGCACCTCGTTCACATTCATGTTGGACTGCGTGCCCGAGCCAGTCTGCCAGACCACCAGCGGGAACTCCTCGTCGTGGCGGCCGGCGAGCACCTCGTCGGCGGCCTGCTCGATGACCTGCGCCTTCTCCGCTGCGAGCAGCCCAAGCGCGCGGTTGACCCGCGCCGCGGAGCGCTTCACCAGGACGAGCGCGTGGATCAGGGCACGCGGCATGCGCTCGTCCGAGATGCGAAAGTGGCGCCGGCTGCGCTCGGTCTGCGCGCCCCACAGTCTGGCAGCGGGGACCTCGATGGTCCCGAACGAATCCTTCTCGAGGCGCGTGGCGCTCAAATCACTCCGCCAGGGTGCCCATCTTCCCTGCGCGGTAGTCCAGCTCCGCGCGGCGGATTGCCGCGCTGCTGTCCATGACGAACGGTCCGCTGAATACCATCGGCTCCTGCAACGCAACACCGCCCAGCAGGATGATGTCGGCGCGCTCGTCGAGGTCGTTGGCAACTTCGATGCCCGCGCCTTCGCGCGAGAACCGCAGCAGCTTGCCGGCGTCGACCTCGACTTCGCCAAAGCGCACGTGACCCAGCGCCACGTAGGCCGCCAGATCGAAGCCCGCCGGCAACTCCAGGTCGGCACGGCCGCGCGCCGCGAACGCCACGTGCGCGAGCAGGAGCGGCAGGTGCGTCGGCGCCGGGCTGCGCCGGCCCATCAGTTCTCCGCCCACGACACGCACCTGGGCGTCTCCGGCGCGAAACAGCGGCAGCGACTCGGCGGTGAAATGCCGGTACGCGGGGGCGACGGACTGCGCCGCACTCGGCAGACGGACCCACAGCTGCAGGCCGTGCACGCGCCCGTGCCCGCCGGCGATCGGGCGCTCGGCATGCACGATGCCGCTGCCCGCAGTCATCCACTGCACGCCGTGCATGCCGACCTCGCCCTCGTTGCCGCGCGAATCACGGTGGTGCATGCCGCCCTCGAGCAGGTAGGTGACGGTCTCGATGCCGGCGTGCGGGTGCGGCGGCGTGCCGCGGTCACCCGGCGCCACCTGCAGCGGCCCGAAATGGTCGAGAAACACCCAGGGACCCACGTTGCGCAGGCCCGCGTCCGGCAAGGCGCGCCGCACCAGCAGCGTCGGCGTGACCGGCGTGACATGCGAGGCGATGATGCGGGTGACTTCGCGCCGCAGCGCAATGGTTTCCATCTTGGTCATGCCTCCTGCGGCAGGTCGAACAGCAGCACCTCGGCGCCTTCGCCACGCTCGAACGCGATGTCGTGCGCAGCGCCCAGCTTGAGCGCATCGCCCGCGCCGAGGCTGTGCCCGTTCACCTGCAGCTTGCCGCGCGCCAGGTGCACATACGCCATGCGCCGCGGGGCCAGCGCGTGCTCGGCGCGCTCCGCGCCGTCCAGCAGCGCCGCATAGAGGCGCGCGTCCTGTTGGATGCGGACCGAACCTTCGGCGCCATCGGGCGAGGCGATGAGGCGCAGGCGCCCGCGCTTTGCGGCGGCATCGAAATGCTTCTGCTCGTAGGAGGGTTCGATGCCGGCGACGTCGGGCGCGATCCAGATCTGCAGGAAATGCACGGCCTGCGCCTGATCGTGGTTGAACTCGCTGTGCCGCACGCCGTGGCCGGCGCTCATGCGTTGCACGTCGCCCCGCACGATGGTCGAGCCGTTGCCCATCGAGTCCTGGTGCGCGAGCGCGCCCTCGAGCACGTAGCTGATGATCTCCATGTCGCTATGACCGTGCGTGCCGAAGCCGGTGCCCGGCGCCACGCGGTCCTCGTTGATGACGCGCAGCGGCCCATAGCCCATGTGGCGCGCATCGTGGTAGCCGGCGAAGGAAAAGCTGTGGAAGGACTTCAGCCAGCCGTGATCGGCGTAGCCCCGTTCGCCCGCGGGTCGCAGTTCGGTCATGTCGGTGTCATCGCTGATGTGCGTTGGATTGCAATCCGGCGCACAAGTTTCCCCCGGCTCGCGGCCCGGGCCAGGACCCGGCTCAGGCCTGCTTCTGCTCGCCCTGCTGGTCGCGTACCGCGATTTCCTGGTGCACCTTGGCCATGTCCAGCGACTTGGCCTGCGCGATCACCTGTTCCAGCGCGGACGCGGGCAACGCGCCCGCCTGCTGGAACAGCGCCACTTTTTCGCGGAACACCATCAGCGTGGGGATGGAGCGGATACTGAAGGCGCCGGCGAGCTCCTGCTCCTGCTCGGTGTTGATCTTGCCGAACACCACGTCCTGGTGCGCCTCGGCCGCCTGCTCGTAGATCGGCGCGAAGCCGCGGCAGGGGCCGCACCACGGCGCCCAGAAATCCACGATCACCATCGGGCTGTCGGTGATCACCTGCTCGAAATTGCCCTTGGTCAATTCGACCGTCGCCATGCCGGGCCCTCGCCAAAAACGCGCAGTGTACTCTAGCTTCCATGGGTGAATATGTGGGGCGATTCGCTCCGTCGCCGACCGGGCCTTTGCACTTCGGCTCGCTCGTTGCCGCGCTCGCCAGCTACATGGAGGCGCGGGCGGCCAAAGGCAAGTGGCTGCTGCGCATGGAGGACCTGGACCCGCCGCGCGAGCAGCCGGGCGCGGCGGACGAAATTCTGCGTGCGCTGGAAAAACTGGGCTTCGAATGGGACGGACCGGTCCTGGCCCAAAGCACGCGCTTCGGGCGCTACCGGGCTGCGCTCGACGAGCTCTCCCGGCGCGGCTTGACCTACCCCTGCGCCTGCACCCGCAGGGAACTGGAGGATTCCGCCCTCGCCATCGACGGCTCGAGAATCTACCCGGGCACCTGCCGCGCGGGCCTCGCCCCCGGCAAGGCGGCGCGCACGCAGCGCCTGCGCACGCATGGTGCGCCCATCGGCTTTGCCGATCTCATCCAGGGTTGGACCGAACAGAGCGTGGGCAAGGAGGTCGGCGATTTCGTCCTGCTGCGCGCGAACGGCATCACCGCCTACCAACTCGCGGTGGTGGTGGACGACATAGACCAGGGCGTGACCGACGTGGTGCGCGGCGCGGACCTGCTCGATTCCACGGCGCGCCAGATCCACCTGCAGCGTCTGCTGGGTGCGCGCACGCCGCGTTACGCCCACGTCCCGGTGGTGCTGAATGCCGCCGGCGAAAAGCTCTCCAAGCAGACCGGCGCCCAGCCGCTGGACCTCTCGGACCCGAAAGCTGAACTGGCCCGCGCGCGGCGCTTCCTCGGGCAGTCCGCGGACGGCTGGGACCTCGCACGCGTGCCGCGCGTGCGCGCGCTGCCTCTGCCTATTTGCGCGCCGGAATGACCACCGTCGCCAGGCACGCCAGCACCAGCATGAGCGCCGCGAATTCCAGCCAGCCCGGGCGCTCGCCGAGAAACAGCATCCCCGAGAACACGCCCACCACTGGCGTCATCAGCATGGCAAGCGAGAACGTGGTCACCGACACCGAGGTGGCGAGCTTGATCCACGCCCAGTGCGCCCAGGCGAAGGAAAGAAGCACGTTGTAGGCCACTGCCAGCGCAGGCCACAGACTCACCTCGCCGAGCGCGCTGAAATCATCGAACAGCAGCGCGCCGAGATAGATCGGCACGCCGCCGACGAGCATCATCCATGCGGTGAGCGCGGCCACCGGCGCCTGCACCGGGTATTTCTTCTGCAACAGCGTGCCGATCGCCCAGGTGCAGGCGGCGCCCAGCACCATCAGCGCGCCCAGCGGCACGCCGGCGAGGCTGGTGAATTCCTGCACCAGGAGTAGCGCCATGCCCGCCATCCCGAGTCCCAGGCCGAGGAGCTTGCGCACCGTCATGCGCTCGTTGAGGAACCACACCGACAACGGGATCGCCCAGGCGGGCATGGTGTAGGCGAGGATCGCCGCCCGGCCGGAGGGGATCAGCCGCAGCCCGAACACCACCAGCAGGTTCCAGCAGGTGATGGAGAACAAGGCGATCAGCGCCACCCGGCGCCACTGCGAGCGCGGGATGGAAAGCGGCTGGCCGGATGCCTTCAGCACCGCGAACAGCACGCCCGAGCCGGCGGCGAGGCACAAGGTGCGGAAAGTGAAGGGCGCGACTTCGGAAATCGCCACCTTCATCGCGGTCCAGTTGAAGCCCCAGACCAGCGTGAGGCCGATGAGCACCCACCACAGGCGGCGCGGCAGGTGCTCGGACATCAACCCTGCACGCGCACCGGCATCGCCTTCATGCCGCGGAACACCAACCACAGCGAGAGGTAGCGCATGATGTCGGCAATGCGCTGCGCCTCGGGCGGCGGCAGCGTGGCGAAATACGGCCGCAGGCGGTCGGAGGACATGTCCTTGTCCAGGCACACGCGGCGCACATCCTCGTAACGCGTCAGCACCCAGGCCTTGAGGCGCGGGCTCCAGTGGCAGGGATTCTCGTCCTGCATCCTGCGCAACAGCGGAAACGGGTCGGCGAGGAACGCCGGATCGTCGGGCCGGTAATCGAACGTCGTACTCATCCCTTGCTCACCAGCCAGACCGCGAGCATGGCGAGGGCCATGCCGGCCGCGGAGAACGCCGTATAGGTCTCGCCGAACAGCGGCCAGGCAACGAGCGCAGTGCACGGCGGCACCAGGTACATGAGGCTCGCCACCCTGGTCGCGGCGCCGTGGCGGATAAGCCAGAACAGCAGGAACACCGCACCCAGGGACAGCGCGAATACGAGCCAGGTAATGGCGACGAACAGCTCCAGGGACCAGGTCACCTCGCGCGTCTCGAATAACAGGGCGACAGGCGCGAGCACCAGGATGGCGGCGCCGAACTGGATCGCAGCGCCGGTGCGCAAGTCGATGCGCGCGCAATGGCGCTTTTGCCACACGGCGCCCAGGCTGATGCTCACCAGCGCCAGCACCGAGAACGCGGTGGCGGCAACGCCCACGCCTTCCAGCACCCACTTCTCGCGCACCACCAGGACCACGCCGGCAATGCCCAACACCAGGCCCAGCCACTGGCGCGTATTGGTGCGCTCGCTGAGCAGCCACACGCTCAGCACCGCCGCGAGGATCGGTTGCAACGCGGTGATCAGGGCCGATACGCCCGCCGGCATGCCGAGCGACAGAGACAGAAATACGCCGCCGAGATACCCGCCCTGAATCAAGGCGCCCGCGAACGCCATATGCAGGAATTCCGCCCGGGTCTGCGGCCAGGGTGCACGCATGATCCAGCACAGGGGCAGCAGGAGCGCGAGCACCGCCATGAAGCGGATCTCCAGGAATGTGGCGGGCTCAGCGTAAGGAAGCCCTAACTTCGCACCAACGAAGCCCGTGCTCCATAGCACCACGAAGAGTCCCGGGAACACCCAAGCGAGGCGCTGGACCGGATCCGTGGCGGGGGCGCTCGCGCTCATGCCGGCATTGTCTCCGGCGGCGGGAGGCCACGCGGTGGCATTTCATCGATTCGATGCGACCTGTTTGAAACAGTGCGTAGCCACGCCCAGAAGTAAGTTTCGAAGGATCAAGGATTTATGGTGCATCGCACAAAGTGTTTGACTTTCAAGGTCAAGTGGGTAAACTGCAAGTTGCTGCGCTGCACCAATTAGCGCCGAACACAGACCTGAACCACTTTTCGACCTACCAAGGAGCCGCACCATGTATGTCACCCCAGAGCAAATCCAAGCCGCCGGCAAAACCAACGTCGACACGATGCTTTCCTTCGCCGCGATGCAGTTCGCCGCGATCGAGAAGCTCGCGACCCTGAACGCCAACGCCGTGAAGACCGCGTTCGAAGACAGCCTCAACAACACCCGCGCCCTGTTCGGCGCAAAAGACGTGCAGGAGTTCGTCAGCCTGCAGAGCACCCTGGCGGCGCCCGCGATCGAGAAGGCCCTCGCCTACTCCAAAGGCGTGTACGAAGTCGCCACCGAGACCAACGCCGAGATCTCCAAGGTTGCCGAGAAGCGCGCCACGGAGTGGAACGAGAACTTCACCTCCATGCTGGACAAGGCCGTGAAGAACGCGCCCGCCGGTTCCGACGTCGCTGTCGCCGGCATCAAGTCGATGCTCGCCGCCGCCAACTCGGTCTACGACAACTTCAGCAAGGTCACCAAGCAGGCGACCGAAATTGCAGAAGCCAATGTCGCCGCCGCGACCGAGACCGTGAAAGGCCTCGCCAAAGCAAAGAAGGTCGCCTGAGCGCCAAACCGGGCCGCACGCCGGCCCGATCAAGCGCCAAGCGCAGCAGCCCCACACGCAGGGCTGCCAAGAAGAAGAAGTAAGAAAAGCCCGCCGCCCGGCGGGCTTTTCATTTGTGCTCGAGAGCGGCGCGCACTGCGTCCTCGACCTTCTCGAGGAACACGAAATTCAATCGCGCCTTGGCCTCGGCCGGAACGTCCTCGAGGTCTTTTTCGTTCCTCTTCGGCAGCATCACCGTGGTGATTCCCGCGCGCAGTGCAGCCAGGGTCTTTTCCTTCACCCCGCCGATCGGCAGCACCAGCCCGCGCAGCGAGATCTCACCGGTCATGGCGACATCCGGCCGCACCGGCCTGCCCTCCAGCAGCGAGGTCAGGGCGAGGAACATGGCCACGCCCGCGCTTGGTCCGTCCTTGGGCGTGGCGCCTGCGGGCACGTGCACGTGGATGTCGGTCTTCTCCAGCGCGTCGCCGCTCCAGGTCTTGGCGAGCGTGAGCGCCGCCTGCGCGGATTCCTTCATCACGTCGCCCAGCTGCCCCGTGAGGATGAGTTTGCCCGAGCCCGGCACCTTGGCGGCCTCGATGAACAGGATGTCCCCGCCCACCGGCGTCCAGGCGAGGCCCGTGGCGACGCCCGGCATCGCAGTGCGCAGCGCCACCTCGTTGTCGAATTTTCGCGCCCCGAGGATGGCGTGCAAGTCGCTCGCGTCTGCTGCTACGGCCTGCGCCTTGCCCTCGGCAACCTGCATCGCCGCGTGCCGCAGCACTGAGCCGATTTCGCGTTCGAGGTTGCGCACACCCGCCTCGCGCGTGTAGCCGGCGATGATCTCGCGGATCGCCGCGTCGGTGAACGAGGCCTGCGCGCTCTGCAAGCCGTTGGCCTCCAGCTGCTTCGTCACCAGGTACTTGCGCGCGATCTGCAGCTTTTCTTCTTCGGTGTAGCCGGGAAGCTGGATGATCTCCATGCGGTCGCGCAGCGGCCCCGGGATGGTGTCGAGCATGTTCGCCGTGGCGATGAACAGCACCCGCGACAGGTCGAAATCCACACCCAGGTAGTTGTCGCGGAACTTCGCGTTCTGCTCCGGATCGAGCACTTCGAGCAATGCCGAGGACGGGTCGCCGTGGAAGCCCCCCGCGCCGGTCTTGTCGATTTCATCGAGCATCAGCACGGCCGAGCGCGACTCGGCGCGCTTGAGCGCCTGGATCACGTTGCCCGGCAGCGCGCCGATGTAGGTGCGGCGGTGGCCGCGAATCTCGGCTTCGTCATGCAGGCCGCCCAGCGCCATGCGCTGGAACTTGCGGCCCGTGGCCCGGGCGATGGACTGGCCGAGCGAGGTCTTGCCGACCCCCGGCGGTCCGACGAAGCACAGGATCGGGCTCTTGCCCTCGGGGTTGAGCTTGCGCACCGCCAGGTACTCGAGGATGCGGCGCTTTACTTTCTCCAGGCCGTAGTGGTCCTCGTCCAACACCTTCCTCGCCTCGGCGATGTCCATCGCCTTCTGCGGTTCGGACTTCCACGGCAGCTCGGCCATCAGCTCGAGCCAGGTGCGCAGCATCGAAGCCTCGCCCGAACTCTCGCCCATGCGTGACAGGCGCTTGAACTCTTTGTTCGCGGCCTTGAGTGTTTCCTCGGGCATGCCGGCGTCCTCGAGGGCCTGCTTCAGCTCATCGAGCTCCGCGGCCGTATCCTCGCCGTCGCCCAGCTCCTTCTGGATCTGGCGCATCTGCTCGCGCAGCACGTGCTCGCGCTGGCGCTCATCGAACTCCTTCTTCGTCTTGTCGCCGATCTCCTTGGACAAGCGCAGCACGCTCACGCGCCCGGCGAGGTGCGCAAGCACCAGGTCCAGCCGCTGCTTCAGTTCGAAGGCCTCGAGGATCGCCTGCTTTTCCGCGCTGTCGATGTCGAGCAGGTTCGCCACCATGTCGGCGAGCTGCGATGCGCCGTCGATCGCCTGCACCGCTCCGGCGAGTTCATCGGGCACGTTGGGCAGGAGCTTGATCGCCTCCTGCGCCTGCACCTTGAGTTGCAGGAAGCGCGCCTCGATCTCCTCGCCCGCGCCGGCCGCCTCGGGCACCCACACCACGCGCGCGACCAGGAATGGCCAGCCTTCGAGGAATTCGGTGATGCGAAAGCGCGCCTCGCCCTGCACCGCGAGATGGTGCGCGCCCTCGCTGGCAGGCACGTAGCGCACGATCTCGCCCGCAGTGCCGACCCAGTGCAGATCG
>JAQBXT010000043.1 GCA_027624175.1 Pseudomonadota bacterium | reverse complement strand
CCTCGATCGCGGTTGCCGGGCCGAACAGCCGCGCGCTGCTCGCCGCTGTGATCGAGACGATCGACTTCGCCGACGAGGCCTTTCCTTTCATGGGCGTGCGCCAGGGTCGCCTCGGAGAGATCGACCTGCTTGTCGCCCGCCTGTCGTTCTCCGGAGAAACGGCCTACGAAGTATTTTCCGGCGCCGGTCACGGGCTCACGGTCTGGGAAAAACTCCTGAGCGCCGGCGCGCCGTATGCGATCGTTCCGTATGGAATCGAGGCGCTCGGCACCTTGCGCATCGAAAAAGGCCATGTCTCGGGCGCCGAACTCGACGGCCGCACGACCCTGGGCGACCTTGGCCTCGCCCGCATGGCGTCGAAAAAGAAATCATTCATTGGCCAGGCCCTGATGGGCCGCCCCGGATTGATCGATCCACAACGCCTGCAATTGGTCGGGCTGGTGTCTGCGTCGCAACAAGCGCTGCGCTCGGGCGCGCATCTGGTGAATGCGCCCGACGCGCGCGAACCGGGCCGCAGTCTGGGTCATGTGACGTCCACGACCTTCAGTCCCGCGCTGGACAAGCAGATCGCGCTGGCTCTGCTGGAGGGCGGTCTGGCGCACGCGGGTGAGACAGTTTTCGTAACCGATCCGGTGCGCAGCGGCACGCATGTCGCCGCCACGGTGGTCGATGCGCGCTTCTACGATCCGGACGGGAGTCGCATGCATGGCTGACTGGCGATCCGCTCTGCACGGCGTGGCGAAACCCGGTGCCGGATCCACCGAGTCAGCCGCGGCGGAATTGTCTTCGCCGGGCATCTTGGTTGCGGAAAAACCGTGTCGCGGGCTGGTGCAGGTGGCCGCCTGGGTGGACAGCCTGGCTGAAGCAAGCGCCGTCCTTGGACGCGTCACCGGACTGAGTGTGCCGCAACCCACCGGCGCGACGGCAAGCGATGCGCGGCTGAAGACCCTGTGTGTCGGCCCGGGACGGTGGCTTGTCGACGGTTCGGGCGAAATTCAGGCTAATCTTCGCCAGGCGTTGACGATCGAGGTGGCGACGCTGACCGATCTTGGGCATGCGTTCACGCTGCTTCGCGTATCCGGCCCGCGCGTGCTGGCGCTGCTGGCCAAAGGGCCGGCAATCGATTTCGAATGCGCATTTCCACCGGGCAGCGTCGCACGCAGCACGATCCAGCATATCGGCGTGACAATCTACCGGCCGGCCGCCGAGGACTTCGAACTGTATGTGTATCGCGGGTTTGCACGCTCGTTGCGGGACTGGGTGCTTGATGCGGCCGCGGAGTTCGGCGCGCGGGTCGAAATCGGGTAGCGATTTGTGAACCTCGACCGGTCGCTGAAAAACCGCGCAGACGCTCCTGTCGTCGCCACTGGGGGAATTTGAAGTGACCACAGATAGAGGAATTTGAAGTGGCCATCGGGGGTCTAATGGACGGGGGCCTGCGCATGTTCTTGACGACTCGAGTGAATCAAATGCTTGCGATCGTCTTGCCGGCAAATGGATGCGCGCTGATAGCAAGGTCACTTGCAGATCCGGATCAATACGATGACGATCAAACGGATGAGGGGCATTTTGAATAGAGACAGGTCAGCAGCTGAGGTGATCATTGTTGGCGGAGGCATCGCGGGCTTGGCGACCGCTTACTTTCTCGCCCGTCGCGGCAGGCGAGTCCTTCTCCTCGAAAAGGGTCGACTGGCGTGGGAGCAGTCGAGTCGTAACTGGGGCTTCGTGCGCCAGCAAGGTCGCGATCCAGCTGAACTGCCGATGGCTGTGGTCGCCAATAAGATCTGGCGCTCAATATATGGCAGGCAAAAGTGTGCGTGGCGCAAGAACGACCGAACTGCCCGAGCCGGACGTGCGCACCATCCGCGAAGCGGCCCGGATCAGCCAGAGCCAGTTCGCGAAATTGATCGGCGTGAATCTGCGCACGTTGCAAAACTGGGAGCAGCACCGCACGCAGCCCACCGGGCCGGCCAGGGCGCTGCTCAAGATCGTTGCTTCAAACCCGAAGGCAATTGAGGCGTTACATGAATGAAACAGCAGAAGGCCCGGTGCAACGCGCTCGAAGCGGCTGGTGCGGGAGCGCTCACGCCGGCGCTACTCCTGCCGCAGCAGTGCCGCCGGAACTTGCGCCAAGTCGCCTCTGGACCACCTCCCGGCCTTCGCCTTCGCCATGCCCCGAATCGCTTCAACGTTGGCCGAGTGCCATCCGTTTACACGATTTCGCCAAGCGGTCCAGCCTCTGGCGTGACCCCGCCTCGGTGCTTCGGCGCGCGTTACAGGGGGGATGGGATGCCGGGACGCCAGCGCGCCGAGCGCCGGGGCTTACCGCCCGCGCAATCCGCGGGCAAGCCCGCTGTACCACTGCGTCGCGCGCCATGCCGAGGAACTGCGCGCCGCCGGCCGGCTCGAGCGTTCGGTCGAGGCGAGGACGATCGACCGCTTCGTTGAATGCGGAGATCCGCACTTCGGCTTCGCCCGCGTCCGGTGCGACGCTTGCGGACACGACTACCTCCTGAGTTTCTCGTGTAAGACCAGGTACTTCTGTCCGAGCTGCCACCAGAAGCGGGTGCTGCTCTACGGCGAGTGGGTGGAAGAAAACGTCCTCGCTCCGGTCGCGCACCGCCAGTACGTGTTCACCGTGCCGCGGTTGTTGCGGCCGCTTTTTTCGCGCCGGCGCGCCTGGCTCGGCGAGCTTTGCCGCATCGCCGCGCGGCTGCTCGGGAAAGCCTGCCGCGTCGCGGTGCCTGGTGCAAAGCCCGCCTTCGTCGAGTTCGTGCAGACCTTCGGCGATCTGGTGAACTTTAATCCCCACGTGCATGTTCTCGCCGCCGACGGGGTGTTTCGGGCCGACGGCATGTTCGTGCCCCTGCCGCCGATTCCCGAGGCGCTGCTCGAGCGCGGGTTTCGCCGCGCGGTGCTGGACTTCCTGGTCGGGGAGGGCGCAATCTCGGACGAGCTTCGCGAACGCATGCTCGGCTGGCGCTATAGCGGCTTCTCGGTTCACAACCAGGTGCGCGTCGCCGCCGATGACGCCGAGGGCAGAAAGAAGCTCGCCGCCTACATGCTGCGCGCGCCGCTCTCCCTTGCCAAGATGAGCTACGACGCGGCTTCGGGCACCGTGATCTACCGCTCGAAGATGCACCTTGGGCTCAAGCGCAACTTCCAGGTGATGCCGGGCGCCCAGTGGCTGGAGCTGCTTTGCAAGCATATTCCGGATCGTTACGAACAGCTCGTCAGGTACGTGGGCTGGTACTCGAGCCGCAGTCGCGGAGCGCGCAAGGCGAAGGGCGTCACTGCAGTGGTGACTACGGCCAGCGGCGTCATCGAAGTGCTTGGCGAGTACGCGAGCCGCGCGAAGCTGGCCTGGGCGCGGCTGATCCGCAAGGTGTACGAAGCTGACCCGCTCGTATGTCCCAAGTGCCAAGGCCCGATGAGGGTCATTGCGCTGATCGAGGACCCCGCGGTGGTGCGAGCGATCCTCGCGCACCTGGGGCTCTGGCAGCCGCAGGCGCTCGAGCGCGCCCCGCCCGTTCCCGCGCGGGCCTGGCCCGAGCACGCCAATCTGCCGCTCACTTACCACCCCCTGCCTGACATCGCCTGACGCCGCGCGCCGGGGCTCGCTCGCCCGGGCGCGCGGCTTTGCTTGCGTGATCCAAGCCAGCGCGGGCAAGATGCGTCATCACGCCGATTGCGCAACGCTCGAATCCCCGGAGGAACGCTCATGATCGGCCAAACCCGTCGCAAACCGAGCGTTCGCGCGCTTGCCCCGCAGCGCACCGCGGCCACGCACGTGAGCGGGGCGCATGAGTTTTCCTATCGTTCGACGTGGTGCAGATCGACGAACCCTGGATGCAGGCGCGGCCGGAAAAGGCGCGCCAGTACGGCCTCAAGGCGCTCAACCGCGCCCTCGAGGGCGTCACCGGCAAGACCGCGGTGCATATCTGCTTCGGCTACGCTGCGGTGATCCACCAGAAGCCTGCGGGCTATTCGTTCCTGCCCGAATTCGCCGCCTGCTCGTGCCACCAGGTTTCGATCGAGGCCGCCCAGCCCAAGCTCGACTGCGCGGTGCTGTCGACGCTGGCGAACAAGCAGATCCTCGTCGGCTGCCTCGATCTCAACGACATGACGATCGAGACGCCGCAGACCGTCGTGGCGCGCATCAAGCGCGCCTTGCCCTACGTGGCGAAGGAAAACGTGGTCCTGGCGCCCGATTGCGGCATGAAGTACCTGCCGCGGGAAGTTGCGTTCGGGAAGTTGCAGGCGATGGTCGAG
Organism: Pseudomonadota bacterium; assembly: GCA_027624175.1. Taxonomy (GTDB): domain Bacteria; phylum Pseudomonadota; class Gammaproteobacteria; order Burkholderiales; family SG8-39; genus JAABQT01. The sequence goes on along the minus strand of JAQBXT010000043.1, from coordinate 11,654 downwards.
GCCGCGAAGCTGCTGCGGGCCGAGTTCAGCTGATCACGTCGGGCGCCGCAGGCACGGCGTAGAGTTTTTCCACCAGCGCCGCGCGCCGCTCGAGCACCGCGCGCTGGTTGAGGTAGCCCTTGTCGGTGATCTCGTTGGCATCGATCGAGGGCGGCTCGGCCATCACCAGCGCGCGCACAGGGTGCGTGGAGCCTCCGCCCTCGGCGGCGAGCGACTTGAGCGCCGCCGCGATCCTCGTGCGCAGCGCATCGGCCGCGAGGTCCTTGGCCGCCGGGCTGAGGAACAAGAGCGCGCCCACGCAATCGCGGTCGTGCCCGGTGATCACCGCGTCCTGGATCAGGGGATTGCCGGCGGCGATGAGCTTTACGCGCACCGCGCCCACGTGCACCCAGGTGCCGGAGGAGAGCTTGAAGTCCTCGGCCACGCGCCCGTCGAACACCAGGCCTTTTTCCGGTGCCGCCGGATCGGCGAACTTCATCGCGTCGCCGATGCGGTAGAAGCCTTCCGCGTCGAAGGCGGCGCGCGTCAGGTCCTCGCGCCGGAAGTAGCCGGGCGTGACGTGCGGCCCGCGCACGCGCACTTCCATCTTTCCCGCGGCGGGCACCAGCTTCAGCTCGCATCCCGGATTGGGCAGGCCGATGACCCCGGCGCGCTCGATGTGATAGTGCACGGCCGCCGCCGATGGGGCGGTCTCGGTGGATCCCCAGGACGAGAGCATTGCCAGCTCGCCGTTTTTTTCCGTCACGGCCATCGCCTCCAGCCGCTCCCACAGGTTCTGCGGCAGTGCCGCCGCGGCGTAGAACAGCATGTCGAGGTGGCGGAAGAAGCTGCGGCGCAGGTCCGCGTCCTTCTCGAGGAACGGCAGCAGCAGGTCGAAGCCGCGCGGCACATTGAAGTACAGCGTCGGCGAAACTTCCTTGAGGTTACGGGCGGTGGTTTCGATCAGGCCCGTCGCGGGCTTGCCGCCGTCGATGTAGAAGGAGCCGCCGTTTCTGAGCATCATGTTGAAGCAGAAATTGCCGCCGAAGGTGTGGTTCCAGGGCAGCCAGTCGACGATGGTCTGCACCCGGTCCTCGAGGAACGGCCACACCTGCGCCAGCATCTGCTGGTTCGAGGTCAGCATGCGCTGCGTGTTGATCACGCCCTTGGGCAAGCCCGTGGAGCCGGAGGTGAAGAGGATCTTCGCCACGGTGTCCGGACCCACTTTCGCAAACGCCTCGTCGAGGCGCGCGCCGGGCGAGCGCTCCAGGAGCGGGGCGATCGGGGTTGACTGCGCGCCCACGGCGGCGAGCGCCGCGGCGAACTTCTTCGGGTCGTCCACCCACACCAGTCCCGGCCGCAGCAATTCGAAAATACCCTTCAGCTTGGCGAAGTCCTTCGACATCAGCGAATAGGCGGGCGAGATCGGCGCCACGGGCACCCCGGCATGCATCGCGCCGAGCGCGAGCAGCCCGTGGTCCACGCTGTTGTCGGAGAGGATGGCGAGCGGTCTTTCAGGCCCGAGGCCGCGCTCGAGCAGCGCCTGGCCGATGCGGCGCGCCGCGTCGAGCGCCTGCGCGTAGGTCAGCTTGCGCCAGGCATCGCCGGCGCGCTCGGCGAGGACCACGCGCTCCGGGGCCTGCTGCGCCCACTTGACCAGCCACTCGCCGACGCAGCGGTCGCAGGCGCGCAGCGGTTGCGGCGAGCGCAGCACCTGCGAGCCGTCGGCGCGCTTTTCCACGCTGACTTCCGCCGGCGCATAGCGCAGGCGCGTATGCAGGCGTGTTGCCATGTCCCCGATCCTAGCCCAGTACCTCGCGCAGCTTCTCGGCCGGCACGTGCGGGTCGACCCCGGCGCGCTCGTTCTGCAGCAGCATGGGGGTGCGCGAGTCGCGTTCGCCCCAGCCGCGCTTCATCGCCTCCTCGAATTCCGCCAGCGCGAGCTGGGCCATCTGCATCGGCACGCCGACCTCGCGCGCGAGCGCCAGGCCGAGCGACAGGTCCTTGTGCGCGAGCTTGAGCGCGAATCCGGGCGGGTCGAAGGCCCCGGGCAGGTATTGCTCGGCAAGCCGGTCGAAGGTGCGCTTTCTCCCGGTTGCGCCGTGGCGCAGCGCCTGGAACAGCGCGAGCGGCTCGACGCCCGCCTTTACGCCGAGCGTGAAGATCTCGGCGAGCGCGGTCTGCACGGTGAAGCTGGCGCAGTTGTGCGCGAGCTTGGCGATGGAGCCCGCGCCGATGGGGCCGACGTAGCAAGGCTGGTCGCCGATCGCGCGCAGCACGGGTTCGTGGCGCGCATAGACCGCCTGCTCGCCGCCGACCCACAGCGCGAGCCTGCCGCTTTTCGCGCCGGCGGGCCCGCCGCTCACCGGCGCATCGAGCAGAGCGACGCCGCGCGCCTGCATTTGCGCGTGCACCCGGCGCACGCACTCGGGCGAATTGGTGGTCAGGTCGAACCAGGCCGCGCCGCTTCGCATGGCGTCGCGCAGCAGCGGCGCCAGCGCCTCGACCTCCTTGGGACCGGGGAGCGAGGTGAACACGATCTCGGCGTCGGCCGCGGCCGCCGCGGGCGTCGCCGCCCAGGCCACGCCGGCGACCTCGACCTTGCGCAGGTCGTTCCCCTTCACGTCATGCTGCGCGCGCACCAGGCTCGCCGCCATCGGCGCACCCATGACGCCCAATCCGATGAAGCCGATTTTCATGTGCCGCGCTCCTGGTAGACCTGCTTGGCGACCTGCGCGGCGCTGATGCCGTTCGCCCAGCCGGCGTAGAAGGCGAGGTGGGTGAAGAGCTCGGAGAGCTCTTCGCGCGTCACGCCGTTGTCGAGCGCGCGCCAGAGGTGGCCTTTCAACTGGTCGGGCCGGTACAGGGCGATGAGCGCTGCCACGGTGGCGAGGCTGCGGTCGCGCCTGGACAGACCGGGCCGCGCCCACACGTCGCCGAACAGCACTTTCTCCGTGAGCTCGGCGAGTTTGGGTACGATGTCCTTCACTGCGGCGATGGTGGTAGGCGGGGACTTGGCAGCGGGCATGGCGATCTCCTTGGGGGATTCGAGAAAACTGTACCACTGTGCAGGCGCGAAACGCACTACCATCGGTGCAGTGCCGGACAGACCTCAGATCGAGAGCACGCCGGTGCGCGCGCCCATGAGCACGCTGCCGCAGTACTACGCGGACGCCGAAGGCAAGCGCCGCTTCACGCGCCGCATGTTCGATTCGAGCGCGCCGGACTACGACCGTGTCGACCGGCTGTTCACGTTCGGCTCGGGATCCTGGTACCGGCGCCATGCCCTGCTGCGCGGCGGTCTCGCACCGGGCATGCGCATGCTCGACGTGGCGGTGGGCACGGGACTGGTCGCCCATGAGGCGCTGCCAATCGTCGGCCGGCTCGGTGGCGTGACCGGCATCGATCCGAGCGCGGGCATGATGACGCATTCCGTGTCGCCGGGCCTGGCGCTGGCGCGAGGGCGCGCGGAGGCGCTGCCGTTCGCGACGCACGCCTTCGATTTCCTCTCGCTGGGCTACGCGCTGCGCCACATGGCGGACCTGCAGACGGTGTTCCGCGAGTTCCGCCGCGTGCTCAAGCCCGGGGGCCGGCTGTTGCTGCTGGAGATCACGCGCCCCGAAGGGCGCGTGGCGGCGGCGGTGCTGAAAATCTACTTGCGCGGCGTGCTGCCCGCACTGGCGCGCGTGGTGGCGCGCAGCAAGGACACGCCCGGCCTGTACCGCTACTACTGGGATTCGATCGAGGCCTGCGTACCGCCGGGGCGCATCATGGCGACGATGGCAGCCGCCGGCTTCGCCGGCGTCGAGCGTCACGTGGTGCTGGGCGTCTTCTCCGAGTACCGCGCCAGCGCGGCCTAGGCCGTCTCGCGTTTCGCTTGCGGCTAGAATCCGGCGCATGGCGAAGAAAATCGGTCTTGCGCGGGGCCTCACCAATTACGGCGACGCCGGGTTCTCGCTCTACCTGCGCCGCTCGTTCGCCAAAAGCATGGGCTACTCGGACGAGATGCTCTCTCGCCCGGTGGTGGGCATCGCCGATTCGAAAAGCGGCTTCAACAACTGTCACCGCCATTTCCCCGAGCTGATCGAAGCGGTGAAGCGCGGCGTGCTCGCCGCCGGCGGGCTGCCGATCGAATTTCCCACCGTGTCGCTGGGCGAGGTGTTCCTCAGCCCCACTTCGATGATGTTCCGCAATCTCATGGCGATGGACGTCGAGGAGATGATCCGCGCGCAGCCGATGGACGCGGTGGTGCTGGTGGGCGGCTGCGACAAGACGGTGCCGGCGCAGCTGATGGGCGCGGCGAGCGCCGATCTGCCCGCGGTGCAGCTGCTCGCCGGGCCGATGATGCCGACCTCCTTCCACGGCGAGCGGCTGGGCGCGTGCACCGATTGCAGGCGCTTCTGGGCGCTGCATCGCGCGGGCAAGGTGGACGCGGCGGGCATCGGCGAGGTGGAGGGTAACCTCGCCACCACCGCCGGCACCTGCGCTGTGATGGGCACGGCCTCCACCATGGCATCGATCGCCGAGGCGCTGGGCATGGCGCTGCCGGGCAGCGCGGCGATTCCCGCGGTGCACGCCGACCGGCTGCGCGCCGCGGAAGCGAGCGGGCGGCGTGCGGTGGAGCTGGCGCACAAGCCGATCCGCCCGTCGCAGGTGATCACGGCGAAGTCGGTGGAGAATGCGCTGCGCGTGCTGCTGGCGATCGGCGGCTCGACCAATGCCATCGTGCATCTCACAGCCATCGCCGGACGCGCCGGCCTCAAGGCCGACCTCCACCGGTTGAACGAGCTCTCCGATTCCACGCCGGTGCTGGTGGACCTCAAGCCCACCGGCCAGCACTACATGTCGGATCTGTACGCCGCAGGCGGCATCGGCACGGTGCTGCGCGAACTCAAGCCCCTGCTGCATCTCGATTGCCTGGCGGTCACCGGCGAGACGCTCGGCGAGCGCCTGGCGCACGAGGAAGGCGCCTGGGTGGACCGCGCGGTGGTGCGGCCGCTGGCCGAGCCGCTGGAAAAGGTCGGCGGGCTGGTGGCCCTGTTCGGCTCGCTCGCGCCCAACGGCGCGATCCTCAAGCGTTCGGCGGCGGACCCGAAGCTGTTCGAGAAGGAAGGGCGCGCCGTGGTGTTCACGTCGCTCGACGATCTTGCCGCGCGCGTGGACGATCCCGCGCTCGACGTGGCGCCCGAGGATTTCATGGTGCTGCAGAACGCGGGGCCGAAATCGGGCTATGCAATGCCGGAAGCCGGCTACCTGCCGATCCCGGCGAAGCTCGCGCGCGCCGGCCTGAAGGACATGGTGCGCATTTCGGACGCGAGAATGAGCGGCACTGCCTACGGCACCATCGTGCTGCACGTCTCGCCCGAGGCCGCGGTCGGCGGGCCGCTCGCACTGGTGAAAAACGGCGACCGCATCCGGCTCTCGGTAAAGTCGCGCCGCATCGACCTGGTGGTGCCGGAGGCCGAACTGGCGCAGAGGAAGGCCGCGTGGCGCGCGCCGGCCGCGGTGCCGGCGCGCGGCTACGCCAAGCTGTACATGGATCACGTGCTGCAGGCAGAAGACGGCTGCGACTTCGATTTCCTGAGGAAGGCCTGAGCGGCATGGGAAGCGCCGCATTCCACGGCGTGTTCCCCTACATCGTGTCGCCGGTGCTCGAGTCCGGCGAGGTGGACGCGGCGGTGCTGGCCCGCCTGAGCGACGACCTGATCGGCGCCGGCGTGCATGGCCTGACGCCGCTCGGCTCGACGGGCGAGTTCGCCTATCTCAACGGGGCGCAGCGGCGCCGCGTGGTCGAAGTCGTGGTCGGGGCGGCGCGCAACCGGGTGCCGGTGGTCGCGGGCGTGGCATCGACCACCATCGCCGGCGCGGTGTCGCAGGCAAGCGAATACGAGCGCATGGGCTGCGACGGCATCCTCGCCATCCTGGAGGCGTACTTCCCGCTGACCGACGAGGGCGTGTACAGCTACTTCAAGGCGATCGCCGAGGCGGTGTCGCTGCCGGTGGTGCTCTACACCAACCCGAATTTCCAGCGCTCGGACCTCTCCCTGCCGGTGATCGAGCGTCTGAGCCGCGTCGGCAACATCCGCTACCTCAAGGACGCGTCCTTCAACACCGGGCGGCTGCTGTCGATCCTCAACCGCGTGGAAGGGCGCATGCAGGTGTTTGCCGCGTCCTCGCACGTGCCGGCCTGCGTGATGCTGCTCGGCGGCGTGGGCTGGATGGCGGGGCCGGCCTGCGTCGCGCCGCGCCAGAGCGTCGAGCTCTACGAGCTGTGCCGCCGCGGCGACTGGGCCGCGGCGATGCAACGCCAGCGCCCGCTGTGGGCGCTGAACCAGGCGTTCGCCAAGTACAACCTCGCCGCCTGCATCAAGGGCGCGCTCGAGCTGCAGGGCTACGCGGTCGGCGTGCCGCTGCCGCCGCAGGCACCGCTGCCGCCCGAGGGCGTGGAGGAACTGCGGCGCGCGCTGGCGGCGATCGGCGCGCTGCCCTGATGCGGCGATGAGCTCCGCGCGCACCCGCGAACACCGCAAGTCGGCTACGCGCGCCGGCCTGCGCTACGTCACCGACGGTTTCGCCGGCGTCACGCGCAAGCGCTCCGGCACCGGCTGGGCCTACTACCTGCCCGACGGCAAGCGCATCGCCGACGCGGCGACGCGCAGGCGCCTCAACGCGCGAGCGGGTGGAGCGCGACCTGCGCGCCGAGGACCTCAGCCGCCAGCAGCTGCTCGCCACCGTGGTGCGGCTGCTGGATCGCACGCTGATCCGCGTCGGCAACGACGAGTACGCGCGCGAGAATCGTTCCTACGGCCTCACCACGCTGCGCCGGCGCCACGTGCGCGTCGAAGGCGACCTGCTGCACCTGAGCTTTCGCGGCAAGAGCGGCGTGGAGCACTCGATCGCGGTGAGCGACCCGCGGCTCGCGCGCATCATCCAGCGCTGCCAGGACCTCCCCGGGCAGGAAATGTTCCAGTACCTCGATGCGGACAAAAAGCGCCAGGCGGTGTCCTCCGACGACATCAACGCCTACCTGCGCGAGATCAGCGAGCGCGACATCACCGCCAAGGACTTCCGCACCTGGGGCGGCACCATGCTGGCGGCGGTCGAGCTGCGCACCATGGGCCCGGCGGCGAGCCGGCGTAAAGCGGACCGCAACATCATTCGCGCCGTGGACGCGGTGGCCGAGCGCCTTGGCAACACGCGCACGGTGTGCCGCAAGTACTACGTGCACCCGGCGCTGCTGCAGGCTTACCTGCTCGGGCACACGGTGCCGCATCCTCCGGCCGCGGCCAAGCGCGCCAAGCGACGCGCGCGTCCGGGCGGCGCACTGCGCCGCGATGAAGTGGTGGTGCTGCAGTTCCTCCAGGAAAAGGTGCCCGACTGGACGCCACCTTCCAGCTCGCCGACGTCGGCGCCGCGCAGCTCGCGCTGATCGGCGCCGTCGCGCTCGCCGGCTCGATCCTGGGCGGGCTCGCGGGCTACGGCACGGGCCTGGTGGTGCCGATCTTCCTCGCGCCCGTGGTGGGCATCGCCAACGTCGTGCCGGTGATGGCGGTCGGCATGATCTTCGCGAACGGCAGCCGCGTGGCCGCCTTCTGGCGCGAAATCCACTGGCCATACGCGCGGCGCATCCTCCTGGTGGGACTGCCCACCTGCGTCGCGGGCGCCTACGCCTATACGCTGCTCGAGGCGCGCTGGGTGGCGCTGCTGCTGGGCACGTTCTTCGTCGTGAGCGTGCCGGTGCGGCGGCTGCTCGCACGCGCCGGCTGGCGGCTGGAAGCGCGCGGCGTCACGGTCGCGGGTGCGGGCTTCGGCTTCGTCAACGGCAGCATGACGGGCGTGGGGCTGCTGCTCATTTCCATGCTGATGGCCGCGGGCCTGCAGGGCGCCGCGCTTATCGCCACCGACGCCATCGTCTCGGTGATCATGGGCGTGGCCAAGATTGCGCTGTTCGGCAGCGTGGCGCGCCTCGACGTCGATCTCGCGCTCGCCGGGGTGCTGATCGGGTTGTGCACTGCGCCCGGCGCCTTCATCGCGCGGCGCCTGCTGGCGCTCGTGCCGCTCAAGGTGCATACCGCCTTCATGGACGTCATCGTCCTGGCGGGTGGCGCCAGCTTTCTCTGGCGCGCGTTTGCCTGACTTGCCAGCGGCCGCGGCCAGGCAGATACTTTAGGCTTGAGCTATTCAGGCCTCATGGATCGGGAAACCCGGGTCACGGTGGACGACCACCGGGCGCTGCGGCTGTGGCTGCGGCTGCTCACCTGCTCGCAGCTCATCGAACGCCATGTGCGCTCGCGCCTGCGCGGGCGCTTCGGCACCACGCTGCCGCGGTTCGACCTGCTGTCGCAGCTCGAGCGCCACCCTGCGGGACTGAAGATGAACGAGCTCTCGCGCCTGCTGATGGTCACCGGCGGCAACGTCACCGGCATCGTCGACCAGCTGGTGAAGGAGGGCCTGGTCGAGCGCCTGGACGACGAGAGCGACCGGCGCGCCTGGCGTGTGCGCCTCACGCGCGCCGGCGACAAGGCCTTTGCCGAGATGGCGCGCGCGCACGAGGACTGGGTGGCGGAGCTCCTCGCCGGCGTGCCGCGGCGTGACAGCGACGCGCTGATGCAGCTCCTCGCCCGCCTCAAGCAGGCCACTCTGGAGAAATCCTGATGGACCGCTACGCCCACCTGGATTGGCCTTTCCTCGATCCACTGCACGCGCCCCTGGCGCGTGCAGTGGACACCTGGGCGTCCGCAAACCTGGAACACGCGCATGGAGAGGATGCCGACGCCATCTGCCGCAAACTGGTCAAGGATCTGGGCAAGGCCGGTTACCTGAACTACTGCGTCAGCGAAACCCCGGATGTCAGGTCCATCGCCCTGATCCGCGAAGTCCTCGCCTACCACGCCGGCCTCGCCGATTTCTCCTTCGCCATGCAAGGCCTGGGCAGCGGACCGATCGTTCTGGCGGGCAGCGAAGCGCAGAAGAAGAACTACCTCCCGCGCGTGGCCGCAGGCGAGGCCATCGCCGCCTTCGCGCTGTCCGAACCCGACGCCGGCTCCGACGTGCAGGCGATGACGGCGACCGCGAAGCGCATCGGCGCGCACTGGGCACTGGAGGGCACCAAGGCCTGGATCTCCAACGGCGGTATTGCGGATTTCTACGTGACCTTCGCCAGGGCCGAGGAGGGCATCAGCGCCTTCATCGTCGAGGCCAAGGACGTGGACGCCTCCGAGCGCATCGAAATCGTCGCGCCGCACCCGATGGCGACGGTGAAGTACCGCGGCGCCAAGGCGCAGCTGGTCGGCGAGGCGGGCCAGGGCTTGAAGCTGGCGTTGCGCAACCTCGACGTGTTCCGCACCACGGTGGGCGCGGCGGCGCTGGGCTTTGCGCGCCGCGCGCTCGACGAAGCGCTGGCGCGTGTGAAGGCGCGCAGGATGTTCGGCCAGCGCCTGGCCGACCTGCAGATGACGCAGGCGAAGCTCGCCGACATGGCCACGGCGATCGAGGCCGGTGCGTTGCTCACCTACCGCGCGGCATGGCTGCGCGACGTAAAGAAACAGCGCGTCACGCGCGAGGCGGCGATGGCGAAATTGCACGCCACCGAAGCCGCGCAACAGGTGATCGACGACGCGGTGCAGCTGCTCGGCGGCCTGGGCGTGATGCGCGGCCAGCCGGTGGAGCGCCTGTACCGCGAAGTGCGCGCGCTGCGCATCTACGAAGGCGCGAGCGAGGTGCAGAAGGTGATCATCGCGCGCGAGCTGCTGAAATGATCGCCAAGTCGGCGCACGTCGACTGCTTCGCCCGGGACAACCTGCCGCCCCGGAGCCAATGGCCCGAGTTCCTGTTCGAGCGGCCCGAGTTCCGCTACCCGGTACGCATGAACTGCGCCACCGAGCTCCTCGACAAGATGGTGAGCCGCGGCTTCGGCTACCGGCCGGTGATCCGCGCGGAGGAGGGCAGCTGCACCTACACCGAGCTCTACGCGCAGGCGAACCGCATCGCCAACGTGCTGGTGCGCGAGATGGGCCTCAAGCCCGGCAACCGCGTGCTGCTGCGCGGACCCAACAGCCCGATGATGGCGGCCTGCTGGTTCGCGGTGATGAAGGCGGGCGGCGTGTGCGTGGCGACCATGCCACTGCTGCGCGCGAAGGAGCTCACCGATATCGTCAACAAGGCCGAGGTGAGCCACGCGCTTTGCGACCAGCGGCTCGCCGCCGAACTCGAAGGCGCGCGCGCGCGCTGCCCGACGCTGAAGAGCGTCAAGTACTGGCACGACGAAACGCGCGACTCGCTCGACGCGCTTTGCGTGCGCTCGCCGCAGGTGTTCGCCAACGTGGATACCGCGGCCGAGGACGTGGCGCTCATCGCCTTCACCTCGGGCACCACCGGCAAGCCCAAGGGCACCATGCATTTCCATCGCGATGTGATCGCCATGTGCGACGCCTTCCCGCGCTCGTGCCTCGGTGCGACCAAGGATGACGTCTTCTGCGGCACGCCGCCGCTCGCCTTCACCTTCGGGCTTGGCGGTCTGCTCACCTTCCCGATGCGCGTGGGCGCCTCTACCGTGCTGATGGAGAAGCTCGCGCCGGACACCCTGCTCGAGACCATCCAGCGGTACCGGGCCACCATCTGCTTCAGCGCACCCACCATGTACCGTGCGATGGCCGGGATCGCGAAGAACTACGACCTGCGCTCGCTCAGCAAGTGCGTGTCGGCGGGCGAGGCTCTGCCCGATGCGACGCGCCAGCTGTTCAAGCAGGCGACCGGCATCGAGATCATCGACGGTATCGGCACCACCGAGATGATCCACATGTTCATCTCGCACACGCCCGAGCACGTGCGCCGCGGCGCCACCGGCTACGCCGTCCCGGGCTACCGCGCCACGGTGCTCGACGAGGAGGGCAAGCCCTGCAAGCCCGGCGTCATCGGCCGGCTCGCGGTGAAAGGCCCCACCGGCTGCCGCTATCTCGCCGACGAGCGGCAGAAGGACTACGTGCATGAGGGCTGGAACGTGACGGGCGACGCCTACCAGATGGACGCGGACGGCTATTTCTTCTACCAGGCGCGCACCGACGACATGATCATCTCCGCGGGCTACAACATCGCCGGGCCGGAAGTGGAAGGCGCGCTGCTGGCGCACCCCGCGGTGGCCGAGTGCGGCGTGGTCGGCGCGCCCGACGCCGAGCGCGGCGCCGTGGTCAAGGCCTACGTCGTGCTCAAGCCTGAAGCGCGGGCGTCGGACGCGATGGCGAAAGAGCTGCAGGAGCACGTGAAGAACGCCATCGCTCCCTACAAGTACCCGCGCGCCATCGAGTTCGTCGACAAGCTGCCGCGCACTGAAACCGGCAAGCTGCAGCGCTTCAAGCTGAGAGGCTAAGAAAGTGAGTCCCATGATGCAGATCCTGCAACCTCCCGCCTGGGCGAAGCCCCGGGGGTTTTCCAACGGCATCGCGGTGCGCGGCGGCACCACCGTGTACATCGCCGGCCAGGTCGGATACACGGGGCAGGGCGAGTGGCAGGAGAAGGGCTTCGCCGGCCAGTTCCGCCAGGCGCTGCAGAACATCCTCGACGTTCTGGCCGAGGCGGGCGGGCGGCCCGAGCATCTCGTGCGCCTCACGTGGTACGTGCTCGACAAGCAGGAGTACCTCGGCGCGATCAAGGATGTCGGCGCCGCCTACCGCGAGCTG
>JAQBXT010000042.1 GCA_027624175.1 Pseudomonadota bacterium | reverse complement strand
GCGCTCGCACACCACCACCTCGCAGCCTTCCGCGGCCAGCGCGCGCGCCGTTTGCTCCGCACCGGGCCGCACCGCTGCGACCACGCGCGGGATTTCCTTCTGCAGGTTGCGCGCCGCCTGCACGGCGATCGCCACGCCATGCGGCAGCGCGTGCTGCAGCTTGTCGGAACCGAACCGGGACGCCGAGCCTGCGGCGAGGAGCAGACCGACGAACTTCAGGTCTTGATCTCGCAAGCGGAGGGGTCGAAGCGCGATTCTTTTTTCGCCGCCCAGCTCGGCTCGCTCACGCCGTGGCGCACGGCGGTCATCTCGGCGAGGATCGCCACCGCGATCTCGGGCGGCGTCTTCGAGCCGATGTACAGTCCCACCGGGCCGCGCAGGCGCGCGATTTCGCCTGCCGAAAGATCGAATTCGAGCAGGCGCGTGCGGCGCGCGTCGTTGTTCTTTTTCGAGCCGATGGCGCCGACGTAGAACGCGGCGGACTTGAGCGCCTCCATCAGCGCCAGGTCGTCGATCTTGGGGTCGTGCGTGAGCGCCACCACCGCGCTGTGGCCGTCCAGGTTCAGCCCCGCGATCACGTCGTCCGGCATGCGCCGCTCGAGCGCGATGCCGGCCACCTTCCAGCCGCTGGCATATTCCTCGCGCGGCTCGATCACGCTGACGTGGTAGTCGAGCATGCGCGCCATCTCCGCCAGGTACTGCGTGAGCTGGCCGGCGCCGATCAGGATCAGCCGCCAGCGCGGCCCATGCACCGTGGTGAGCGCGGCGCCGTCGAATTCGAGCACGTCCTGCCACTGTCCGGGCTGCAACGTTGCGCGGCCGGTCTTCATGTCCAGCCGGCGCTTCACCAGCTGCTGCTTCGAGATCGTGTCCAGCAGCTCGCCGAACGCGCTCGCCTCGGTCACCGGCTCGAGCACCAGCTGCAGCGTGCCGCCGCAGGGCAGGCCCCAGCGCGTCGCCTCTTCGTTCGTGACCCCGTAGGTGATGAGCTGCGGGGCGTCCTTCGCCACGGCCTGCGCCCGGACCTTCTCGATCAGGTCGTCCTCGACGCAGCCGCCCGACACCGAGCCGACCACCTGGCCGTCGTCCCGGATCACCACCAGCGCGCCGACCGGCCGTGGGGCGGAGCCCCAGGTCTTGATGATGGTGCCGAACGTAACGCGATGCCCGGCCTTGCGCCAGGCTTCGGCGCTGCGCAGTACTTCGATGTCGACGGAGTCCATGCCCGGCAGTTTACTCCCGCGGCATAGGTATAGCAGCGGTATTGCAGCGCAACATTGATTGGCGCGCCGCGCTTGGCTAGGATGGCCGTCCCGCTCGCCACAAAAAAGCGCAATCCAAGGAGGCAGCATGGCAGTCAAGGTATCCATGAAGGTCAACGGCAAGGCCGTCTCGGAAGAGGTCGAGACGCGCACGCTCCTCGTCACCTTCATTCGCGAGCACCTGCACCTGACCGGCACGCACGTCGGCTGCGACACCGCGCAGTGCGGCGCCTGCACGGTGAGCATGAACGGCAAAGCGGTGAAAGCCTGCTCGATGCTCGCCATGCAGGCCGAGGGCGCCGACATCATGACCATCGAGGGCGTGGCCAAGGCCGACGGCACGCTGCACCCGATGCAGGCCGCGTTCAAGGAGCACCACGGACTGCAGTGCGGCTTCTGCACCCCGGGCATGGTGATGAATGCCGTGGACTTCGCCACGCGCCACCCGGGCGCGAGCGAGCAGGAAGTACGCGAGTCGCTGGAAGGCAACCTGTGCCGCTGCACGGGCTATCACAACATCGTCAAGTCGATCATGGCCGGTTCCAAAGCCATGGCCGGCAAGTAAGGAGCCAGCCATGGGTGCACCGCTGATCGGCGCTCGCATACAGCGCAAAGAGGATTACCGCTTTCTCACCGGCGCGGGCCAGTACACCGACGATGTCACGCTGCCGCGCCAGACCTACGCCGCGTTCGTGCGCTCGCCGCACGGGCACGCGAAAATAAAATCCATCAACGCCGCCAAGGCGAAAGCCGCGCCCGGCGTGCTCGCCGTGTACACCGGCGAGGACATCGCCGCGGCGAAGCTCGGGGGCCTGCCCTGCGGCTGGCTCATTACCGATGTCAACGGCCAGCCGATGAAGGAGCCGCCGCACCCGGTGCTGGCGCAGGGCAAGGTGCACCATGTCGGCGAACAGGTCGCCGTGGTGATCGCCGAGACCCTGGACCAGGCGCGCGACGCGGCCGAGCTGGTGCAGGTGGATTACGAAGTACTGCCCGCGGTGGCCGACGTGCGCCTCGCGCGCGCCAAGGGTGCGCCGCAAGTGCACGGCATCGCGCCGGACAATACCTGCTATGTGTGGGCGCTGGGCGACAAGGCGGCGGTGGACGCGGCCTTCGCCAAGGCGGCGCACGTCACCAAGCTCGATTTCGTCAACAACCGCCTGATTCCGAACGCCATCGAGCCGCGCGCGGCGAACGGCTCCTACAGCCGCGCCGACGATGCCTACACGTTGTACGTTGCCAGCCAGAACCCGCACGTCGAGCGCCTGCTGATGACCGCCTTCGTCATGGGCCTGCCCGAGCACAAGGTGCGCGTGGTGGCCGGCGACGTCGGCGGCGGCTTCGGCTCCAAGATCTTTCTCTATGCCGAGGACGTGGTGGTCACCTGGGCCGCCAAGCAGCTCAACCGGCCGGTAAAGTGGACCGCGGACCGCTCCGAGTCCTTTACTTCGGACGCGCACGGGCGCGACCACCACACGATCGCCGAGCTGGCGCTGGACAAGGACGGCAAGTTCCTCGCCATGCGCGTGAAGACCACGGCCAACGTGGGCGCCTATTTATCGACTTTCGCCTCCTGCGTGCCGACGATCCTGTATGCCACGCTGCTCGCGGGGCAATACACCACGCCGGCGATCCACTGCGAAGTGACGGCGGTGTTCACCAACACTGCGCCGGTGGACGCCTATCGCGGCGCCGGCCGGCCCGAGGCGACCTACGTGGTCGAGCGCCTGGTGGAAACCGCGGCGCGCGAGATGAAGATGGACCCGGCGGAAATCCGGCGCAAGAATTTCATCCGCAGCTTCCCGTACCAGACGCCGGTCGCCCTGCTCTACGACATCGGCGACTACGACGCGACCATGGATGCGGCGCAGAAGCTCGGCGATGTCGCCGGCTACCCGGCGCGCAAGAAGGCTTCCGCAGCCAAGGGCAAGCTGCGCGGCATGGGCTACGCAGCCTACATCGAGGCCTGCGGCATTGCGCCTTCGGCGGTGGCGGGCTCGCTCGGCGCGCGCGCCGGCCTGTTCGAGGCGGGAGAGGTCCGCGTGCACCCGACCGGCTCGGTCACGGTGTTCACCGGCTCGCATTCGCACGGCCAGGGCCACGAGACGACCTTCGCGCAGGTGGTCGCCGATCGCCTCGGCATGCCGATCGAAAACGTGGACATCGTGCACGGCGACACCTCGAAGATCCTGTTCGGCATGGGCACCTACGGCTCGCGCTCGATTGCCGTGGGCGGCACCGCGATCGTCAAGGCGCTGGACAAGATCATCGCCAAGGGCAAGAAGATTGCCGCGCACCTGCTGGAGGCTTCGGAAGGCGACATCGAGTACGCAAACGGCGTGTTCAAGGTGACCGGCACCGACAAGCAGAAGCTGTTCGGCGAAGTGGCTTTTGCCGCCTACGTGCCGCACAACTATCCGCACGACAAGCTCGAGCCCGGCCTGAACGAAAACGCGTTCTACGATCCCGCTAACTTCACCTTTCCCGCGGGCACTTACGTGTGCGAGGTGGAGGTGGACCCGGAGACCGGGGTGGTCAAGGTGGACCGCTGGACCGCAGTGGACGACTTCGGCAAGATCATCAACCCGATGATCGTCGAGGGCCAGGTGCACGGCGGCCTCACGCAGGGCATCGGCCAGGCGCTCACCGAAGGCGCGAAGTACGACTCCACCGGCCAGCTGGTGACCGGCTCGTTCATGGACTACTGCATCCCGCGCGCCGACGACGTGCCCATGTTCCAGGTGGACACGCGCGAGACGCCTTGCACGCACAACCCGCTCGGCGTGAAGGGCTGCGGCGAGGCCGGCGCGATCGGCGCCCCCGCGGCGCTGATCAACGCCATCACCGATGCGCTCGGCGTGAAGGACATTGCGATGCCGGCGACGCCGCAAAACGTGTGGCGCACCCTCAATCAGAAAAAAGCGGCTTAAGGAAACCACCATGCACGCATTCAACTACCACCGTCCGTCCAACGTGAACGACGCCGCCGCGCTGGCGGCCAAGAGCGTGGACGCCAAAATCCTCGCCGGCGGCCAGTCCCTGGTGCAGGCGATGAAGCTGCGCCTGGCCGCGCCGACGGACATCGTCGACCTCGGCACCATCAAGGACCTCGCCGGCATCAAGGTCGACGCCAAGTCCGTCACCATCGGCGCCATGACGCGCCACGCCGAAGTGGAGGGCTCGGCCGAGGTGAAGAAGGCGATCCCCGCGCTGGCTGCGCTCGCCGGCATGATCGGCGACCGGCAGGTGCGTAACATGGGCACCCTGGGCGGGGCGCTCGCCAACAGCGACCCGGCGGCCGACTATCCGGCGGCGGTGCTGGGTCTCGGGGCCACCATCACCACCACCAAGGGCACCCATGCGGCCGACAAGTTCTTCAAGGGCCTGTACGAAACCGCGCTCAGGCCCGGCGAAATCATCACCTCGGTGAGCTTTCCGATCCCCAAGCGCGCCGCCTACATGAAATTCAAGAACCAGGCTTCGCGCTTCGCCATCGTCGGCGTGTTCGTGGCCGACACCGGGGCGGGCGTGCGCGTGGCGGTGACGGGCGCGGGACCCTGCGCGCTGCGCCTGGCCGAGATGGAAAAAGCGCTGAGCGCCAAGTTCGCGCCCGAGTCGGTGGCCAGCCTGAAGATCAAGTCGGACGGGCTGAACGCCGACCTGCACGCCTCGGCGGAGTACCGCGCCCACCTGATCACGGTGATGGCCAAGCGGGCGGTCGAAGCCGCGATGAAATAGAATAGGCACTCGCTCGAGCAAGCCCGCCTCGAGCGGGCTTTTTTATGCGCAATACGCTGCCCAAATCGATCGACGACACCCTCACGCTGCTCACCTCGGGCGATTATGTCGCCGACCGCAGCCTGGCCACCGCGCTGTACCTGTCGCTCGCCATGCAGCGCCCGCTGTTTCTCGAGGGTGAGGCCGGCACCGGCAAGACCGAGATCGCGAAGGTCATCGCCCGATCCCTGGGGCGCGAACTGATCCGCCTGCAGTGCTACGAAGGCCTGGACATCGCACAGGCCGCCTACGAATGGAACTATCCGCGGCAGATGATCGAGATCCGCCTGGCGGAGGCTTCGGGCGAGAAATCCAGGGACCAGATGTCGCACGACATCTTCGAGCAGCGCTTCCTCATCAAGCGGCCGCTCGCGCTGGCGCTCGAGGGCAAGTCGGGCGCGGCGCCGGTGCTGCTGATCGACGAGCTGGACCGCACCGACGAGCCGTTCGAGGCCTACCTGCTGGAAGTGCTTTCGGACTGGCAGATCACGGTGCCGGAGATCGGCACGCTCAAGGCCGCCGAGCCGCCGATCGTGGTGATCACCTCCAACCGCACGCGCGAGATCCATGACGCGGTGAAGCGGCGCTGCTTTTACCACTGGGTGGACTACCCGGACGCGCGCCGCGAGCTGGAAATCCTCAAGCGCAAGGCGCCGAAGTCCTCGGCGGCGCTTTCCCGGGAGGTGGTGGCGTTCGTGCAGCGCCTGCGCGGCGTGGACCTGTTCAAGCTGCCCGGCGTCGCCGAGACCATCGACTGGGCCAACTGCCTGGTGGCGCTGGACCAGATCGCGCTCGACCCGGAAACCGTCAACAACACGCTCGGCGTGCTGCTCAAGTACCAGGACGACATCGAGAAGATCGCCGGCGAGGAAGCCGCGCGCCTGGTAGCCGAGGCGAAGAGCGCCGCCACCGCCTGACCGGCAGCATGCACGCGTCCACGATTCTTCAGCGGCTGTTTGGCGGCCGCGGCGATGGCGTGGACCGTGAATGCCGCGAGGCGATTGCGCTGTGCCGCAGCTTGCTCGGCGAGCGGGGTGAAGCCTCCGGCGCGGCGCTTGCGCGACAGGCGCTCGCCGCATTCAGCGCACTGCGCCCGGCATCCCGGGATCAGTTCTTCGACATCCTTGCCACCGAGTTCTCGCCCTCGCCCGACAGGGTCGCCGAGGAGCTCGAGCGCGAATTCCCGCGCTTGCGCGCGTTTGCGACCCTTTCACCGATCCCGGGCTTTTGCGCCTGGTTGGACAGCACGCGCGTCCGGCTCTCGGCAGGTGCTGCCGGGGAGAACCGACTCGCGCTGCTGACGCGGCTGGACGCGCCGGACTGGCATCAGGCCGGTGACGAGCCGCTGCGCCGCCTGCTCACTGCCGCGTGCGCGCATTACCTGCTGCACGCGAAACAGGGCAACGATCCGCTCGATCCGGTGGCTCGGTTCCATCTCGGCAACGGCGCTTCGCTTGAGCGGCTGAACTGGCTCGGCGACACCTCCGCGCAGGGGTTCAAGCACTCGGCGGGCATGATGGTGAATTACTTGTACCGGCTGGGCGACATCGAACGCAACCACGAGCGCTTCGTCAACGAGCATGTGGTGGTTGCGGCACGCGGCATCCAGAAGTTCGCCCGCGAGTGCCCGGTTGCCGGCGATGGACACGAGCCGCCGGGACACTGAGGATGCTGCCGCAGCTCCCGGTCGATGCGGCGCGCGGCAGGCTCGCCGAGAACGTGATGCATTTCGCGCGCCTGCTGCGCGGCGCCGGGATGCGCATCGGCCCGGACCGCGTGCTCGATTGCGTGCGCGCCCTCGAGATCGCGGGCACAGAGCGGCGCGAGGACTGGTACTGGACCATGTCGGCAGTGCTGCTGTCGCGCGAGGAGCAGCGCCCGGTGTTCGACCAGGCCTTCCGCCTGTTCTGGCGCGACCCGAAGCTCACCGAGAAGATGATGCAGCTGCTGCTGCCCAAGACCTACGGCCGCATGCCCAAACCCGAGGAACAGCAGAGCCAGCGCCTCACCGACGCGCTGTTCGGGCAGAAAAACCCCGAGGAGCAGCCCGAGGAGCAAAAAGTCGAGCTGGACGCGCGCCTCACGTTCTCGGCGCGCGAGGTGCTGCAGCGCATGGACTTCGACACCATGTCCGCCGCCGAGCTGGCCGAAGCGAAGAAGATGATCCGTCGGCTGCGCCTGCCCCTGCCCCTGATCCGCACCCGGCGCCACGCGCCCCACCTGCGCGGCCGGCGCGTGCACCTGCGCGCCACGCTGCGCGAATCGCTGCGCGAGGGCGGCGACGTGATCCCGCTGGTGCGCTCCAGGCCGGTGCAGATCCACCCGCCGCTGGTCGTGCTGTGCGATATCTCGGGCTCGATGAATCCCTATGCGCGCATGTTCCTGCATTTCCTGCACGCGCTCACCAACGATCGCGACCGCGTGCACACCTTCGTGTTCGGCACGCGGCTCACCAACGTCACGCGCCAGTTGCGCCACCGCGACGTGGACGTGGCGATGACGCGCGTCGCCGACACGATCAAGGACTGGTCGGGCGGTACGCGCATCGGGGTCTGCCTGCGCGAATTCAACTGGCGCTGGGCGCGGCGCGTGCTGGGCCAGAACGCCTGCGTGCTGCTGGTCTCCGACGGCCTGGACCGCGAGGCGGGGGAAGGCCTGGGCGAGGAGATGGAGCGCCTGTCGATGTCCTGCCGTTCGCTGATCTGGCTCAATCCCCTGCTGCGTTACGACAAGTTCGAGGCCAAGCCGGCAGGGGTGCGCGCCATGCTGCCGCATGTGGACTTGTTCGTGCCGGTGCATAATCTGAAGAGCCTGGTTGAGCTGGCACGCACGCTCAGCCGACCGATGGCGCGAATAAGGGAGAGCAATGCATGGAAATGACCGGTGAAGAGCGCATCCCGGCCACGCAGACCGATACCTGGGCTGCGCTCAACGACCCGGAGATGCTCAAGGCCTGCGTACCGGGCTGCGAATCGATCGAGCGCCTCGCGGACAACGAGTACCAGGTGCTGATGGTGGCGCGCATCGGCCCGGTGAGCGCCAAGTTCAAGGGCAAGCTTGCGCTCTCCGATCTCAAACCGCCGCACTCCTACGCCATCGCTTTCGAGGGACAAGGCGGGGCCGCGGGCTTCGGCAAGGGCTCGGCGCAGGTGCAACTCACGGCCGATGGCGAGGGTACCCGGCTCAGCTATCAGGTCAAGGCCAATGTCGGGGGCAAGCTCGCGCAGATCGGCTCGCGGCTGGTGGACGCAGCGGCGAAGAAGATCTCGCAGGATTTTTTTGCGGCGTTCAATGAAAAGGTCGGCGCCTTGCACGCGACGCCGCAGGCAGGCGCGGAGGAACACCATCCGCAGCCGGTGGCGCGCGACCCGGATTTGCCGACGGTGTCCAACGCGTCGCTGATCTTCCTCGCGGCCGGCGCACTGGTCGTGTTCGTGGTCGCGCTGATCGCGCTGCTCGGCTAAATCAACCAACCCGCCGGCGGAACGCGTGGAGTCGGTGATTCTGATCGCCGAGTTGCGCAATTTCACCCGGATATCCGAGATGCTCGAGCCGGCGCGCGTGCTGGCGCTGGCCGACCAGTTCTTCGACTGCGCGGCCCAGGCGGTGACGGCGAACGGCGGCCTGACCATGGCGACCCACAATGATTCCCTGATGGCGGCGTTTCGCGACGTCGCGCCCGCGGACCTGGCGCGGGCCGCGGTGCGCTCTGCGCAGCAGCTGTTCAGCGATTTCGACGCCGTGGTGCAGGCCTGGGAGCGCGAATACGGCCTGCGCACGGCCATCGCGCTCGGCGTGCACCTCGGCGAAGCAGTGTATGGCGAAGCCGGACCCGCCGCGCAGCGCAATGCGGTGGTGTTTGGCGACTGCGTGAGCATCGCGGAAAGGCTGGTGCACCGCGCCCGCGCCGGCGAGCTGGTGCTCTCGGATGCGGTGATGGGCGTGGTGTCGGTGGCGGAACTGGAGCTGGACGCCCAGCCGCTGCCGCCGCTGGAGCTGCGTCACCGTCCCGCCATGCGCATCTACGGCGTTCTGCGCGACGACCGGCTGGACTTTACGGCGTAGCGGCCGCGCGCCCTGTCTGGGTCAGGGCGAGAATCCGCCCGCCCAGCGGCCCGCGGCGATCGCCTTTTCAAGTTCCTCGTCGCGCCTGTGCTGGTCTCCCCCCCCCCGGGGGGGGCGGCTTATGCGGTGCCGATGCGGTGCCCGACTTGCCATCCGACAACACGGCTTCGAGATCGTCAGTGCCGTGCACTGCAACGGGTTGGACCGTCCGCCCCGGCCGGCGTTCTCCAAGTTTACTCCCCGGCGATGGTCATTTCGCGCACCAGAATCGAGCCGCTGCTGCGCGAGCCGCGCACCACGGCGTCGCTGCCCACGGCATCGATGCCGCGGAACATGTCCTTCAGGTTGCCGGCAATGGTGATTTCCTCCACGGGGTGCGCGATTTCCCCGTTTTCCACCCAGTAGCCTGCGGCGCCGCGCGAGTAGTCGCCCGTGACCAGGTTCACCCCGTGGCCGAGGAGATCGGTGACCAGCAGCCCGCGGTGCAGGCGCTTGAGCATGCCGCGCAAGTCCGGACCGTCCGCGACCAGCGCCAGGTTGTGGTTGCCCCCGGCGCTGCCGGTGCTTTGCATGCCCAGCTTGCGCGCGGAGTAGCAGCCGAGGAAATAGCCCTCGAGCACGCCGCCGCGCACCACGGTACGCGCGCGCGTTGCCACGCCCTCGTCGTCGAACGGCGTGCTGGCGAGCGCGCGCGGCTCGAGCGGCCGCTCCTCGAGGGTGACGCCGGGGGCAAATACCGCCTTGCCCAGGCAGTCGAGCAGAAACGTCGCCTTGCGGTACAGATTGCCGCCGCTCGCGGCCGCCACGAAACTGCCCAGCAGCATCGCCGCCTGCGGCGCCTCGAACAGCACCGGCGCCTGGCGCGTGCCGATGCGGCGCGCGCCGAGCCGCGCCAGCGCGCGTTCACCCGCGTAACGGCCCAGCGGCTCGGGAGCCGCCAGTTGCGCCGGCACGCGCGAGGCGCTGACCCAGTCGTCGCGCTGCATGCCACGGGCATCCTCCGCGATCACCGACAGGTACAGCGAGTGGCGCGAGGCCGGAAATCCCGCCATGAACCCCAGGCTGTTGGCGAACACGAACTGCGAATGCTGGGCCGAGACGGACGCACCTTCGGAATTGCGGATCTTCGGCGACAGGGCGAACGCCGCTGCCTCGCAGCGCTGCGCGATGCCGATCGCCTCCTCGGTGCCGAGCATCCAGGGGTGGTACAGGTCGAGGTCGGGCGTGTCGCGCGCCAGCAGTTCGGGCTCGGGCGGGCCGGCGCAGTCGTCCTCGCTGGTGTGGCGCGCGATGGCGAGCGCAGCTTCCACCGTCTGCGCCAGGGCGGCGGCGGAAAAATCCGAAGTGCTGGCGTGGCCGCAGCGCGCATGCGGGCGCCCGCCCAGGTACACGGTGACGCCGATGCCCTTGTCGCGATTGTGTTCGATGGTGTCCACCGCGCCCTTGCGCACAGTGACCGACAGGCCCTGGCCCTCCGACACGTCGCACTCGCAGGCGCTGGCGCCCAGGCGGCGCGCATGCGCCAGCACCTGCGCGGCGAAATCCTTGAGCTGGTCCTGCGTGTGGGTGAAGGCGCCGCCGTTTTTCATGGCGCGCTATCATAGCAGCGCGATGCACGACGAAATCATCAGCAAAACGAAACGCAAGCAGGAAATGCACGAGCTGCAGGCGCTCGGCGCGGCGCTGGTCGGGCTTTCCGGCGCGCACTTCGAGCGCATGGTGCTGCCCCAGGCGCTGGCGCAGGCGGTGCGCGAAGCGAGACACATCGACAGCCACGAGGCGCGGCGCCGGCAGATGCAATACATCGGCAAGCTGATGCGCAAGGTCGACGCGGAGCCGATTCGCGCCCAGTTGGCGGCGGTCGAAGGCGGCTCGGCGCAGGAGCGCGCCCGCCACCAGCGTCTCGAGCACTGGCGCGTGCGCTTGCTCGAGGACGATGGCGCGCTCACCGAATTCGCGCAAGAGCACACCGGCGCCGACCTGCAGCAATTGCGCACCCTGATCCGCAATGCGCGCAAGGAGCAGGCCGGGGGCAGGCCACCGCGCGCCACGCGCGAGCTGTTCCGCGTTCTGCGCGAGACCGCCGGTGGCTGACGCGCTGATCGTCGGCCTGTTGTCGGCCAGCGACCGGGCCGCGGGCGGGGTCTACAAGGACGAGGGCATCCCGGCGTTGAAGGATTGGCTGGGCAAGGCCGTCACCGCGCCGCGCATCCGTTACGAAGAACGATTGATTCCGGACGAGCAGGCGGTGATCGAGGCGGCATTGGTCGACCTGGTGGATGTGCAGGGCTGCCACCTGGTGCTGACCACCGGCGGCACGGGACCGGCGCGCCGCGACGTCACCCCCGAAGCGACGCTGGCGGTGGCCGACAAGGTGATGCCCGGATTCGGCGAGCAGATGCGCGCCGTCAGCCTGAAATACGTGCCGACGGCGATCCTGTCGCGCCAGGTCGCGGTGGTGAGGAAGCAGGCGCTGATCATCAATCTGCCAGGCCAGCCGAAGGCGATCAAGGAGACGCTGGACGGCGTGTTCGCGGCGGTGCCCTATTGCATCGACCTGATCGGCGGCCCCTACATCGAGACCGACGACGCGGTGGTGAAGGCCTTCAGGCCAAAGTCGGCGTTGCGCCCGAAGCCGGCGTGACGCCATTGCCCGAAGCGATTGAAATCGAGACCGCTCGCACGCCCGATGCGGCAGTGATCTGGTTGCATGGCCTGGGCGCCGACGGCCACGACTTCGAAGCGGTGGTGCCGGAACTGCGCCTGCCGGCGAACACCAGGCTGCGCTTCATTTTTCCGCACGCGCCCGTGCGCCCGGTGACCATCAACATGGGCATGAGCATGCGCGCGTGGTACGACATCCTGCAGATGGGCGGCCGCCGCGAGGATGCGGCAGGCATCCGCACGTCGCAGGCCCTGGTCGAGGCGCTGATCGCACGCGAGCGGACCCGTGGCGTCGCCGCGGCGCGCATCGTACTGGCTGGCTTCTCGCAGGGCGGCGCCGTCGCGCTGCACACCGGACTGCGCCACGCGGAGCGCCTGGCCGGCGTGCTGGCGCTGTCGACTTACCTGCCGCTCGCGGCAACGCTGGCCGCGGAGCGCAGCGACGCCAACCGCGGTGCGCCGGTGTTCATGGCGCACGGCGGGCACGATCCGGTCATTGACATCGCCCGCGCGCGCGAGTCGCGCGCGGCACTGGAATCCCTGGGCTACGCCGTGCAGTGGCAGGAATACGCCATGCCCCACTCGGTATGCGCCGAGGAGATCGCCGACATCGCGGGCTGGCTGCTCAAACACCTCGCAGCGGATCCCTGATTCGCCTGGATGCTCGCACCACGCCGCCCCTATGCGCTTTCTCATCGTGGACCCTTCCCGCGAGTTCCGCAGTACGCTTGCCGGCATGCTGCGCGCGCGCTGGCCCCTGGCGTCCACGGACGAATGGGATCCTCCCGAACACGGCAGTCCGCGCGTGGCGCTGGCGCGTGAGCGCTACGCCGCGGTTCTGTTGGGCGTGGAGCCCGGGGGCGAGGCAAGCCTGGACTGGGTTGCGGAACTGGTGCACGACGCGACGGCCCCCACAGTGATCGTGCATACCCGGACGGGAGGCGAGCCCCTGGCGGTCGCGTGCATGAAAGCGGGCGCCGCCGATTTCCTGCGCCAGTCCGAGCTCAGCGCCGAAAGCCTGGCGCGCTCGGTGGAAGGCGCGCTGCGCGAGCAGGAGGCGCGGCGCGCCGAGGCCACCGGCGCACCGGCCTTTCAACGCACCACGCAGCTCGATTCGCGCAAGCTCGGCACGCCGGTGGACCGCGACGACCGTGCCATCCCGGGCTACCGCAGCCTGTGCAAGATCGGCGAGGGCGGCATGGCGCAGGTGTACCTCGCGGAGCGCGAGCAGGACGGCCTGCAGCTGGTGCTCAAGGTGCTCGACCCGCACCTGCGCTCGGACCAGACTTTCTTCAAGCGCTTTGTGCAGGAATACAAACTGGTGGCCGGCCTGCACAACGAGTATGTCGCGCACATCTACGACCAGGGCTTTGCCGGCGAGCACCCCTACATCGCGATGGAGTACCTGTCCGGCGGCACGCTCGCGACGCGCATCCACGAGGGGCTCACTTCGCTGGCAGCGCTGCGTATCACGTCGCAGATCGCACGTGCGCTCGACGCCATCCATGCGCACGGCATCATTCACCGCGACCTCAAGCCGCAAAACATCCTGTTTCGCGACAACGGCCGGCCGGTGATCGTGGATTTCGGGCTGGCCAAGGATCTCGGCGCCAAAGTCGCGCTCACGCGGCACGGCGAGGTGATCGCCACGCCGCGCTACATGAGCCTCGAACAGTGCCTGGGCAAGCCCGCCGATCACCGTTCCGACCTGTACAGCCTGGGCGTGATCTTCTACGAAATGCTGAGCGGCCAGAAAATCTATGAGCACGAGGGCCCGGCGGGCCTGGTGTACCAGCACGTGCACGGGCCGATTCCGCAGTTGCCGGGGCGGCTCGGCGGCTACCAGGGCATCGTCGACCGGCTGCTCGCCAAGGCGCCCGAGACGCGTTTTCAGAGCGCGCGCGAACTTTTTGCGATGATCGCCGTATGAACCCCGATCCCGGCGAGCGGCAGTACCTCGACCTGCTGGCCGAGGTGCTGGAGGGCGGCGCTGCCAAGTCCGACCGCACCGGTACCGGCACGCGTTCGGTGTTCGGCCGGCAGCTGCGTTTCGGGCTGGGGCAGAGTTTTCCCCTGCTCACCACCAAGAAGCTGCATCTCAAATCCATCGTCTATGAGTTGCTGTGGTTCCTGCGCGGCGACACCAACGTGCGCTGGCTGCAGCAGCACGGGGTCACCATCTGGGACGAGTGGGCGGACGAGCATGGCGAGCTCGGCCCGGTGTACGGCTACCAATGGCGTCACTGGCGTACGCCGGACGGGCGCGAGATCGACCAGATCCGGCAAGTGGTGGACGCCATTCGTGCGCGGCCGGACTCCCGGCGCCACATCGTGAGCGCGTGGAACCCGGCGGACGTCGATCGCATGGCGTTGCCGCCCTGTCACGCGCTGTTTCAGTTCTACGTCGCCGAAGGGCGCCTGTCCTGCCAGATGTACCAGAGGAGCGCCGACCTGTTCCTGGGCGTGCCGTTCAATATCGCCTCGTACGCGCTGCTGACGCTGATGATCGCCCAGGTCGCCGGCCTGCAGCCGGGCGAGTTCGTGCTCACGCTGGGCGACGCGCACCTGTATCTGAATCACCTGGAGCAGGCGCGCGAGCAGTTGCGCCGCGCGCCGCGGCCGTTCCCGCGCATGCGACTGAATCCAGCGGTGCGCGAGGTGTTCGACTTCCGCTACGAAGACTTCACCCTGGAAGCCTACGAGCCGCATCCGGCGATCAAGGCGCCGATCGCGGTGTAAAAAAAAGGGCCCGTCTGTAGGGGGAAAGAACGGGCCCTG
The DNA here is from genome assembly GCA_027624175.1 of Pseudomonadota bacterium. Classification (GTDB taxonomy): domain Bacteria; phylum Pseudomonadota; class Gammaproteobacteria; order Burkholderiales; family SG8-39; genus JAABQT01. Next base: position 2,072 of record JAQBXT010000042.1, on the reverse strand, counting down.
GGGGAGTAACAGCGGTGCTGCCGGTTGCCGGGCGCTTAGAAGCTCCCGATCGCCAGCAGCTGACCGAGGTACAGGACCCCGGCTACCGCAAAACCGTAGACCACCACATCCGCGATGCGCGCGCGTTGCGACGGCATGAAGCCTGGCAGCGCCCACACCATGGCGGCGGCACCCAGCAGCGCGGCGAGCAGCGCGGCGCCGAGGCCGAAACTGCTGCCGAAGGCCTGCACCACCCAGCCCTCTGGCGCCACCAGCTTGTAGATCGATCCCGCGATGCCGACCAGCACCAGCGCGCTGATGGCGAACCCGGCAAGCACCTGCGCCAGGATCGGCATCTCGAATTTCGTGTTGGCTTGTTCCATGCGTCAACTCTCAGGAATCGTCTGTTGCTGACAGTCTCGCGCAACTACCGTGCCAGCGCGAGGAACAATTGCCGCATCAACGGGTTAGGGGACTGGCGTGACCAAAGTCGCAGGCCCCGGGCGGCGCGTTTCGTCTCCGGGCGACGACGAACGAGTGCACAGTGGCGCCAAGCGCCTGACGGGGCGCGGGTTTTGCTGTCGCCGGGCGGCGACAGCTTCAGGACTCAACGGCGACCTTCACCTTGAACATCGCCGGCTCCAGCGCATGGCGCTCGAGCAGCCGGTAAAACTCGGTGCGGTTGCGTCCCGCCAGCCGCGCCGCCTGGGTGACGTTGCCGGTCGTGATCTTCAGGATGCGCACCAAGTATTCGCGCTCGAACGCGCGTCGCGCTTCGTCCAGCGGCGTGACCGAACCCGCGCCGGCGTCGAGTGCCTGGCGCACCAGCGAGGCAGGAATCACGTCTGTCGCGGTGAGCGCCACGGCGCGCTCGACGACGTTGAGCAACTGGCGCACGTTGCCGGGCCAGGCAGCGGACACCAGCACTTCCATGGCTTCGGGCGACATGCCCAGTCGCGGACGGTCATAGCGTTCCGCAAAGCGCGCCAGGAAGTGCCCGGCGAGCAGCGGCACGTCCTCGCGCCGCTGCTCCAGCGCGGGGATCTCCAGCTTCACGACGTTGAGGCGGTAATACAGGTCCTCGCGAAACTCGCCGTTGGCGATGCGCTCCTTGAGATTGCGGTGCGTCGCGGAGACAATGCGCACGTCCACCGCCACCGCGTCGTTGGCGCCCACCGGGCGCACCACGCGGTCCTCGATCGTACGCAGCAGCTTGACCTGGAGCGCCGGCGGCATGTCACCGACCTCGTCGAGGAACAGCGTGCCGCCCTCGCAGGCCTGAAACAGGCCACGGCGGTCCTGCACTGCGCCCGTGAATGCACCTTTCTTGTGCCCGAACAGCTCGGATTCGAGCAAGCCCTCGGGGATGGCGCCGCAGTTGACCGCAATGAAGGGCGCGCCGGCGCGCCGGCTGGCGCGATGGATGGCGCGCGCCAGCAACTCCTTGCCCGTGCCGCTGGCGCCGAAAATTCAAACGCTGGCATCGGAAACCGCCACGCGTTGCGCCTGCCCCAGCAGCGCCTCCATGGCTGCGGCGCGCGTAATGATCTCCGAGCGCCAATGCGCGCGGTCCCCGCTGGGCGCGGTCGACACGCGCAGCGCGTCGGCAACCGTCTCCAGCAGCACATTGGGCTCGAACGGCTTGGTGAGAAAGCTGAACACGCCGCGGCGCGTCGCCCCCACCGCGTCCGGGATGGTGCCGTGCGCGGTCAGGATCACCACCGGCAGCGAAGGCGCCTGGCGGTGAATGGCGTCGAACAGGCCGAGTCCGTCCATGCCATGCATGCGCAGGTCGGTGATCACCAGCTGCGGGCGCCGCACCGCAAGGCTGGCGAGCGCGGCGTCGGCCGACTCCACGGCGGTCACAGCGTAGCCCGCCGCCGTCAGTCGCATCGAAAGGAGGTGCAGCAGGTCCCGGTCGTCGTCGACAAGCAGGATGGCTGGCGGTTCTTGGTTCATGGTTTCACCTGTTGATTTTTCGGCGGCGCTCTTCGCGCTCGAGAATGCCGCGCTCGATCGACTTGAGCGCGTCCAACTGCTGGAGCAGGGTGCCGGCGCGCTCCTCGGCCGCCTCCTCGCGCCGCTCCGCGGCG
>JAQBXT010000006.1 GCA_027624175.1 Pseudomonadota bacterium | reverse complement strand
GGCCGTGGTGGAAGACGACGAGCCGCTGCCCGAGTTTCTCGAAGAGGAAGCACCGCGGGCGCGCTGCTGGCCCTCGCTTTGCTGGCCGGGCAGCTCGCTACCCACTATCGCACCGAACTGGCGACCCTGGTGCCGCAGACCCGCCCTTACCTCGTCGAGGCCTGCCACTTCCTCGACTGCGAGCTGCGCCTGCCGCGGCGGCCGGACCTGCTCAGCATCGAATCCTCGGACCTGCAGGCGGACAAGCGGCGCGATAGCCTCATCGTGCTGAATGCGGTGATCCGCAATCGCGCACCCTTCGCGCAGGAGCATCCCGCGCTCGAGCTGACGCTCACCGACCCGGGCGACAAGCCGCTGGTGCGGCGCGTGCTGCACCCCGGGGACTACCTGGGCCGTCCGCGCGGGGCGCTGGCGCCAGGCATCGCACCCGGGGGTGAATCGGTGCTGCGTGTGCATCTGGACACCGGCGCGGTGCGCGCCACGGGCTACCGCCTTTACCTGTTCTATCCTTCGTAGATGAAAACGCTGATCACAGGCTCGCTCGCCTACGACACCATCATGGTGTTCCCGGACCGTTTCAGGAACCACCTGCTGCCCGACCAGTTGCACATCCTCAACGTGTGCTTCCTCACGCCCGAGATGCGGCGCGAGTTCGGCGGCACCGCCGGCAACATCGCCTACAACCTGAAGCAGCTGGGCGGCGACCCGCTGGTGATGGCCACGGTGGGGGAGGATTTCGAGCCCTACGCCTACCGGCTGCAGCGCCTGGGCATCGACGCGCGGCTGCTGAAGAAGGTGCCGGGCCAATTCACCGCGCAGGCGTTCATCACCACCGACCTGGACGACAACCAGATCACCGCCTTTCATCCCGGCGCCATGAACCATGCGCATGAAAACCGCATCGTGCCCGAGCTGGGGGCGCGCCTCGCCATCATCGCGCCCGACGGCAAGCAGGGCATGCTGCAGCATGCGCGCGAGTGCGCCGAGCACCGCATCCCGTTCATGTTCGACCCCGGCCAGGGGCTGCCGATGTTTACGGCGGAGGAGCTCTCGGAACTGCTGCGCCTCGCCGACTACGTCGCGGTGAACGACTACGAAGGCAAGCTGCTGGAGGAAAAGACCGGCCGCCCGCTGGAGAGCCTGGCGCGCGAGGTCAAGGCGCTGATCCTCACGCTCGGCGCGCAGGGCTCGCGCATCTACGCCGGCGACGTGCAGCACGAGATTCCGAGCGCCACGGCTGACCGCGTGGTCGACCCCACCGGGTGCGGCGACGCCTATCGCGCGGGGCTGCTGTACGGCATCGCGCAAGGCTGGGACTGGCCGCGCACCGGACGGCTGGGCGCGACGCTGGGCGCCATCAAGGTCGCCAGCCGCGGCGCGCAAAACCATCACGCCGATCGCGAGACGGTGGAAGCGCGTTACCGGCAGTGGTTCCGCGAGTCGCCCTGGGGCTAGATCCGGGCGCGGATTTTCGCGCCGTAGGCCTCCAGTTGCTCGCGCGGGGGATTCTTCACCGGCCACACCAGTTGCATGCCGTCGGCATCGTGCCGCGGCAGGACGTGCAGGTGGAAGTGGAACACGGTCTGCCCGGCCGGCTTGCCGTTCGCCTGGTAGATCGAGAGCCCCGGCGGGTCGAAGGCGCCGCGCACAGCGCGCGCAACGCGCGTCGCGGTGCGGAACACCGCGGCGGCCTGCACGTCGTCCAGCTCGTACACGCTTTCCGCGTGGGCCTTGCACGCGACCAGCACGTGCCCCGGGTTCACCTGCCCGAGATCCATGAACGCAAGCGTCGCCTCATCCTCGTACACCACGCTCGCGGGTATCTGCCTGGCGACGATCCTGCAGAACACGCAGTCGGATTCCATCACTCCCCCGGCGGCTGGTAGCCGCGGCAGGGTACCTGAAACAGGGCGCGGTCTTCCAGGCGCAAGGCCGTGAGGCTGCCGCCCCAGACGCAGCCGCTGTCCAGCGCGACCAGCTTCTCCGTGAGCTTCAGGCCCAGCGCCGACCAATGCCCGCAGATAATCGGCGGATCGCCCGCGGGGCGCAGCTCGAACCACGGCCGGAAACCGTCGGGCGCCTGCGCACCTTTCGCACTCAGGTCCATTTCACCGGCGCCATTGCAAAAGCGCAGGCGCGTCATTGCATTCACGATCACCCGCAGGCGGTCCCAGCCGAGGAGATCGTCGCGCCACGCGAGCGGCGTGCCGCCGTACATCCTGGCGAGGAACTCGCTGTAAGAGGGCGCGCGCAACGCGTCCTGCACCTCGCACGCCAGCGTCAGCGCCGTACGTATCGTCCACTGCGGCAGCAGGCCGGCATGCACCATGACGTAGCAGTTTTCGCTGTGCAGCAGCGGTCGGCCGCGCAGCCAGTCGAGCAATTCCGGTGCATCCGGGGCCGCGAGCAGTTCGTCCAGCGTATCGTCGTCGCGCATGCGCGCGTGGCCGCCGGCGACGCAGAGCAGGTGCAGGTCGTGATTGCCGAGTACCACGACCGCCGCGTCGCCCAGCGAGCGCACGAAGCGCAGGGCGCCGAGTGAATCGGGACCGCGGTTCACCAGGTCGCCGACGAACCACAGGCGATCCCGCGCGCGGTCGAACGTCAATCGCGACAGCAGCGCCTGCAGCTCATCATTGCAGCCCTGCACGTCGCCAATCGCGTAGGTCGCCATCGAGCGCGAGTCTACCGCGCCGTGGCACACTCCCTCCCACCATGCTTAGAGCTCTGAAGAAGCTGTTGGAAAAAGGCGGCGGCGAACCCCGCCAGATGCCGGAATTCGAGCGTCGCCATCTGCGGGTGGCGGTGGCGGCGTTGCTGCACGAAGCGCGCCGCGCGGACTACATCGAGGGCGACGAAGAAGACGCCGCGGCGCAGCGGGCGCTCGCCGAACTGTTCGGGCTGGACGCACGGGAGTGCGCCGCACTGCGCGAGGAAGGGCGCGCCAGAGCACAGCAACTCACCAGCTTTTACGCGCCGGTCACGGTGATCAAGCGCGAATTTTCGCTCGATGAGCGAGTCAGGCTCGTCGAGCACCTGTGGCGCGTCGCCTACGCCGATGACGGGCTCGATCCTTACGAGGATCACTACGTACGCAAGATCGCCCACCTGCTCTACGTCCCGAACACCCAGAGCATGCTGGCGCGCAATCGAGCCCGGGCTTAGGCGCAATCGCGGCCCTACAAGGCCGCGTCCATCCGACGGTACTGGATCGCCTCAGCGACGTGCGCCGTGCCGATGGCCTCGCAGGCATCGAGGTCGGCGATACTGCGCGCCACGCGCAGCACGCGGTGGTAGGCGCGCGCCGACAGCGACAGGCGCACCATCGCCTGTTTCACCAGGCTCTCGACTTCCGCGCCGGTGGCGCAATGGGTTTCGATCTCCTGCGTTCCCAGGAGCGCGTTCGGCTTGCCCTGTCGCTGCACCTGCAGCCCGCGCGCCGCAACGACGCGCTCGCGGATCGCGCGCGTCGGCTCGCCGTCCGCGGCCGCCAGCAGCTCGGCCTCGCGCGGTACCGGCGCGTCGATCTTGATGTCGATGCGGTCGGCGAGCGGGCCCGAGATGCGAGCGCGGTAGCGCGCGATGGCGTCGGGCGTGCACCGGCAACGACCGCTGGCGTGCCCGAGGTAGCCGCAGGGACAGGGATTCATCGCCGCCATGAGCTGGAAGCGCGCCGGGAAGCGCGCTTGGCGCGCCCCGCGCGACAGGGAAACCCAACCGGACTCGAGCGGTTCGCGCAGCGCCTCCAGCTCCTCGCGGCCGAACTCCGGCAGCTCGTCCAGGAACAGCACGCCCTGGTGCGCGAGCGAAATTTCGCCCGGGCGCGGCGGGCTGCCGCCGCCCACCAGCGCCACGCGCGACGCGGTGTGGTGCGGTGCGCGCAGCGGCCGCGCCGCCCAGCGCGCAGTATCGAAGCCGCCCGCCGAGGCCGACTGGATCGCCGCACTCTCCAGCGCTTCGGCCTCGCTCATGGGCGCGAGGATTCCCGGAAAACGTGCCGCCAGCATCGACTTGCCGGTGCCCGGCGGGCCGACCATCAGCAGGCTGTGGCCGCCCGCCGCCGCAACTTCCAACGCGCGCTTGGCGGCCGTCTGTCCCTTCACGTCGCGGAAATCCGCATAGGCAGGCAGGGCATGCACCGCATCGGGACCGTGCGGCTGCAGGAGCGCCTGGCCCGCGAGATGCGCGCAAACTTCCAGCAAGCTGTTCGCCGGCAGCACGGTGACGCGCCCGGCGAGTGCGGCCTGCGCCGCGTTTTGCGCCGGCAGTACGAAGCTGCGTCCCGAGCGGGCGCAGCCCAGCGCCATCGCCAGCGCGCCTCGCACGGGGCGCAGCTCGCCGGTCAGCGACAGCTCGCCGGCGAATTCCAGTCCTTCGAGCGCCGCGGCGCGCAGTTGCCCGCTCGCGGCGAGGATACCGAGCGCGATCGGCAGGTCGAAGCGGCTCGAATCCTTGGGCAGGTCGGCGGGCGCCAGATTGACGGTAATGCGCCGGGACGGAAACTCGAACTGCGCGTGGTTGAGCGCCGCGCGCACACGGTCCTTCGCCTCGCGCACTTCGGCGTCGGGCAGGCCCACAATATGGAACGCGGGCAGCCCGGGTCCGAGGTGCACCTCTACCGTCACCTCCGGCGCGTCGATCCCTGCGAGCGCGCGACTCGCCACGGTGGCCAGCGCCATTTGCGTTCCCCTTCCAGGGAAGCAACGCGGCACGGGCGGTCTCGGTTTACCCGCCTTCCAGGGTGGCGACGCGCGCCTCGAGGGCGGCGAGCTTGGTCTGAGCGCGCTCGAGGAGCTTTCTTTGCACCTCGAAATCCTCGCGCAGCACCACGTCGTAGCGGTCGAAGAACGTCGCGAGCAGGGCGCGCAGGTTCTTCTCCAGATCCTGCGCCGGGGACCCGCGTGCGGCCTCGCCGATGCGCTCGCCCAGTTCGTCCAGCAATCGCTTGTTGATCATGGGCTGCGAGCCTAGCACGGTGCATGCACCAAATTGATGCGCCGCGCTGCCTGCCTGCACCTAGTGTAAGTGCCGCAATGCAACAACGGTCCGTGGCCTCCTACAACGACTTGAAACATAACGATTTGTGTTCTGGCACGGGAGATGCTTTGAGGTAAAGGCGTTTCTCATCCGACATCACTTGGAGATCAACATAATGCGCAACACCGTACTTGCAATTGCAGTCGGCGCCGCCGTCGCCATGCCCGGCCTCGCCAGCGCCCAGGCCACTTCACCGCACACCGTCGCTGGAAACATGGGCATTGTCAGCGATTACCGCTTCCGCGGCATCTCGCAGACCTTCGTGCAGCCCGCGATCCAGGGCGGCATCGACTATTCATACGCCAGCGGCTTCTATCTCGGCAACTGGAATTCGAACGTCAGCGGACTCTCTTACGCCGACGGCACGATTGAGATGGATTTCTACGGCGGCTAAAAATTCAACGCCGGGCCGGTCGGCATGGACGTCGGCCTGCTGCAGTACTACTACCCGAACGCGAAGATCGCCGATAGCACCAAGTACGACACGCTCGAGGCTTACGTCGGGGTCTCTTGGAAATGGCTAAGCGCGAAGTACTCGATCACCACCGGGGACTATTTTGGGGCGAATGCCACCACCAACGCCTCTTGCACTGGCGCGGACAGCAAGGGCTCGGGATACCTCGACGTCTCGGCGACTTACGAAATCATGCCCAAGCTGACACTGGTCGGTCACTACGGCAATCAGACGATCAAGGACTGCAAGCCGCTCGAGTACAGCGACTACAAGATCGGCGTCAATTACGACATGAACGGCTGGGTGCTTGGCGCGGCCTACATTGACAAGGATGCGGATGCCGCGCTTTACACCTTGTCGAACACGGCCGCAAGCAAGACCAAGGACCTGGGCAAGGGCACCGTGGTCCTCTCCGTCAGCAAATCCTTCTAAAGAAAGGGAACCCGCGGCGGGTGCGGAGTGCGCCCGCCGCCACCGGGAGACAAGGAATGAAACTCATCACAGCCATCATCAAGCCGTTCAAGCTCGACGAGGTGCGCGAAGCCCTCTCGGGCATCGGCGTGCAGGGGATCACGGTGACCGAGGTCAAGGGCTTCGGTCGCCAGAAGGGACACACCGAGCTGTACCGCGGGGCGGAGTACGTAGTCGACTTCCTGCCGAAAGTGAAGATCGATGTCGCAGTGAAGACCGAGTTGCTCGAGCGCGCCATCGAAGCGATCGAGAAGTCGGCCAACACCGGCAAGATCGGCGACGGCAAGATCTTCGTGTTCGAACTCGAAAAAGTCATCCGCATCCGCACCGGCGAGACCGATGCGGACGCGCTCTAGGGAGATCAGGATGAAAACGTTTCTAGTAAATCTTGCACTGCTTGCCATCGCGGGCTTCGCCGGCCCGGTGCTGGCAGCCGATGCGCCCAAGCCGACGCTTAACACGGGCGATACGGCGTGGATGCTCACCTCGACCGTGCTGGTGATCATCATGATCGTCCCCGGCCTGGCGCTGTTTTACAGCGGCATGGTGCGCTCCAAGAATGCGCTGTCGGTGCTGATGCACGTGTTTGTCGCCTTTTCGCTGGTTTCCGTGCTGTGGGCGCTGTTCGGCTACAGCCTGGCCTTCAGCGAGGGCAACAGCGTCGTTGGCGGGCTTTCAAAATCGTTCCTGAAGGGCATTACCCCGGACACACTGCAGGGCACCATCCCCGAGCTGCTGTTCGCGGCGTTCCAGCTCACGTTTGCGGCCATCACGCCTGCGCTCATCGTCGGCGCATTTGCCGAGCGCATGAAGTTCTCGGCGGTACTGTGGTTCCTCGGGCTGTGGCTGCTCGCCGTGTACGCGCCGATGGCGCACATGGTCTGGGGCGGTGGCTGGCTTGGCGCCATGGGTGCGATCGACTTCGCCGGCGGCACGGTCGTACACATCAACGCCGGCGTTGCCGGCCTGGTCGCCGCGATCGTGCTCGGCAAGCGCAAAGGTTACGGCAAGGTGGCGATGCCGCCGCACAACCTGACTTTCACGCTGACCGGTGCGGCGCTGCTGTGGGCAGGCTGGTTCGGCTTCAACGCCGGCAGCGCCGTGGCGGCCAACGGCAGCGCTGCACTCGCCATGATGAACACGCAGCTGGCGACCGCAGCCGCCGTGCTCGGCTGGATGTTCGCCGAATGGCTCATCAAGGGTAAGCCGAGTCTGCTCGGCGCCGCCTCCGGTGCCATCGCCGGCCTGGTGGCGATCACCCCGGCCTGCGGCAACGCGGGGCCGATGGGTGCCATGGTGCTCGGCGTCGTGGCGGGCGTCGGTTCGTTCTGGGCCGTCACGTCCCTCAAGCATGCGCTGGGCTATGACGACTCGCTGGATGTATTCGGCGTGCACGGCGTCGCCGGCATCATCGGCGCACTGGGCATCGGCATCCTGGCCTCGCCGGACCTTGGTGGAACGGGTTTCGGCGGGACGAACGCGAGCATCGGCGCCCAGCTCGTCGTGCAGGCGACCGCCGTTGGCTTCACGCTGGTGTACACCGGCGTGCTGAGCTATATCCTGCTCAAGATCGTCGACATGATCGTCGGCCTGCGCGTGACGGACGCGGCGGAAGCCGAGGGCCTCGACCTCGCCGAACATGGCGAGGCCGCGTACAACAACTGATCGTCTCCCACGCTGGATGGACGGGCGCCTGCGGGCGCCCGTTTATTTTCCTGCAGGCCCTATACTGCGGCGGGCACATTTCCATCCCGGGGAATGAACGCAGCCGAACATCTGCTGGGTGAGAGCGCGCTCGCGCTGCACGGCGCGAGAACCGCGCTCGTCTGCGGCGAAGACGCGCTCAGCTACCGCGCGCTCGCCGAGGAGGTTGCGCGTGCCGCCAACGCACTGCGCGCGCTGGGCGTACGGCCGGGGGAACGCGTACTGCTCCTGCTGCGCGACACGCCGGAATTCGTCGCCGCCTGGCTCGGCGCGGTGCACGCCGGCGCTGTGGCGATCGGCCTCAATACCAAGCTGGGCGAGGACGACTACCGCCACATCCTCGCCGACAGCAATGCGCGCCTGGTGATCGCGGACGAAACGTTGCTCACCGCACTCGGTCCGCTGGCCGCGCAACTGGGGAGCGAGAAACGGCTCGCCGCCAGCGCGGCATGGCGCCGGGCGCTGCGCGCCGCTGCGCCACGGGCCGACTTCCATCCGGCACAACCGCAGGATCCCGCGTTCTGGCTCTATTCCTCGGGCACCACTGGCCGTCCCAAGGGCATCGTGCATGCGCACCAGAGCGTGCTGGCTGCCGGACAGGCGCAGCGCGAGGTGCTGGGGCTGGGGCCGGGCGACAAGGTGTTCGCCACCTCCAAGCTGTTCTTCGCCTACGCGCTGGAGAACGGCATGCTGGGACCGCTCGCGATCGGGGCCACGACGATCCTGCACCCGGACTGGGCCGACGTGGAGCAGATCCAGGCCATCGTCGCCCGCCATGCGCCCACCGCCGTGTTCAGCGTACCGACGTTCTACCGTCGGCTGCTGGCGCTGTCCCCGGATCGCCTGGCGCCTTTTCGCGGGGTACGACATTTCGTCTCCGCTGGCGAGCGCCTGCCGCAGCCGGTGTTCGAAGGCTGGCGCACGGCCACCGGGCAGGAAATCCTCTCCATCTACGGCATGTCGGAAACCTTCTGCGTGATCATGGTGACGCCGCCTGGCAGCGCGGGCGCGCTGAGGACCGGCAAGCCGATCGCGGGCGTGCAGGCGCGCCTGCTCGGCGACGACGGGAACGAAGTCGCGAACGGAGTACCGGGCGTGCTGTGGGTGCGCCACCCGGCACTCAGCTCGGGCTACGCCAACCGGCCGGAGGCGACGCGCGAGCAGTTTCGCGACGGCTGGTTCTGCACCAGGGACATCTTCGTGCGCGATGCTCAGGGCTCTTATTCCCATCAGGGCCGCAGCGACGAGTTGCTGAAGGTCGCGGGCCAGTGGGTACAGCCCGGCGAGCTGGAGGAAGCAGTACAAGGTCTGGCGTCGGTCGCCGAAGCGGCGTGCGTAGCGGTCCAGGACGACGACGGTTTCGAGCGCCTGGCGCTGTTCGTCGCCGCGCGCGGCGTCGACGCGCAGACTGCGCTCTCGGCCGCGGCCGCGGCCTGCGAGCAAAAACTGCCGCGCCACAAGCGGCCGAAGTGGATCCTGCCGGTCGCCGAGCTGCCGCGCACCGCCACCGGCAAGGTGCAGCGCTACAAGCTGCGCGAATTGGTGGAGGAACAGCGCGCCGCCAAAGGCTAGAATTCGCGTTTTCCCCGAAAGGTCCGCATGACTTACGCTTTCCCGATCTGGACTCCGCCAACCCTGCCGATCACTGGCAGCACCGATACCTTTCCGGTACGCCGCATTTTCTGCGTCGGCCGCAACTACGCCGAGCACCAGAAGGAGATGGGCGGCAGCGGCCGCGAGCAGCCGTTCTTCTTCATCAAGAGCGCGCACTCCCTGGTGCCCAACGGCGGCGACGTGCACTACCCGCCGAAAACCGGCAATTACCACTACGAGACCGAACTGGTGGTAGCGCTGCACAAAGGCGGCCGCCGCATCGACGCGCGCCACGCCACCGAGCATGTATTTGCCTACGCCGTGGGCCTCGACATGACGCGCCGCGACCTGCAGCAGCTGGGCAAGGACCACGGCCGGCCCTGGGACTTCGGCAAGGACTTCGACGAGGCCGCACCCTGCAGCAGCCTGGTACCGGCGGCCAAGAGCGGCCACCTGACCAAAGGCGCGATCTGGCTGCAAGTGAACGGCAAGGAGCGCCAGAAGGCCGATCTCGCCGACATGATCTGGTCGGTGCCCGAGCAAATCGCCTACCTTTCGGAGTACTACACGCTCGAGCCCGGCGACATCATCTATTCTGGCACCCCCGCGGGCGTCGGTCCGGTGAAGCCGGGCGACGAGATGCACGCGCACATCGACGGCGTAGGTGATCTCAAGGTCAAGGTGGTGCCGGCGCTGTGAGGCTTTACACGTACTTCCGCAGTTCGGCGGCGTTCCGCGTGCGCATTGCGCTCAACCTGAAGGGGCTCGCCTATGAATCCGCGTATGTACACCTGGCAAAAGGCGAGCACCGCCAGCCGGCATACGGCGCGCTGAATCCCCAGGGTCTGCTGCCCGCGCTGGAAGAGGGCGGCAGGCTGCTGACGCAGTCGCTTGCCATCATGGAGTATCTGGAAGAAACGCATGCGCAGCCGCCGCTGCTGCCGACGGATCCGTTCGCGCGCGCACGTGTGCGGAGTCTTTCCCTGCTCATCGCCTGCGAGATCCACCCGCTCAACAACCTGCGCACGCTGACGCACCTGAAGAAAGGCCTCGGCCAGAACGAAGAGCAGGTCAACGCGTGGTATCGGCACTGGATCGCGGACGGCCTGGCGAAACTCGAGGCGGACCTTGGCGCGCCGGGTACCGGCAAGTACAGCCACGGCGATGCCCCGACCATGGCCGATTGTTGCCTGGTGCCACAGGTGTTCAATGCGCAGCGCTACCAGTGCGATCTGGCGCCGTATCCGGTGGTGATGCGCGTATTCGACGCCTGCATGCAGATCGAATCCTTCGACCGCGCGCAACCGGGCAAGCAGCTCGATGCGCAATGAGGGCACAATGGCCCTCCTATGAGCAAGCAATACTCCTACCGCAGATTCCACCCCGGCACGCAACCGGCGTACGACTTTCCGCCCTACGCTTCGACCGCCAAGCGCCACCCGAAGCAGCCGCTGGTCATTGCGCCGCAGACCCTGTCGGAAATCACCGGCCCGGTGTTCGGCTACGGCGACCTCAAGCCGACCGACCATGACCTGACGCGGCAGCACAAGGGCGAACCGATCGGCGAGCGCATCATCTGCAGCGGCCGGGTGCTCGATGAGAACGGCAAATCGGTGCCGCACACTCTGATCGAGGTCTGGCAGGCGAACGCTGCCGGGCGCTACCCGCACAAGTCTGACCGCCACGATGCGCCGGTGGATCCGAATTTCTCCGGCGCCGGCCGCACGCTCACTGACGCCGAGGGCCGCTACCGCTTCATCACCATCCGCCCCGGGGAATACCCTTGGCGCAACCATTACAACGCGTGGCGGCCCGCGCACATCCATTTCTCGCTGTTCGGGCGCGCGTTCCTCACGCGCCTGGTGACGCAGATGTATTTTCCGGGCGACCCGCTGCTGCCCTATGACCCGATGTACATGAGCATCCCGGACGAGAAGGCGCGCCTGCGATTGGTGTCGCAATTGGACTGGGAGAACACGGTTCCGGAGCATGCGCTCGCCTACCGCTTCGATATCGTCCTGCGCGGCAGCGCGGCAACCCCGATGGATGACTCGCCAGGGGAATGACATGAGTCTCTACGCGAGCGGGTCGCAGACGGTCGGGCCCTACCTGCACATTGGTCTCACCTGGCTCAACACGGACCGCATCGCCGGTCCGGGGGTAAAGGGCGAGCGCGTTACCATCCATGGGCGGCTGCTGGATGGCGACGGCGTTGGCGTAGGCGACGGTCTGGTCGAGATCTGGCAGGCGAGTGCAACGGGCAAGTACGCCCATCCTGAGGATCGGCAAAAGAAGCCGCTGGAGAAGGGCTTCCGTGGCTTCGGGCGCATCCCGACCGACGCGAAGGGCGTATTCCGGTTCAGCACCATCAAGCCGGGACGGGTGCCCGGTTCCGGCGGCAAGCTGCAGGCGCCGCACCTGTCGGTGACGGTATTCATGCGCGGCCTGCTCAAGCAGCTCTCGACCCGGATCTATTTCCCGGGCGATCCCGCCAACGTACAGGACCCGATACTGAAACGGGTACCCGCCGCGCGGCGCGCGACGCTCGTCGCCAGGCCCAAGGGCAGGGGTGTGCTGCAGTGGAACATCGTCCTGCAAGGCAAGGTCGAGACGGCCTTCTTCGACTTCTGACGCTAGGCGGCGCGAAACAGCGCCGTGAGCTCTTCGGGAAGCGCCAGCCCGCGCAGGCGTGTGCCGGGACCGTTGGCGAATTTTCCCCAGACGCGGGTTTCCTCGCCCTTGGCGAGCGCCATGCCGTCCTCGCGCTGCACTTCGTGCGCGACGACGAAAGACTTGCCGCCGAAGCGCAGGATGCGCGAGCGCACCTCGCAGCGGTCGCCCTGCTCGGCCGGGTAGAGGAACTGGCAGTCCGCCGACACCAGCGGCATGGCGAGGTGCTCGGCGCGCATGCGCTTCGCGGTGTACCCGACCCCGGCGAACAGGGCCCAGCATGCGGCGTCCATCCAGCGGAAATAGGTCGGGTAGAAGATGATTCCCGCCGGATCGCAGTCGCCCCACTGCACCTGGCATGGAAACGACGCGACAATCGAGCCGAACTGCACTTCGCTCAACACTGCTCCCACGGCAGCCCTTCGAAGCGCCAACCGGCAAGCGAGTTGCGCTGGTGCCTGTCGTTCAACTCACCCTCGAAGCCGTGCCGCACGTTGCACACGCGCGTAAAGCCGGCGCGCTCCAGTTCCTCGCCCGCTTCCTGCGAGCGGTTGCCGCTGCGGCAGATGAGCACCAGGGGACGCGTCGTGTGGTTGGTGCCGGCAAGCTTCTTGACCTGGCCGACGAAGTGCGGGTTGACCGCCCAGTCCGGACCATCGTTCCATGCCACGTGCAGGGCGCCGACCGGGTGGCCGACGAACAGGTACTCCATCTCGCTGCGGCAATCGATGAACAGCGCGTCCGCATGCTGCTTGAGGAATTCGCTCGCCCGCTTGGGTTCAAGGTGTTCCATGGTGGGAGCGCATTATACGCGTAAGGGATTGACACAGCAGGACTAAGTAGGCACACTGCGCCCTTCGCGCCGATTTGATGTTCCGCTTGCGGGCGCGTTACAAATACAGCTAAAGAGACGTGCTCACACGCCCGTTTCCGCGCCAGCCGAACGGGCGTTTTGTTTTCCGGGAACCGATGACAGTCAGCAGCCGCAGCGCGCAACTTGCCGCCCTCTTCGCCGAGCGCATCCTGGTGCTCGACGGCGCCATGGGCACCATGATCCAGCGCGAGCGCCTGGACGAGGCCCAATTCCGGGGCGAGCGCTTTCGAGACTGGCCGCGCGACCTGCGGGGCAACAACGACCTGCTGGCGCTGACGCAGCCAAGTCTCATCCGGCGCATCCACGAGCAGTACCTGGAGGCGGGCGCCGACATCATCGAAACCAACACCTTCAATTCGACCGCGGTGTCGATGGCCGATTACGGCATGGAAGGGCAGGTCGCGGAACTAAACCTCGCCGCCGCCCGGCTCGCCGTGGCGGCGGCGCGCGCTTGCGAAGCCAAGGACTCGTCGCGACCGCGCTTCGTCGCCGGCGTGCTCGGGCCCACCACCAAGACCGCGTCGATCTCCCCCGATGTCAATGACCCGGGCTATCGCGCCATCAGCTTCGACGCACTGGTGGCGATTTACGCCGAGGCCGCGCAGGCGCTCGCCGCAGGCGGCGTGGACCTGTTCCTGGTGGAGACGGTATTCGATACGCTGAATGCCAAGGCCGCGCTGTTCGCGCTCGAGGAAGTGTTCAAGCAGCGCGGCGAGCGTTGGCCCGTGATCATCTCCGGAACCATCACCGACGCCTCGGGACGCACGCTCTCCGGCCAGACCACCGAGGCGTTCTACAACTCCGTGCGCCACGTGCGGCCGCTGGCAGTGGGCCTGAACTGCGCCCTGGGCGCGAAGGAACTGCGACCCCACGTCGAGGAGCTGGCCGGCATCGCCGAAGCCTTCGTCTCCTGCCACCCCAACGCCGGCCTGCCGAACGCCTTCGGCGAGTACGACGATACACCCGGGAACATGGCGGCGCTGATGGGCGAGTGGGCGAGGAACGGCTGGCTCAACGTCGTCGGCGGCTGCTGCGGCACCACTGCCGAGCACATCCACGCGCTGGCGCAGGCGGTGCAGGGCGTCGCGCCGCGGCGCGTGCCGCAGTTGCCGAAGAAACTGCGTCTCGCGGGGCTCGAGCCGCTCAATGTCGGCGTGGATTCCCTGTTCGTCAACGTCGGCGAGCGCGCCAACGTCACGGGCTCGAAGGCCTTTGCGCGCCTGATCCTCGCCGGTGACTACGCGGAGGCGCTGGCCGTGGCGCGCCAGCAGGTGGAAAACGGCGCGCAGCTCATCGACGTCAACATGGACGAAGCGATGCTCGATTCGGAAGCGGCGATGCGCCGCTTCCTCAGCCTGGTCGCCGCCGAACCCGACATCGCGCGCGTGCCGGTGATGATCGACAGCTCCAAGTGGCGCGTGATCGAGGCGGGGCTGAAATGCATGCAGGGCAAGTGCATCGTCAATTCGATCAGCCTGAAGGAGGGCGAGGCGGAGTTCCTGCGCCAGGCGCGCCTGGCGCGCCAGTATGGCGCGGCGGTGGTGGTGATGGCCTTCGACGAGCAGGGCCAGGCCGATACGCTGGAGCGCCGCACGCAGATCTGCCGGCGCGCCTACGACCTGCTGATTGCGCAGGCCGGCTTCGACGCCGAGGACATCATTTTCGACCCGAACATCTTTGCCGTGGGTACCGGGCTGGAAGAGCACGCGCGTTACGGGCTCGATTACTTGGACGCGGCGCGCTGGATCCGCGCCAACCTGCCGCATGCGCAGGTCTCGGGCGGCCTGTCCAATCTCTCGTTCTCGTTCCGCGGCAACGACGCGGTGCGCGAGGCGATGCATACGGCGTTTCTTTACCATGCAGTGCGCGCAGGCATGTCCATGGGCATCGTCAATGCCGGCCAGCTTGGCGTGTACGAGGAAATCGAGCCGCAGCTGCGCGAGCGCGTGGAGGATGTGATCCTCAATCGCCGCGAGGACGCCACCGAGCGGCTGGTGGAATTCGCCAATTCGGTCAAATCGGGCGGCAGCAAGGCGGCAAAGGCAGACGATGCCTGGCGGCGCGCGCCGGTACGCGAGCGCCTGGTGCACGCGCTGGTGACCGGGACCGCCACCCACGTGGTCGCCGACACCGAGGAGGCGCGGCTCGCCGCGGCCCGCGCCATCGAGGTGATCGAAGGACCGCTGATGGACGGCATGAACGTGGTCGGCGACCTGTTCGGGGCTGGAAAGATGTTCCTGCCGCAGGTGGTCAAATCGGCCCGCGTGATGAAGCTGGCAGTGGCGCACCTGGTGCCTTACATCGAAGCGGAAAAGGCCCGGACCGGCGAGGCCGGCCGCCCCAAGGGCAAGATCGTGATCGCCACGGTCAAGGGAGACGTGCACGACATCGGCAAGAACATCGTTGCCGTGGTGCTCCAGTGCAACAACTACGAGGTGGTGAATCTGGGCGTGATGGTGCCCGTGCAGACGATCCTCGACACCGCGCGCGAGGCCAATGCGGACGCCATCGGCCTGTCGGGCCTGATTACGCCGTCGCTGGAGGAAATGACGCACGTGGCCAGGGAGATGGAACGCGCGGGCCTCACGCTGCCGCTGTTGATCGGCGGCGCTACCACCTCGCGCGTGCACACCGCGGTAAAAATCGCGCCCGCCTATTCGGGTCCGGTGGTGTACGTGCCCGACGCGTCGCGCTCGGTCAGCGTGACGCAGAGCCTGCTGTCGGCGGATGCGCGCGAGGCCTATATCGCCGGCGTGCGCGCCGACTACGAGAACATCCGGCGTCAGCACGCCGGCAAGCAAGGTCCCGGGCCACTGCTGCCGATCGCACGTGCGCGTGAACTCGGTCATGCCACCGACTGGAAGTCCTACCGGCCGCCGCAACCCGTGCAGCCTGGGGTCACCGTGCTCAGGAACTATCCGCTCGAAAAGCTCGTGCCCTGCATGGACTGGGGGCCGTTTTTCCAGACCTGGGAGCTGTCGGGGTCTTATCCGGCGATTCTCGAGGACGCGGTGGTCGGCGCGGAAGCGAAGAAGCTCCACGCGGACGCGCTGGCCTTCCTCAAGAGGATGATCGATGGCCGCTGGGTGCGCGCCAGCGGCGTGTTCGGGCTGTTCCCGGCCGCGCGGATCGGGGACGACATCGAGATCTACCGCGACGCCACGCGCCGCGACACGCTCGCGACCTGGCACAACCTGCGCCAGCAAAACCAGAAGCCCGCGGGGCGCGCCAACCAATGCCTTGCGGACTACGTGGCGCCGAAGGACTCCGGGGTGCCCGACTGGGTCGGCGCGTTCGCCGTCACCGCGGGCCTCGGCATCGAGAAGAAGCTCGCCGATTTCGAGCGCGCGCACGACGATTATTCGGCCATCATGCTCAAGGCGCTGGCCGATCGCCTGGCGGAAGCCTTCGCCGAACACCTGCACCAGCGCGTACGCCGCGAGTACTGGGGCTACGCGTCCGAAGAGGCGCTGGGCAACGAGGACTTGATCGCCGAGAAGTATCGCGGCATCCGGCCGGCGCCCGGCTATCCGGCGTGCCCGGACCATACCGAGAAGGGCGCGCTGTTCGCGCTGCTCGACGCGCAGCGCAACGCCGGCATGCAGCTCACCGAGTCCTACGCCATGCTGCCGACCGCCGCGGTGTCGGGGTTCTACCTGTCGCATCCCGACGCCAGTTATTTCGCTGTCGGCAAGATCGGACCGGACCAGGTCGAGGACTACGCGCGGCGCAAGCAGATGAGCGTCGCCGAGGCGCAGAAATGGCTCGCGCCCTGGCTCGCCTATGATCCCGACGCGCGCGCCAGGGCAGCCTAGCTATAATGCGGCGCGAATCGAAACCGGAGGCATGACATGGGCAGAGGCGACAAGAGAACGCGGCGCGGCAAGATCTACAAGGCCAGTTACGGCAAGAAGCGCCCGCACCACGCGAAACAGAAGACGAAGAAGAAGCACGCCTAGGCCGGCGGCGACGCGCCTCACTTGCGCCAGAAGGCGGGCGTCAGCACCAGCAGGAGCGTGAACAACTCCAGGCGTCCGAGCAGCATGGCGAACGAACAGACCCAGGTCTGGAAGTCGTTCAGCACCGCATAGTTCGAGGCGGGACCGACCTGCCCCAGGCCCGGGCCAGTGTTGTTGATCGAGGCCACCGCCGCGGAGAAGGCCGTGACCACGTCGGCGCCGCTCAAAGTCAGCACCAGCGTAAATATGGCGATGCAGGAAATGTAGACGAACGCATAGGCCAGCACCGCGAACACCACGTTGTTCTCGACGGGCTTGCCGGAAAGCTTGACCGGATTGTAGATACGCGGGTGGATGATGCGCACAAACTCGCGAAACACCTGCTTGAACAGGATGCGCGCCCGGATCATCTTGATGCCGCTGCCGGTCGAACCCGAACAACTGGCGAAGCTGCACAGGAACAGCATGAACAGCGGGGCAAAGATCGGCCACAGGTTGAAATCGGTGTTGGCGTAGCCGGTGGTGGTGGCGATCGACACCACATTGAACGCCGCGTAGCGCAGCGCCGTGCCGAAGTCCGGATGCACGCCGGTCCACACCAGGTAGGCGGCAATGCCCAGTACGGACGCGACGACCACCATCAGGAACACCTTGGCCTCCGGATCGACGCGATAGGCGCGCAGCGAGCGCCGGTGCCAGGCGAGGAAGTGCGTCGCGAAGTTGATTGCCGCGATCAGCATGAAGACGATGGCCACCGCCTCGATGCGCGGCGAATTCCAATAAGCATAACTGGCGTCGTGCGTGGAGAACCCCCCCAGTCCCAGCGTGGTGAAGGCGTGCATCACCGCGTCCAGCCAGGTCATGCCGGCCAGGTAATAGGCCAGGCCGCAGGCCGCCGTAAGAACGACGTACACCAGCCACAGGCCCTTGGCGGTCTCGGCGATGCGCGGCGTCAGCTTGGTGTCCTTCATCGGGGTCGGCGTCTCGGCCTTGAACAACTGCGAGCCGCCCACGCCCAACAGCGGCATGATCGCCACCGCCAGCACGATGACCCCCATGCCGCCCAGCCAGATCATGAAGCCACGCCAGAGGTTGAGCGAGGGCGGCAGGTGATCGAGCCCGGACAGCACGGTCGCGCCGCTGGCCGTCAGGCCGGACGCGGCCTCGAAATAGGCGTCGGTGAACGACAACGCGGGCAACTGCATCATCAGCGGCAAGGCCGCAAACGCCGGCAGTACCGTCCACACCAGGGACACCAGCAGGAAGCCGTCGCGCACCCGTAATTCACGGCCCGCACGCCGCGTCAACCACCACAGCGCGATGCCGCAGAAGAACGTAACGCCGATGGCCTGCGCGTATGCCGCGTGCACGCCGTCGCCCAGTCCCAGGGAAAAGGCGAGCGGCAGCAGCATGCAACCAGCGAACAGCATCAGCACCATGGACAGCAGGTGCAAGACGGCGTACGGGCGCACGATTGCCGCGGGCTAGAGGAAGCGGGCGCCGACCTGGAACAGCTTTTCGACCCGCGGCAGCGTCTTCTTGTCGGTGACGAAGACGATCACGTGGTCCTCGGCCTCGATGCGCGTGTCGTGATGCGCCATCAGCACCTTGTCGCCGCGCACCACGGCGCCGATGGTGGCACCGGCCGGCAGCTCGATTTCGCCGACCAGCCGGCCGCTGAGCCGGCAGGAGTCGCGATCGCCGTGCACCACGGCCTCCAGCGCCTCGGCGGCGCCGCGGCGCAGGCTGTGCACCGCCACCACGTCGCCGCGGCGCACGTGTGCCAGCAGCTTGCCGATCGTCGCCTGCGCCGGCGAAATGGCGATGTCGATCTGCCCGCTTTGCAGCAGGTCGACGTAGCTGCGCCGGTTGATGAGCGCCACGACGCGCCGCGCGCCCATTCTCTTGGCGAGCAGGCAGCTCATGATGTTGTTTTCGTCGTCGTTGGTCACCGCAACGAACAGGTCCATCTCGGCGATATTCTCCTGCTCCAGCAATTCCTCGTCGGTGGCGTCGCCGTTCAGCACCAGCGCCTGGTTCATCTTCTCAGCGAGAAATTCGCAACGGCGCTTGTTGTGCTCGATCAGGCGCACGGAGTAGTCGCGCTCCAGCGCGTGCGCCAGGCGCAGGCCGATGTTGCCACCGCCCGCGATCATCACGCGCTTCACCGGCTGGTCCATGCGCCGCAGCTCGTGCATCACCTTGCGGATGTCCTGCGCCGCGGCGAGGCAGAACACCTCGTCGCCGGCCTCGATCACCGTGTCGCCGTCGGGCAGGATGGCGCGATCGTGCCGGAAAATGGCGACGATGCGCGTGTCGATATTGGGAATATGCGCGCGGATCTCCTTCACCGGCCGGCCGACCATCGGCCCGCCCTGGTAGGCGCGCACCGCCACCAGGCTCACCTTGCCATCGGCGAAGTCCAGCACCTGCAGCGCCTCGGGAAACTCGACCAATTTGACGATGTACTCGGTGAGCACCTGCTCGGGGCAAATCGACAGGTCGACGTCGAAGCCGTCCGGCCCGAGCACCATCTTGTTGTCGAGAAAGGCGTTGGCGCGGATGCGCGCCACGCGCCGCGGCACATTGAACATGCGCGCGGCTAGCTTGCACGCCACCAGGTTGGTTTCGTCGGACTGGGTCACCGCAATGAGCAGGTCGGCGTCTTCGATCCCGGCCTCGGAGAGCACCGAGGGGTGCGAGGCGCTGCCGGTGACGGTACGCAGGTCGAAGCGGTCCTGCAGCGCCCGCAGCCGCCCGGAGTCCACGTCGACCACCGTGATGTCGTTCTGCTCGGAGACCAGGCTTTCGGCGACCGAGCTGCCCACCTGCCCGGCCCCGAGGATCACGATCTTCACGCCGGGGTTGCTCCTTGCGCAAAGCGCGGCATTCTAGTCCCTTTCATACTTCCTCGCGCCGGCCCACCGGCAGCCCCAGTGCCTTCAGCTTGCGATACAGGTGCGTGCGCTCCAGGCCGCTGCGCTCCGCCACGCGCGCCATGCTGCCATTCTCCGCCGCGAGCAGTTTCTCGAAGTACACGCGCTCGAACGCCTCGCGCGCTTCGCGATACGGCCGGTCGAGCGCCAAAGCGGGAGCCGGCGCCTGCTCCACCTGCGCCGCGAGCACGCGCTCGACATCTACGACACCGATCTCCTCGTCGAGCGAGGTGATGGCCAGATTCTTCACCGCGTGCTCCAGCTCGGCGAGGTTTCCCGGCCAGCGGTGCAGGCGCAAGGCGTTGAGCGCGCCAACCGCGAAGCGCCGCGGCGCACAGGCGCGCGACTCAACGAGCTGCGCCAGCATCTGCGCCGCAAGGTCCGGGACGTCCTCGGCGCACTCGCGCAGCGGCGGCAGCCGCAGCGTGAGCTCGCCCAGGCGCGCCAGCAGCGCGGCATCGTAGCCGCAGCGCTCGACTAGCGCCTTCGCGTCCAGCGGCGAGAACGACACGATGCGCGTCTTGTGCTTGTCGGCACGCGCCTGCAGGAATTCGAGGTTCTTCTGTTCGCCGCGCGACAGCCGCGCCAGATCGGGCACGAACAGGATGCCGCCGCCGGCGCGGGTCAGTAGTTCGCTCGAGGCGTCGGCCAGCAGTTCGGCGCCGGCGAGAAACGGCGCGCCAGGCGCGGCGAGCTGCCGCGCAAACAACTCGGGCAGCATGCCCTGCTCGCCGCATAGCAGCAGCGGCGCTGAGGTCTGCGCGAGCTGCGCCAGGCGCTTGCGCAGTTCGCTGAGCGATACCGAGCGCCCCAGCATCGCCATCGACAGCTGGCGTGGGGCGGCAAGCTCGTGGTTGCGCAGCGCCCGCTTTACCGTCGTCAGCAACCGCTGCAAAGCGATCGGCTTTTCCAGGTAGTCGAGCGCGCCGATGCGCGTAGCCTCGACCGCGGTCTCGATGGTGCCGTGACCGGACATCATGACCACGGGCATCGTCAGCTGTCCGTTGCCGGCCCACTCCTTGAGCAGGCTGATGCCGTCGGTATCCGGCATCCAGATGTCGAGCAGCACGAGGTCGGGGCGGTTCGCGTCGCGCAGGCGGCGCGCCGCGCCGGCACAGTCGGCGAGCATCACGCCGTGGCCCTCGTCGGCCAGGATCTCGGACAGCAGCTCGCGGATGCCGATCTCGTCGTCGACCACCAGGATTTGCGCCATGGCGCGCTCAGGCCGCTTCCGCCACCGGCAGCAGGACGCTCACCGAAGCGCCGCGCTCGGGGCGGTTCTCGATGGCGATGCTGCCGCGGTGCTCGTCGACGATCTTCTTGACGATGGCCAGCCCCAGCCCGGTGCCGCGCGGCTTGGTGGTGACGTAGGGCTCGAAAATGCGCGTCATCAGCTCCTCGGGAAAGCCATCCCCGTTGTCGGTCACCGAAAGTCGCACCTTGTTGCCCGCCAGCTCGGTGCACACTTCGATCGCCGGCTGCAAGCGCGGCTCCTTGCGGTTCTCCAGCGCGTCCTGCGCGTTCTGCACCAGGTTGTGGATCACCTGGCGGATCTGCGCGGTATCGGCCCAAACCGCGGGCAGGCCGGGCGCCAGGCGCGCGGCGATCGGCACGCGCGAGGTCTCGTAGAGCGCCAGCACGTCCGCGACCAACGTGTTCAGATCGAGCCCCGCGGGCACCGGCGCAGGCAGGCGTGCGTAGTCGCCAAAGTCGTCGACCATGGACTTCAGCGCCGCGACCTGGTTGACGATGGTCTGCGTACTGCGCTTCACCACCTCGGCGTCCTCCTGGGCGAGGCGGCCTTCAAGTTTCATTTCCAGGCGCTCGGCGGAAAGCTGGATCGGCGTGAGGGGGTTCTTGATCTCATGGGCGAGCCGCCGGGCCACTTCGGCCCAGGCGGTGGCGCGCTGCGCCTGGATCAGCTGCGTAATGTCGTCGAACACCAGCACGGAGCCGCCGCCCGTTGCCTCGGGCAGCGCCGCGCCGCGCGCCAGCAGCGTCTTGCCGGTGCCCCTGAGGGTGATCTCCAGTTGCCACGTCTGGGCGCCGTGCTCGAGGAACTGTGCGCGCACTGCCGCGGCAAACGCTTCCAGCGCCGCGCCCCAAGCCGCGAGCGGCCGGCCGGCCTGGGCCTGCAGCTCGCTGCCGAGGATCTCGGCGGCACCGCGATTGGAAATCGATAGCCGCAGCTCACGGTCGAACACCAGCACTCCCGCCGACAGGTTGGCAAGAATGTTCTCCAGCGATGCGTTCGCCGTCTCCAGCGCGACGCGGTTGCTCTCCACCACCATGCGGGCTTCGTCGAGCTGGCGCGTCATCGAATTGAACGATTCGGTGAGCACGCCGAGCTCGTCGCGGCTGATCACCGGCGGGCGTTTCGAGAAGTCGCCGCGCGCCACTGCCTGCGTCGCCTGGGCCAGGTTGGCCAGCGGCGCCGACAGGCGCGCGGACAGGATCGCCGCAAGCGAAATGGCGACGAACAGTGCCATCAGCAGCGCCAGGGTCAGGGTGACGATGTAGATCTGCCTCAGGCCCTGGCGCGACAGCGCGAGCTCGCGATAGTCCCGGTAGGCAGCTTCGACCGCCTCGGCGCTGCGCGCCAGCCTCAGCGGAACCGTCTGGCGCAACTGCAGGAAGCGCACTTCATCGGCGATCGCCAGGCCGGTCACGGGCAGGACCACGCGCAACGCCAAGGGCGTGCCGTCGGCTGCGTCGATCGAGCTGTAGCCGCGCGCAGAACGCGCCTGGCGCAGCATCTGCGCCGTCGGCATCTCCGGCACGAACCGGGACACTTCCTCCGTGGCACTCGCCAGCAGGGTGCCGTTCGATGAGACCAGCACCGCCTCCTGGACCCCGGCCTGCTCGCGCAGGCGGTTGAGCAGGGACGCCTGCTGCCCGCCGGGGCGTTCGGCGAGTTCGAGCGCCATGGTGCGGCCCTTCACCTGCATTTCGGCAAGCATGCCATCAATCGCCGACTGGCCGAGACTGATGCCGCCCTCGAGCGCCGCATCCACCTTGACGTCGAACCAGGATTCGATGCTCTTGGTGAGGAACTGGACCGACACCGTGTACACCAGCACGCCCGGCACCACCGCCATCATGGAAAACAGCACCAGGAAGCGCAGCGTAAGGCGCGAGCCGAAGGCGCGGCCGCGATAGCTTCGCACCACCGCGACCAGCTGGTAGCCGACCAGCGCCGCGAGCGCAGCAGCAAGCGCGGCGTTCAGACCGAGCAACAGCGGATAGTGGCGCGCCAGCAAAGTGGAATCGGCGGCGCTGGCCGTCGCCAGCAGGAACAGCAGCACGCCTGCGAGCGCCGCACCGGCGATCAGCAGGATTCTCATCGCGCGGTACCTTCTTTCTCCTCTCGCGTCTCCGCGGGCGGCGGCGCCGGCGCCGGCGCGGGCAGCGGCGGAATGAAGATGAAACGCTTCCACGGCGACTCCAGGCGCAGCTCGCGGTTGGTGAGCTCGCTGACCTGCAGCGGCCTGGGCAGTTGCGAAGTGTCCAGCCGCATGCGCACCGCCACTCCGTACGACGAACCGCGCAGCGCCACGGAACGCTCGAGCACCTGCCAGTTGCGCAGCCGGCGCATGACGTCGAGCGCCTCTTCGAGCGTGGCGAAGTTCTGGTGCAGCGGGCCGGTGGTCAACCGATACTGCCGCGAAAGCGCGTGATAGGACAGGCGCAATTGCGTGACCCGCGTCGCGGTATTCTCGTTCCACCAGTACCAGCGCGGGCGCGTCAGCTCGAACTCGACCAGGAAGTACAACGGCACGCCATTGGCGACCGTCTCGCTCAGCCTGGAATTGAAATCGAAGCCGAAATCGGCGCTGAGCAGCAGGCCCTCCTCCGAGGCGGCAAGACGCGCGTCAATAACATCGATCTCGTCCGCGCGCGCGCACAGGGCGACCGCGCAGGCCAGGGCGACGAGGATTCTTGCGCAGGTGGCGCTGACTCGCATCGCGCGCGGCGTCAGGGCGCCTTTGCTAGCAGGCCGAAGAAAAAGCCGTCGTGCTGCGCGCACGGCAGCAGCTGCGCCGGAGTGCCGCCCGGCAGGTCGCAGCGCCGGGACTGCGGAGTGCGCTCGCAGAAGGCATCCAGCACGGCGCCATTCTCGACCGGGAATACCGAGCAGGTGACATACAGCAATTTACCACCCGGGGCGAGCACCCGCCAAAGCGCGTCCAGAATCCCTGCCTGCCGGCGCGCGAATCCGGATGCGTCCTCGGCGCGCCGCAACCACTTGATATCCGGGTGGCGGCGCGCCACGCCCGAACCCGTGCAGGGCACATCAGCGAGCACGCGGTCAAAAGCATGGCCGTCCCACCAGGATTGCGGCGCGGTGCAGTCCGCGGCCTGCACGCTCGCCGCGAGCCCCAGCCGGGCGAGTCCCGGCTCGATGCGGGCGGCGCGCGCCGCGTCCGCATCCAGTGCCGTAAGCCGCACGTCCGCGCATTCGAGAATGTGCGCGCTCTTGCCGCCAGGGGCCGCACAGGCGTCGAGCACGCGCTGGCCCGGCTGCAAGTCGAGCAGCCCGGCGCAGCGTTGCGCGCCGGCGTCCTGCACCGAGACCAAACCCTCCGCGAAACCCGGCAGCCGGTCCACGGGCACCGGGGTGTCGAGCAGGATCGCGCAGCCGCCTACGCTGCGCGCCGCCAGCCCGGCTGCCGCAAGTTTCTGCAGATACGCCTCGGGCTGCGAACGGCGCTGGTTGACGCGCAGGCACATGGGCGGATGCGCGTTGCCGGCCTCGAGCACTTCGCCCCACTGCGCCGGATAGGCGCGCTCCAGCATTTCGATCCACCAGCGTGGATGCTGGTAGCGCGCCTGCGGGTCCGCCGCGACACCGCGTTCGATTTCATCGCGCGAGCGCAGATAGCCCCGCAGCAGGCCGTTGACGTATCCGCGCGCCGGCCATTGTTCCAGAAGCGCGCAAGCGCGCACCGCCTGGTCGACCACCGTGTAGCCCGCGTAGCGGCCGCTGTCCAGCGCGTACAGGGCGCACCACAGCAACGCCTGTACCCGCGGCTCGGGCGCGCCTTTGTGCGACAGCGCTTGCACGATCGCCTGCACACGACCGTAGCGGCGCAGGGTGCCGTAGCACAAGTCCAGCAGCGCGCCGCGCTCGGCGCGACGCTCAAAGGCGTCGTCGAACCGTCGGCCGGCGGCAACGCGCGCCACGGCCTGTGCCGCCTCGGCAAGCGCCGGCGCGAGATCCGCCTGGCGCTTCATTGCAGACGCTCGCCTGCCTCGATCGGGCACCCGCGCAGGAAAACATCCGCTGCGAGCCGTTTGCCCCCCGCGCGCTGCAACTCGAGGATGCGCAGGGCGTCCCTGCCGCAAGCGACGAGCAGCCCACCGGGCCCCGACTCGAGCACGCTTCCGGGCACATCGCTTGCCGTCTCGGTGCGCGAGCGCCAGATCTTGAGCGTCTCGCCGCGCCAGCGCGCTGCGGCACCCGGTGCAGGGCGCAGGGCCCGCACCAGGCGCTCCAAGTCCGCCGCGGGCGCCCGCCAGTCGATCCCTGATTCGAGTTTGTCGATCTTGGGGGCATAGGTGACGCCCGACTCGGGCTGCGGCACCGAGTGCGCCCGCCCCGCCGCCGCATCGGCCAGTGCGTCCACAATCATGCGCGCGCCCAGCGCGGCCAGCTTGTCGTGCAGCGTTTGCGCATCATCGTCCTCATCAATCGCGACGCGCGCCTGCGCCACCATGGGGCCGGTATCGAGCCCGGCTTCCATGCGCATGATAGTGACGCCGGTCTCGCGGTCTCCGGCGAGCAGCGCGCGCTGAATGGGCGCCGCGCCGCGCCATCTGGGCAGGAGCGAGGCGTGGACATTCAATGCGCCGAGCGGCGCGGTATCGAGCACTGCTTGAGGCAGAATGAGGCCGTAGGCCGCAACCACCAGGGCGTCCGGGCAGGCGGCGCCGATGCGCGCCTGCGCAGCCGCATCGCGCAGCGTCTCCGGCTGGAAAAGTTCGAGCCCGCGCCAGCGTGCCAGCTGCTTGACCGCGCTGGCCGAAGCCCGCATGCCGCGCCCGGCCGGGCGATCGGGTTGGGTGAGCACCAGTGGCACCTCATGTCCCGCATCGAGCAGCGCGGCCAGCGCGCGCTCGGCGAATTCCGGGGTGCCCGCAAAGACTAGGCGCAGGAAAGCTTAGGCAGACTTGCGCAGCTGCTTGGCGAGCTTGGCGCGCACGCGCTGCTGCTTGAGCTGCGAGAGATGCTCGACGAATACCTTGCCCTTGAGGTGATCCATCTCGTGCTGGATACACACCGCGAGCAGGCCCTGTGCTTCAAGCGTGAACTGCTTGCCGCTCTGGTCGTAGGCCCGGACTTTCACGCGCTCCGCCCGCTCGACGATGTCGTACACGCCCGGGACCGACAGGCAGCCTTCTTCAATATCCGAGACCCCCGAGGCGTCGACGATCTCGGGATTCACCAGCACCACGAGCGCATCGTGGTGCTCCGAAACATCGAGCACGATGACCTGCTTGTGCACGTCCACCTGGGTCGCCGCCAGTCCGATGCCGGGGGCCGCGTACATGGTTTCGGCCAAGCTCTGGATCAGGGTCTTCAGCGCCTCGTCGAACACCGTCACCGGCGAGGCCGTCTTGTGCAGGCGGGCGTCAGGGTAGCGCAGGACGTTCAGTAGGGCCATCGGACAGGTAAATAGCGTTGCAAATTGAATTGATTAGATGCAGAATCTAAGGCAGCAGGTAAACAACGCGCGGTTTGTGCTAAATTTGGATGGCCAATGGACTTTTCAAGCCAGCCCGGGAACAGGGATAAGGTTCGGGGGCACCATGTACGACCAATTGCGTAAGTCTATCACAGCGCTGGTTATTGTCCTGTCCGGCCTGGTCGCCGGCGTGGCCGCGGCGCAGGTCCCGACGACCCCGATCGCGTTCAAGCAGGACGCGCCGGACCGCTATATCGTGGTCCGCGGCGACACGCTGTGGGGAATTTCGGAGCGCTTCACCGATTCTCCGTGGCGCTGGCCCGAAATCTGGAATTTCAACCGCGAGCAGATCAGGAATCCCCGCTGGAGCTATCCGGGGGACGTGATCGTTCTGGATCGCGTCAGCGGCACCCTGTCCATTGCCGGCGGGGACAGTGGCGCCAGCGGTGCCGCGGGTGCGGGAGGCGCGGACACGGGAGCGGGGGCCGCGGGTACACCGAGGCCATCATTACCCTCAACCGTGGCAGGTCGGACGGCGTCGAAGTGGGCCACGTATTTGCGCTGTACCGGCCCGGCGCGACCATCGCCGACGCTTCCAGGGTGACGGGCGGGGCGCCGATGACCTTCAAGCTGCCGGACGAACGCTACGGGCTGGCGTTCGTGTTCCGCCTCTATGACAGGGTTTCCTATGCTTTGGTAATGCGCATTTCAAGGCCGGTGAACCCTCTGGATGTCGTCCAGACCCCCTGACCCGACCTTTCGCGGGGGACAACGCCTCCGCGCCTTGCCTCCTGAATGACGCAATACCCCGGGCTGGCAAGCTGGTTGCAACTCACGCTCACCCCCGGGCTCGGTGCCGCCGCCATACGCGGCCTGCTCAAGCAGTTCGGACTTCCCGAAAACATACTCAGCGCGTCCCGTTCTCAGCTTGAGCGTGCCGCCGGCCCGGCCGCAGCGCAATTGCTGCATGCCGAAGGCGTCGCCCCCGAGGTCGAACGGGCTCTGCGCTGGGCGGAGGAACCGGGTCGGGCCATTGTCACGCTCGCGGACGCCGTGTACCCCAAGCTGCTGCTAGAAATTCCCGATCCGCCGCCGCTGATCTACGCAGTCGGCCGGCTGGAGTTGCTTGAGCGTCCCGCGCTCGCCGTGGTCGGCAGCCGCAACGCCACGGTTCAGGGCGCTCGCAATGCCGAGCAGTTCGCGCAAGCCTTCAGCGCGGCGGGCCTGACGATCGTCTCGGGTCTGGCCCTCGGCATCGACGCCGCGGCGCACCGCGGAGGTCTGGCTGCGGCGGGCTCCACCATTGCGGTCCTGGGCACCGGGGTCGACGTGATTTACCCGCGACAGAATGCAGCGCTGGCGCTGCGCATCGCCGACTCGGGCCTGCTGCTCTCGGAGTTTGCGCTTGGCACGGCGGGGGCGGCGCACCACTTTCCACGGCGCAACCGCCTGATCAGCGGCCTGGCGCAAGGATGCCTGGTGGTCGAAGCAGCGCTCGGCTCGGGCTCGCTGATCACGGCGCGTGCCGCGGCCGAGCAGGGGCGTGAGGTATTCGCGGTCCCTGGATCGATCCACTCCCCGCTGTCCAAGGGGTGCCACGCACTCATCAAGCAGGGCGCCAAGCTGGTCGAGTCGTCGGAAGACGTTTTGGCCGAACTGACATCCTTCCGGCGCACGGGCTATGCCTCGACGCATATGGCGCCGGCGACGCCCGATCGCGAGCCGCTGCTGGTACACATGGGCTTTGATCCCGTGGATGTGGATTCGCTGTGCGCACGCTCCGGGCTGCCTGCGGAGCAGGTGGCGGCGGCACTGCTGCGGCTCGAGCTATCGGGGCGTGTCGCCGCACTGCCGGGCGGCATGTACCAGCGGCTGGACTGAACCTCAACCGGGAGACCATCAGCATGTTCGACATCCTCGTTTACCTGTTCGAGAACTGCCGCCAAGCCGACGTTTCGCATGACCCGGAGCGCGTGGCGCGCAAGCTCTCGGCCGCGGGGTTCGAGGAGTCGGACATCAGTGCCACCCTGCGCTGGCTCGCCGGCGTGGTGCGCGCGCCCCAACGCTCGCTTGCACCTCTGCCCGAGCGCGGTAACGCATTTCGCGCCTTCGCGCCGAAGGAACTGGCCAAACTGGACGTCGAATGCCGCGGTTTCCTGCTGTATCTGGAGCAGTCCGGGATCCTTACGCCCCAGATGCGCGAGCACGTGATCGAGCGCGCACTGGCGACCGCGGACGACGCCCTAGCGCTTGAGCAGCTCAAGCTGATCGTGCTCATGGTGCTGTGGAACCAGCACGCTCCGTCCAGCCAACTGCTGGCCGAAGAACTGTTTTCCGTCCACGGCGCGCGCCTGCCGAGCTGAGCGCCGGACGCGCCAGCGCGCGCGCGGGCAGCATTTTGGTTGTAAGTGCCCGTTCTTTGCGGGTATCCTCGCGGCCTTTCGCGCCGCATGAACAAAAGACTGATCATTGCAGAGAAGCCTTCCGTCGCCGCCGACATCGCGCGCGCGCTGGGCGGGTTCGCACGCAAAGGTGACTACTTCGAGAGCGATGCCTACGTTTTGTCGTCGGCAGTCGGCCACCTGTTGGAGCTCGCGGTGCCGGAGGAGTACGACGTCAAGCGTGGCAAGTGGTCGTTCGCCAACCTGCCGCTGATTCCTCCGCGTTTCGAACTGGCGCCGATCGAGCGCGGCGAAGTGCGGCTCAACCTTCTGCTGCGGCTGCTCAAGCGCAAGGACGTCGACGCGCTGGTGAATGCCTGCGACGCAGGCCGTGAAGGCGAGCTGATCTTCCGTTACATCGTGCAGCACGCGCGCGTCAAGAAGCCGATTCAGCGCCTGTGGCTGCAGTCGATGACGCCAGCGGCGATTCGCGACGGTTTCGACCAGCTACGCACCGACAAGGAGCTCTTGCCGCTCGCCGACGCCGCCAAGTGCCGCTCCGAGGCCGACTGGCTGGTCGGCATCAACGGCACGCGCGCCATGACCGCGTTCAACTCCAAGGAAGGCGGCTTCTACCTGACCACCGTCGGCCGCGTGCAGACGCCGACTCTTACCGTGTTGGTGGAGCGAGAAGAGCGCATCCGCGAGTTCAAGCCGCGCGACTACTGGGAAGTGCATGCGCGCTTCGGCGCCAAGACCGGCGAGTACGCGGCGCGCTGGTTCGAACCCGAGTTTCGCAAGGACGAGGACGCCGAGCGCAAACCGGAGCGCCTGTGGCAGGCGCAGGCGGCCGATGCTGTCGTCGCTGCCTGCAGCGGAAAGCCGGGGTCGGTCAACGAGGAGACCAAACCAACTACGCAGGCGTCGCCGCTGCTATTCGACCTGACCAGCCTGCAACGCGAGGCGAACGGCCGCTTCGGCTTTTCGGCACGCGGCACCCTCGCGCTGGCGCAGTCCCTGTACGAGCGCCACAAGGTGCTGACCTATCCGCGCACCGACTCGCGCGCCCTGCCCGAGGACTACGTCGGCACGGTAAAGAAGGCGATGGAGATGCTCACCGGCGACCGCGATTACGCGCCGTTCGCCAAGCTGGTGCTGAAAAGCGGGTGGGTGAAGCCCAATCGCCGCATCTTCGACAACAGCAAGATTTCGGACCACTTTGCCATCATTCCCACGCTGCAGGCGCCGAAGAACCTGAACGACGCCGAACGCAAACTCTACGACCTGGTGGTGCGGCGTTTCCTCGCCGTGTTCCATCCTTCGGCGGAGTTCCTGCAAACAACGCGCATTACCGCCGTCGGCGAGCACCATTTCAGAACCGAGGGCAAAGTATTGCTGAACCCCGGTTGGCTCGCCGTGTACGGCCGTGCGGCGCAGGAAGAAGGCGAGACCCTGGTGCCGGTGACGGCGAATGAGAGGGTCGCCACGCTCGAAGTCGCCGCCGCCGCCCACCAGACCAGGCCGCCGGCGCGCTATTCCGAGGCCACTTTGCTCTCGGCGATGGAAGGCGCGGGCAAGCTGGTGGAGGACGACGAATTGCGCGCGGCGATGGAAGCAAAGGGCCTGGGCACGCCGGCGACCCGGGCCGCCATCATCGAAGGGTTGATCCGCGAGGAGTACGTGCACCGCAACGGCAGGGAGCTGGTGCCGACGCCGAAGGCGTTCTCGCTGCTGTTTGCGCTCAGGCACTTCGGCGCCACCGAGATCACCTCGCCGGAATTGACCGGCGACTGGGAATTCAAGCTCAAGCTGATGGAGCTCGGCAAGCTGCCGCGCGAGGAATTCATGGAGCACATCGAGCAGGTGACGCGCGATCTGGTCGAGCGCATCAAGAACGGCGACATTCCCGATACCGCCTTTGCCACCGTGCCGGCGCCCTGCCCCAAGTGCGGCGGCACAGTGCAGGAGAACTACCGCAAGTTCCAGTGTCAGAAATGTGATTTTTCCATCTGGAAGGTCACGTCCGGGCGCGAATGGTCGCCCGAGGAGATCGGCGAGCTGATCACCAAGCGCTATGTGGGACCGCTGACCGGATTTCGCAGCCGCATGGGCAAGCCCTTTTCGGCCGGATTGCGCCTGAACGACGAGTTCCGGCCGGAGTTCGATTTCGGCCAGGGCAGCGCGTCGGCCGACGAGGCAGCGCCCGATTTCAGCAAGCTGGAGCGCCTTGGCGCCTGCCCGAAATGCGCGGCGGCCGTGTTTGAGCACGGCGTGGCGTACGTCTGCGAGAAGTCGGTGGGGCCGGAGCGCAGCTGCGACTTCCGCACCGGCAGGATCATCCTGCAACAGGCCGTCGAGCAGGCACAGATGCAAAAGCTGCTTGCTACCGGGCGCACTGACCTGCTGCCGCGCTTCATTTCCAAGAAAGGGCGGCCATTCAAGGCCTACCTGGTGAAGACCCCGGGCGGAAAGATCGGCTTCGAGTTCCAACCGCGCGTGGCCAAGCCTGGCAAGGCGGCCAAGGCGACCGCCGCACCCGCTGCCGAAGTCGAAACCAAAGCAAAACCGGTGAAGAAGACCGCCACGGCACGCGCTGCCGCGGCGCCCGCCAAGAAGGCTAAACGTCCAGGTTCCGCACGCCGAGCGCGTTCGACTCGATAAACGCACGCCGCGGTTCGACCTCGTCGCCCATCAGTTTGGTGAAGATCTCGTCGGCGGCGATGCCGTCCTCGATCTGCACCCTGAGCAACCGGCGCGTGGCCGGGTCCATGGTGGTGTCCCACAACTGCGTCGGGTTCATTTCCCCCAGCCCCTTGTAGCGCTGCAGACTCATCGACTTCTGCACCTCGGCCAGCAGCCACTGCATCGCCTCGGCAAAGTCCTTCACCGGTTGCTTGCGCTCGCCGCGCCGCACGTAGGCCTCAACCCCGATCAGGCCGCGCAGCATCTCGGCGGTGGAGCGGATCTGCGCGTAGTCGCCGGAATGCACGAACTCGTAGTCGATCGATGTCACGCGCACATTACCGTGCCGCGTGCGTTCAATACGCACCTGATGGCGCTCGGTTTTCGGGTCGAAGTGCGAGCTCACGTGAACACCGTTGCCGGGCAGCGCCGCCGCCAGCGACTCCACTGAAGCCTCGGTCAGGTCACGCCGCGACAGGTCCACCTGCACTCCGCGCAGCAGGGCTTGCAGCGCGTCGCGGTCGACCCAGCGTGAGACGCGATCGATCACCGCCTCGGCCAGCAGGTAGGACTTGGCGAGTTCCGCCAGCGCTTCCCCGCGAATCGGCTCGCGCTGCACTGCCGGGTGCAGCTCCGCATCCACCAGCGCCTGCTTGAGCATGTATTCGTTGAGCTCGTGCTCGTCCTTCAGGTAACGCTCTTCCTTGCCGAGCTTTGACTTGTACAGCGGTGGCTGCGCGATGTAGATGTGGCCGCGCTCGACCAGTTCGGGCATCTGCCGGTAGAAGAAAGTGAGCAACAGCGTGCGAATGTGCGAGCCGTCCACGTCCGCGTCGGTCATGATGATGATGCGGTGATAGCGCAGCTTCTCGGGGTTGTACTCCTCCTTGCCGATACCGCAGCCCAACACCGTGATCAGCGTGGCGACCTCGGCCGAGGCGAGCAGCTTGTCAAAACGCGCCTTCTCGACGTTCAGGATCTTTCCCTTTAGCGGCAGGATAGCCTGAAACTTGCGGTCGCGTCCCTGCTTTGCCGACCCGCCTGCGGAATCGCCCTCGACCAGGTACAACTCGCACTGCGCCGGGTCTTTTTCCTGGCAGTCGGCGAGCTTGCCGGGCAGTCCCATGCCGTCGAGCACGCCTTTGCGCCGCGTCATCTCGCGCGCCTTGCGCGCCGCCTCGCGCGCGCGCGCCGCATCGACGATCTTGGAGGTGATGATGCGCGAGTCGTTCGGCCGCTCCGCGAGGAACTGGCGCAGCTTTTCGGCCACGATCTCCTCGACCGCCGGCCGCACTTCGGAGGACACCAGCTTCTCCTTGGTCTGCGAGGAAAACTTGGGTTCCGGCACCTTGCACGACAGCACGCAGGCCAGCCCTTCGCGCATGTCGTCGCCCGTGGTCTCGACCTTCGCCTTCTTCGCCAGGTCGGTTTCTTCGATGTACTTGTTGAGCACCCGCGTCATCGCGGCACGCAGGCCGGTGAGGTGCGTCCCGCCGTCTTTTTGCGGGATGTTGTTAGTGAAGCAGATCACGTTCTCCTGGTAGGAGTCGTTCCACTGCATCGCCACGTCGACGATGATGCCGTCCTTCTCGCCCTGCGCGCTAAACACGTTGGGGTGCAGCACGGTTTTGGCGCGATTCATGTACTCGACAAAGCCCTGGACTCCGCCGCCAAAGGCGAAATTCTCCTCCTTGCCCGAGCGCTGATCGACCAGCAGAATGCGCACGCCGTTGTTGAGGAACGAGAGCTCGCGCAGCCGTCGCGCCAGGATGTCGTAGTGGTAGTCGACGATACCGAACAGCGGGCGCGAGGCGAGGAAGTGCACCTCGGTGCCGCGTTTTTCGCTGGTCCCGGTGACGTGCAGCGGCGCGGTCGGCACGCCGTCCGCGAACTCCATCTGGTGCACCTTGCCGTCGCGCCAGATGGTCAGTCGCAGCCAGCTGGAAAGCGCGTTGACCACCGACACGCCAACGCCGTGCAGACCCCCGGATACCTTGTAGCTGTTGGAATCGAACTTGCCCCCGGCATGCAGCTCGGTCATCACGATTTCGGCCGCCGAGCGCTTGAACTCGTCGTCGTCCTTGATACCGGTGGGAATGCCGCGGCCGTTGTCCAGCACCGAGATCGAGTTGTCGGTGTGGATGGTGACCACGATCTCGTCGCAGAACCCGGCGAGCGCCTCATCCACCGAGTTATCCACGACCTCGAACACCATGTGATGCAAGCCGGTGCCATCGGAGGTGTCGCCGATGTACATGCCCGGGCGCTTGCGCACCGCCTCTAGACCCTTCAGGATCTTGATGCTGTCGGAGCCGTAGTCGTTTGCGTCGGGCTGCTGCTGCTCTGGTTCTCCCACTGCGCTTGTCTCCTCAGATCCGCATCGGCATGACGACGTACTTGAAATCGGGCTCCGCCGGGAACTGCAGCAGCGCGCTGGATGCCGCGTCGCCGAAGTGGCATTCCACCTCCGCCGCCGAGACGTTGTTCAGGACATCGAGCAGGTAATTGACGTTGAAACCGATGTCCAGCGCGTCGCCGCCATACTTGATTTCCAGCTCCTCCTGCGCCTCTTCCTGCTCGGCGTTGGAGGACACGATTTTCAGGCTGCCGTCGGTCAGCACCCAGCGCACACCACGGAATTTTTCGTTCGAAAGGATCGCCGCGCGCTGCAACGACTGGCGCAGCACGTCGCGCTCCAGCAGCAGCCGGTTCTTGTGCGTGGTCGGTATGACGCGCGTGTAGTCGGGAAACTTGCCGTCCACCAGTTTGGACACCAGCTCGACCGCGCCGAAACTGAACGCCGCCTGTGCGGAGGACAACTCGATCTTGACCTCGTCCTCGCTGTCCGCCAGCAGCTTGGAGAGTTCGAGCACTGTTTTTCTCGGCACGATCACCTCCAGCCGCGGCAGGCTCGCGGGCAAGCTCATGGCGGCGTACGCCAGGCGGTGCCCGTCCGTCGCCACCAGGCGCAGTTGCTGGTCTTCAACCAGCACCAGCAGGCCATTCAGGTAATAGCGGATGTCCTGCTGCGCCATCGCGTACTGCACCAGGCCAAGCAGCCTGCGCAGCGCTTTCTGCGCAACCGCGAAACGCGCCACTTCGCCGCTCGGCTTCGCCAGACGGGGGAAATCCTCCGCCGGCAAGGTCTGCAGGGTGAAGCGGCTCTTGCCGGCCTTGATCTGCAAGCGCTTGTCTTGCTGCTGCAGGGTGACTTCCGCGCCCTCCGGCAGGGCACGCAGAATATCCACGAGCTTGCGCGCGCCGACCGTCACCGGCTTGCCCTCGGCGCCGGCCGCGAGCGCGGAGCGCGCGGTGATCTGGATCTCGATATCGGTCGCCAGGAACGACAGCACACCATCGGCGCGGTCGATCAGCACATTCGACAGGATCGGCAGCGTATGGCGCCGCTCGATGATCCCGCTAACCGCGGAAAGTGGTTCGAGGAGTTCGTCGCGCTTAGCTTTGACCAAGGCCATTATTTATCCTTAGTAGTAGTTAATAGAGCAGGCCGGAGCCGGGGGACAAATCCGTATACCCTTTGCGCGCAGCGGCTTGCGACGCGCGGCTGGCGTGTAAAAGCTGTGGGCCGCGTGTGTGTGGAACGGGACAGAATCGCGCGGCGGGCGCGGCGCCCGAGTTACGCACATTTCCTGCATAGATAATCCACAGGCTGTTCATCCCTTCAGTACCTGCTCCAGGACCAGGTAGTCTCGATTGAGCACCGAATCCTTCTTGCGCAGCGTGGAGATGGTGCGGCAGGCGTGCAGCACTGTTGTGTGGTCCCGGTTGCCGAAGGCCTCGCCGATTTCGGGCAGGCTCATCGGCGTCAGGTCCTTGGCAAGCGCCATGGCGACCTGCCGCGGCCGCGCCACATTCCGGCTGCGCTTTTTCGAATGCATGTCGGATATCTTGAGCTTGAAATACTCGGCTACCGTCTTCTGGATGCCGTCGACGCTGATCTGCCGGCTGGCGACGTTGAGGATGTCGCGCAGGGCCTCCTTGGCCAGCTCCAGGGACATCTCGCGTCCGTTGAAGCGCGAAAAAGCGAGCACCTTCTTCAACGCGCCTTCCAACTCGCGCACGTTCGAGCGGATGTTCTTGGCGATGAAAAACGCGATCTCCTCCGAAATTTCCTCGGCCTCCGCTTCCGCCTTCTTCAGCACGATCGCCACGCGCATCTCGAGCTCCGGGGGCTCGATGGCCACGGTCAGGCCCCAGCCGAAGCGCGAGATCAGCCGCTCCTCCATGCCGGCGATTTCCTTCGGATAGGTGTCGCAGGAGATCACGATCTGCTTGTGCGCTTCCACCAGCGCATTGAAGGCGTAGAAGAATTCCTCCTGGGTGCGCCCCTTGTTGGAGAAAAACTGGATGTCGTCGATCAGCAGCAGATCCAGCGAGTGGTAATAGCGCTTGAACTCGTCGAAGGATTTCTGCTGGTAGGCCCGCACCACGTCGGTGACGTACTGCTCGGCATGTGTGTAGCGCAGGCGCGCTTGCGGCCTTTTCTCGGCGAGGTGGTTGCCGATGGCCTGCAACAAATGCGTCTTGCCCAGGCCGACACCGCCATAAATGAACAGCGGATTGTAGGAGATGCCGGGATTCTCCGAGACCTGAATTGCCGCCGCGCGAGCGAGCTGGTTGGCTTTGCCGGTGACGAAGCTGTCGAAAGTGAACAGGCGGTTGAGGCGCGCACGCTCCAGTGCCGGCGGCGCTGCCTCGCCATTGGTGCGCGCACCGGCGCCGCGCGGCGCCACCAACTCGCTGCCGCGCGCCAGCACCAGGCGCAGCCCGAGCTCGCGGCCACCCGCCTCGGTGGCGAGCTTCTCGATGCGCGCGGCAAACCGCTCCCGCACCACCTCGAGTACGAAGCGGTTTGGGGCGGACAGCACCAGTGTTCCGGGCTCAGCGGCGCCAGCGTCGGTGGCGAGCGGACGGATCCAGGTATTGAACTGCTGCGCGGGAAGCTCCTGCTCAAGACGGCGCAGGCAGGCGTCCCAAAGGCTTTGCATGTTCTTGGCGGTCTCGAGCAGCGCGTTGGTTAGTTAGGGGCGGAACCGGGGCCGCGCTTGGCGCGCCGGCGACGAGAAAATCTTACTCCTTCCGAGCAACGTTATCCACAGGCATTGCGGTCACAGCGCGACTATTTGACAATGCGGAGCCGCGCGGGCTCTAATACCGCCCTTTTTCGCTGCGAGCGTCCCAATGAAGCGCACTTACCAACCGTCCAAGACACGCCGCGCCCGGCGTCACGGGTTTCTCGTCCGCAGCCGCAGCGCCGCGGGGCGCGCGGTACTGCGTGCGCGGCGTGCGCGCGGCCGCAAGCGGCTCGCGGTTTAGCACCAAGCGGGGCGTGCCGGGTCGCGGCAGGCTGGCGCGCTACGGGTTCGGCGCGGATCGCAGGATTTCGGGGCACTCCGGATTTGTGCAATTGCTGCGCAGCGGTACACGGCGCAGCCTCTCGGGGTTCGTCTTTTACACAGCGCGTCGTGCCGAAGGGCCGCCGCGCTTGGGTGTGATGGTGACGCGCAAACACGCGGCGCTCGCCACCGAGCGCAATCGCCTCAAGCGCTGCATACGCGAGGCCTTCCGGCTGGAGCAGGCCGGTCTGGGTCCGGTCGACGTACTGGTGAGGCCCCCGTACGGGGCGCGCGGCTCGGCGGCGATGTTGCAGCGGTTGAGGGTACTGTTCACGAGACTGGAATCATGACTGGCCTGTTGCGTCTGCTGTTGCGCGGCTACCAATACTTTGTGAGTCCGATGTTCGGACCCGCGTGCCGCTTCCATCCGAACTGCTCTGCGTATGCGGACGAGGCGCTCGCGCGCCACGGCTTGTTCGGCGGGGGCTGGCTTGCCGCACGGCGCCTGTGTCGTTGCGGGCCGTGGCATGCCGGCGGATACGATCCCGTGCCCGCGCGCAAGGGTTCCTGAAGGGCGACGCCGAGAATCATGGATATCCAACGACTGGTTCTGTTCTTCATCTTCAGTTTTTCGCTGTTGATGCTGTGGGACGCATGGCAAAAGGAGCAACGTCCCAAGCCGGCACCTGTGGCCGCGGCCAAGGTGGCGCCGGGCAAGACCGGGCGCGTGCCCGACGCCATCCCCACACCTTCCCGGGTTACTCAGGCCACCCCGGCGACGGCCGCGGTGCCGGCCGCGGCCGCGGCGATTGCCAAGGGCGAGGCGATCCGCGTGCGCACCGATCTGCTGGTCGTGGATATCGACACCTTGGGCGCGACCGTCGGGCGCGTAGAGCTGCTCAAGCACAAGCTAACCCTGGGCTCGGAAAAGAACCTGGTCCTGCTCGGGCCCGAACACCAGTACACGGCGCAAAGCGGCCTGGCGGGCGAGAACGGCCCCAATCACCGCACGCAATGGGCGGTGCAGCCCGGTGACACCGTCCTCGCGGAGGGCAAGGACACGCTCACGGTGCGTTTTTCCGGGCGCGGCCTGGACGGGTTGGAAGTCGACAAGATATTCACGTTCAAGCGCAACAGCTACCTCGCTGAAGTCGCGCTGGAGATCCGGAATCGGGGCAACGCCCCGGTGGCCCCGTTCGTCTATTACCAGCTGACCCACGATGGCAAGAGCGACCCCACCGGCACGTCGGTCGCGCAAAACTTCACTGCGCAGAGCTTTACCGGGTTCGCCCAGTACACGGACGCCAGAAAATTCGAGAAAATTGATTTTTCCGACCTCGACAAGGGCAAGCCGGACAATCTGGCGCAGGCCGAGGACGGCTGGCTTGCGTTCGTGCAGCACTATTTCGTCGCCGGATGGCTGCCGGTGGCGAAAGCCACGCGCGACTACGTCATGGAGAAGCGCCCGGACGGCGTCTACACGGCGCGCATCGTGCTGCCGGTCCCGGAGATCGCCCCGGGCGCCAGCGCGCGCACCGCGGCCCAGCTGTATGTCGGGCCGCAGGAACAGCGCCGGCTGAAGGCGGCTGCACCGGGCTTCGACCTGGTGGTGGACTACGGCTGGCTGACGATCATTGCCTGGCCCCTGTTCTGGCTGCTGGACCAGTTTCACGCGCTCGCCGGCAACTGGGGAGTCGCCATCATTTTGCTCACGGTGCTGATCAAGCTGGTGTTTTTCCCGCTGTCCGCGGCCAGCTACAAGTCGATGGCCAAGATGAAGCTGATCACCCCGCGCCTGACCAAAATCCGCGAGATGTACGGCAACGACCGCGCCAAGATGAATCAGGCGATGATGGAGATGTACAAGACCGAGAAAATCAACCCGCTTGGCGGTTGCTTTCCCATCCTGGTGCAGATCCCGGTATTCATCTCCCTGTACTGGGTGCTGCTGGCGGCGATCGAGCTGCGCCATGCGCCGTTCATCCTGTGGATCAAAGACCTCTCGGCGCTGGATCCCTACTACGTGCTGCCGGTGCTGATGGCTATTTCCATGGTGCTGCAGACGCGCATGAACCCCGTACCGCCCGATCCGGTGCAGGCCAAGGTGATGAAATTCATGCCGTACGTCTTCAGCGTGTTTTTCTTCTTCTTCCCCGCCGGACTGGTGCTGTACTGGCTGGTCAACAACGTCCTCTCCATCCTCCAGCAGTGGCAGATCCAGCGCATGTTCGATCGCGACAAGACTGCCCATGCCAGGCGCTGACCGGCCGCCGGGACCACCACCGGATACGATAGCCGCGACCGCCACCCCGCCGGGCCGGGGGGCAATCGGCATCGTGCGCGTCTCGGGGCCGCTCGCCCCGGACATTGCGCGCCGTTTGTTCGGCGCCTTGCCAGATCCACGCGTCGCGGCACGTTGTGTGGCACGCGATGCCGCGGGCCGTGTGCTGGATGACGGTCTGGCCTTGTACTTTCCTGCGCCGCATTCCTACACCGGAGAGCACTGCCTGGAGTTCCAGGGACATGGCGGTCCCGTGGTTCAGCGCTTGGTATTGGCTGCCTGCCTGGATGCCGGCGCGCGGCTGGCCCAACCCGGCGAATACACGCGCCGCGCGTTCCTCAATGGGCGCGTGGACCTGGCGCAGGCGGAAGCCGTCGCCGACCTGATCGATGCGGCGAGCGAGGAGGCTGCGCGCAGCGCTTTGCGCTCGCTGTCGGGGGAGTTCTCTGACGCCATCGAAGGCCTGGCGGCGCAACTGGTCGAATTGCGCGCACTCACCGAGGCGGTGCTCGACTTTCCGGAGGAGGAGGTGGATGCCCTGCATCACGATGATGCGGCCGCGCGCCTGGTGCGGCTGCGCGCCGCGCTCGGCGAAGTCTTCGCCCGCAGCCGCCAGGGCAGCTTGTTGCGCAGCGGCGTCCATGCGGTCCTCGCCGGCCGCCCGAACGTCGGCAAGTCCAGCCTGCTCAACCGGCTCGCGGGTGAGGAACGCGCGATCGTCACGCCCACGCCGGGGACCACGCGCGACGCATTGCGCGAGTCGATCCAGATCGGCGGCGTGCCGCTGATTGTGGTGGACACCGCGGGGTTGCGCGATTCTGTC
Source organism: Pseudomonadota bacterium (assembly GCA_027624175.1). Taxonomy (GTDB): domain Bacteria; phylum Pseudomonadota; class Gammaproteobacteria; order Burkholderiales; family SG8-39; genus JAABQT01. The sequence goes on along the minus strand of JAQBXT010000006.1, from coordinate 31,832 downwards.
GACGAGGTCGAGCGCCTGGGCGTGGAGCGCGCGCGCAAGGAGGTCGCCCGTGCCGACCTGGTCCTGGCGGTGCACGATGCTTCCGCGCCGGATTACGCGCTTGCCATCAGCGTGCCTGCCGCCGCGGCGCGCATCGACGTGTATAACAAGATCGATCTCGCGCCTGGTTTCCGGCCACCGCCGGGCGATTGTCCGGCAGTTTGTATTTCGGCGAAGACGGGGAGCGGCATGCAAGCGCTGCGCGTTGCGATCCTCGAGGCTGCCGGCTGGAAGTCGCACGGCGAGTCGGTGTTCCTCGCCCGCGAGCGCCACCTGCGCGCGCTGCAAGCGGCGGGCGTGCATCTGGAAGCGGCGGCGGCGTGCATGCGGCAGTGGGAGCTGTTCGCGGAAGAATTGCGGCTTGCGCAGCAGCAGCTCGCCGCGATCAAGGGCGAGTTCAGCGCGGATGATCTGCTGGGGGAGATTTTCTCGCGCTTCTGCATCGGCAAGTGATGCCATCTACCAATCTAACGGGCTGATCGCGCGGGGTTTTTCAGTCGTGGCGCGGCACTTCCCCGCGCGGTAAAATCGTACTCCCAACAGCATCATGCGGCCCCTCCAGGGCCGTTTTGCTTTCAGGAGTTGAGATCCATGAACGCCCCAGGCGCCGCGCAAAAGGACCTGTCTCAGGCACCCGATTGGGTGCGTCACGCGGGCCTGCGCCAGTGGGTGTCCGAGGTCGCGCGGCTCGCCAAGCCCGAACGCATCGTGTGGTGCGACGGCTCGCAGGCGGAGTACGACCGCCTGTGCGGGGAATTGGTCGCCGGGGGGACCTTTATCAAGTTGGATCAAGCGCGGCGGCCGAACAGCTTCCTGGCGCGCTCGCACCCAAGCGACGTGGCGCGCATGGAGGACCGCACCTTTATCTGCAGCCAGAAAAAGGAGCTGGCGGGGCCGACCAATAACTGGATCGACCCGGGCAAGATGCGTGCAACGCTGCAGCGCCTGTTCGATGGCTGCATGCGCGGGCGCACCATGTACGTGATGCCGTTTTCGATGGGGCCGATCGGATCGCACATTGCGCAGATCGGCGTGGAGATCTCCGATTCGGCCTACGTTGCCGTGAACATGCGCATCATGACGCGCATGGGTCGCGCGGTGGGCGACTGGCTTGGAGAGGATGGGAATTTCGTGCCCTGCGTGCATTCGGTGGGCGCGCCGCTCACCGCCGGGCAGCAGGATGCACCCTGGCCGAGCAACGAGAAGGAAAAGTGGATCGTCCATTTCCCCGAAACGCGCGAGATCTGGTCCTACGGTTCCGGTTATGGCGGCAATGCGCTGCTCGGCAAGAAATGCCTGGCGCTGCGTATCGCCTCGGTGATGGCGCGCGATGCCGGCTGGCTCGCGGAACACATGCTGATCCTTGGTGTGGAGTCCCCAGCGGGCCAGAAATCTTACGTCGCTGCTGCGTTTCCGAGTGCTTGCGGCAAGACCAATTTCGCCATGCTTATTCCGCCCGCGGCCTACCAGGGCTGGAAGGTCACCACCATCGGCGAGGACATCGCATGGATCAAGCCCGGGCAGGACGGGCGTTTCTATGCCATCAATCCCGAGGCAGGTTTCTTCGGCGTCGCCCCCGGAACCTCGGAGGCGACGAATCCGAATGCCATGAAAACACTCGCCGCGAACGTCATCTTCACCAACGTGGCGCTCACGCCTGAGGGCGACGTCTGGTGGGAGGGGATGACGGAGACGGCGCCGGCGCGGCTGACCGACTGGCAGGGCAGGCACTGGACTCCCGGTTGCGGACGCCTTGCAGCGCACCCCAATGCGCGGTTCACCGTTGCCGCGTCGCAGTGCCCGTCCATGGACGGGAAATGGGAGGACGCGGGCGGCGTGCCGATCTCGGCTTTCCTGTTCGGCGGCCGGCGCTCGAACACCGTGCCGCTGGTGGTCGAGGCGCCGACCTGGGAAGACGGCGTGTACATGGCGGCCACGCTCGGCTCGGAAACCACCGCCGCGATCACCGGCAAAGTCGGCGTGGTGCGGCGCGATCCAATGGCGATGCTCGCCTTCTGCGGGTATCACATCGGCGACTATTTCGCGCACTGGCTGAAGATGGGAGCGGCGGTGAAACACGCGCCGCGCGTTTTCCTGGTCAACTGGTTCAGGAAGGACGCGCAGGGCAAGTTCATCTGGCCGGGCTTTGGCGAGAACATGCGCATCCTGGAATGGATCGTCAACCGTTGCCACGGCCTGGCGCAGGGCGTGCAGACGCAGATTGGCTTGATGCCGCGCTACGAGGACCTCAACTGGCGCGGGCTGGAGCGATTCACGCGCGAGCAGTTCCAGGAGATCGTGCACATGGACAATACCGCGTGGAAGGACGAGGCCGCGGCGCATGACAAACTGCTCGGCAAGCTTGGTGCGCGATTGCCGGCGGAACTCGAGCAGCGCCGCACGCAACTGCACCAGAAGCTAGCGGCGTGACCCGGGTCTTTCACCGCAACCCGCGCGAGGCCTATCCGGTCGCGGTGCGCGGCGATGGCGTCTACCTGTTCGACCGCAACGGCAAACGCTACCTCGATGCCTCCGGCGGCGCGGCCGTGTCCTGCCTTGGCCATTCGGACCAGGCGGTGATCAAGGCCGTTCAGGATCAACTCGGCAAGCTGCCGTTCGCGCATACCTCGTTCTTCACCAACGAGCCGATGGAAGCGTTGGCCGACGCTCTCATCGCGCGCGCACCCGCTCCCCTGGAGAAGGTGTACTTCGTTTCCGGCGGCTCGGAAGCCATCGAGGCCGCGCTCAAGCTGGCGCGGCAGTATTTCGTGGAGAAGGGCGAGCCGCAACGCCGCTACCTCATCGGCCGGCGGCAGTCCTATCACGGCAACACCTTGGGCGCACTCGCGGTCGGCGGCAACGCCTGGCGCCGCAAGCAGTTCGAGCCGCTGCTGGTCGAGGGAACGCACGTCTCTCCCTGCTACGCCTATCGTGGCAGGCACGCGGGCGAAACGGACGCGGCCTACGGCGAGCGCCTCGCTGCCGAACTGGAAGCAGAGATTCTCAGGTTGGGCGGCGACAAGGTTATCGCGTTCGTCGCCGAAACCGTGGTCGGAGCCACGCTTGGCGCTGTGCCGCCGGTCGCCGGCTACTTCAAGCGCGTGCGCGAGGTCTGCGACCGCTACGGCGTCCTGCTGATCCTCGACGAAGTGATGTGCGGCATGGGGCGATGCGGCGCGCTCTATGCTTTCGAGCAGGAAGGCATCGTGCCGGACCTGGTGACGGTGGCGAAAGGTCTGGGCGCGGGATACCAGCCGATCGGCGCAACGCTGGTTTCCAAGCGCGTCTACGAGACCATCGTGTCGGGCAGCGGTTTTTTCCAGCATGGTCATACCTATCTGGGCCACGCCGCCGCCTGCGCGGGCGCACTCGCGGTGCAGCGTCGCCTGCACGAGGATGGACTGCTGGCGCGGGTCGCTCCCCTCGGGGCCCTGCTGGAGCAGAAACTGCGTGCGGCATTTGGCGACCATCCGCATGTCGGCGATATCCGCGGTCGGGGCCTGTTCCTGGGCGTGGAACTGGTAGCGGATCGCGCCTCGAAGCGACCCTTCGATCCCAAGTGGCGCGTCAACGCCAAGGTGAAGAAGGAAGCACTCAAGGCCGGACTGATGTGCTACCCGATGGGTGGCACCCTCGACGGCGTGCAGGGCGACCATGTATTGCTCGCGCCGCCGTTCATCATCAAGGAAGCGCAGCTCGACGAGTTGATCGCCAAGCTTCGCTCGGCGCTCGATGCTGTACTGAAATCGGAGGTTGCCGCGTAGCAGGACAATCGGCTAAGCTAGGCGAGCATATTCCCTAGGAGACCCTCATGCGCATATTTAGCGCGCTTGCAGCAAGCTTGCTCGTCGCCGGCGCCTTCGCGCCCGCGGCCCAGGCACAGCAGAAGTACATCACCATCGGTACCGGCGGCGTGACTGGCGTGTATTACCCGGCAGGCGGCGCAGTGTGCCGGCTGGTGAACAAGGATCGCGCCAAGCACGGTATCCGCTGCTCGGTCGAATCCACCGGCGGATCGGTGTTCAACATCAATACCATCAAGGCGGGCGAACTCGACATGGGCGTCGCGCAGTCCGACGTGCAATACAACGCGGTCAAGGGCAAGGCGCAGTTCAAGGAGCCGTTCGCCGAGCTGCGCGCGGTGTTTTCCTTGCACCCGGAACCGGTGACGGTGGTGGTGCGCAAGGAAGCCAACATCAACAGTTTCGCTGACCTGAAGGGCAAGAAGTTCAACGTCGGCAACCCGGGCTCGGGTACGCGCGCCACGCTGGACGAGTTGATCGGCGCCTTGGGCTGGAATATTTCAGCGTTCGCGCTCGCGTCCGAGCTGAAGGCGGACGAACATGGACCGGCGCTGTGCGACGGCAAGATCGACGGATTCTTTTACCTGGTCGGCCACCCGTCGGCCAACATCCAGGACCCGACGACGGTGTGCGGCGCGAAGCTGGTTTCGGTCACCGGGTCCGCGGTGGACGCACTGGTCCGGGCGAATTCGTATTACGCCCACGCCATCATCCCGGGCGGCCTGTATCCGGGCAACCCGCAGGAGACCAAGACCTACGGCGTGCTCGCCACGGTGGTGTCCTCGTCGACGGTTCCGGCCGACACCGTCTATGCGGTGGTCAAAGGGGTGTTCGACAATTTCGACGAATTCAAGAAACTTCACCCGGCGTTCCAGGTGCTCAAGCCCGAGAACATGGTGACAGACGGGCTGTCGGCGCCGCTGCACGATGGGGCGGTGCGCTATTACCGGGAGAAGGGCTGGGTGAAGTAAGGCTCAGGACGACATAGCGCCAGGAAGGGGCGGAACGCGAGTTTCGCCCCTTTTGTCTTTCGGGAGGACAGACGATGGCCGATAAAGCGGCAGGACCGAGCCCAGACCTGCAACAGCTGATCGCCGATGCCGACACCGGCGGTCGTGCCGCGGGTGGCATCGCAGGCAAGCTGATCTTCGCAGTGGCCGTCGCTTGGGCGCTGTTCCAGCTTTGGTACGCCTCGCCACTGCCCTTCACTTTCGGTTGGGGCATCCTCAACGATACTGAAGCGCGCTCGCTGCACCTGGGCGTCGGGCTGCTGCTGGCCTTCCTGTGCTATCCAGCTTTGCGCACGAGCGCGCAGCGCGCGAGTATTCCGTGGTTCGACTGGCTTCTGGGCATTGCCGCCGCCGCCGCCGGCGCTTACTTCCTGTTCTTCTATGCGCAACTGTCCACGCGGCCGGGGCAGCCCAACCTGCAGGACATCGTGGTGGCGTCAATCGGGCTGGTGGCGCTGCTTGAGGCGACGCGGCGCGCGGTCGGCGTGCCGATGACCATCCTCGCGATCGTATTTCTCGCTTATGCGATGCTTGGCCAGTGGCTGCCAGACGTGATCGCGCACAAGGGCGCGTCCTGGGAGCGCCTGCTTGTGCACCAGTGGTTGACCACCGAGGGCGTGTTCGGCGTCGCGCTCGGGGTATCGGCAGGATACATTTTCATCTTCGTGTTGTTCGGAACCCTGCTGGACAAGGCGGGCGCCGGGAACTACATGATGCAGGTATCGTTCGCGATGCTCGGTCACCTGCGCGGTGGTCCTGCCAAAGTCGCCGTCGTGTCCTCGGCGCTGAACGGCCTCATCTCTGGATCGTCGGTGTCGAACGTGGTGTCAGGCGGCATCTTCACGATCCCGCTGATGACCAAGGCCGGCTACGGCGGCATCAAGGCAGGCGCCATCGAAACCGCCTCCTCGGTCAATGGTCAGATCATGCCGCCGGTGATGGGTGCCGCGGCCTTTCTGATGGTGGAGTACGTCGGCATCCCCTACACCGACGTTATCAAGCACGCATTTTTGCCGGCGATTATTTCGTACATCGCCTTGTTCTACATCGTGCACCTCGAGGCGCTCAAACTCGGTCTGGAGCCGACCGCAAGTGCGCGCGAGCGTCCGTTCCAGCAGAAACTGACGGCCTGGGGCCTGGGCGTCTCTGGATCGGTCGTCGTGTGCAGCTTGATCTACTGGGTGGCCGAGGGCGTAAAAAATCTTTTGGGTCCCGTCGTCGCGCCCTGGGTGTTGGGCGCGCTGCTGACCGCGCTCTACGTCTACACGGTCCGGGTGGCTGCTCGCTGTCCTGACCTGCCGCAGGATATTGACATCGAAAACCCGGTACTGCCCGAAACCTGGCCCACGGTGAAGGCGGGCCTGCATTTCCTCATTCCGATCGGCGTGCTCATCTGGTGCCTGATGATCGAAGAACTCTCGCCGGCGCTCTCGGCGTTCTGGGCGACAGTAACGCTGATGGCCCTGATGGCGACGCATCATCCTCTGACCACTTTCTTTCGCGGTCGACGCGACCTGGCAGCGGCATCGCGACGCGGGTCGGTCGAAGTGGTCGAAGGATTGAACGACGGTGCACGCAACATGATCTCGATCGCGATTGCCACGGGAACCGCCGGCATCATCGTGGGCGGAATCACTCTCACCGGCCTCGGCTTCCGCATGACAGATTTCGTGGAGGTGGTGTCGCAGGGCAACGTGTTCGTCATGTTGCTGTTCACGGCGTTTGTCTGCCTGGTGCTCGGCCTGGGTGTGCCGACAACCGCGAATTACATTCTGGTCGCGACGCTGATGGCGCCGGTGATCGTCGAACTGGGCGCTCAATCAGGGCTGGTCATTCCGCTCATCGCAGTGCATTTGTTCGTTTTCTATTACGGGATCATGGGCGACATCACGCCGCCGGTAGGGCTGGCGACGTTTGCTGCTGCCGCTATCTCGGGCGAGGATCCGATCAAGACCGGAATTCAGGGTTCGTTGTATGCGCTTCGCACGGTCGTGCTGCCGTTCGTCTTCGTGTTCAACCCGATGCTGTTGCTGATCGACGTGCGCGGCTGGTGGGAGGTGCTGCTGGTGGTTTGCGCGTCGACCATTGCATCGCTTGCGTTCGCCGCCGCCACGCTCGGCTGGTTTCATACGCGGTGCAGGTGGTGGGAAGTCGTGTTTCTGCTTGCGGGCACCTTCGCCCTTTTCCGGCCCGACTTCTTCATGGACAAGCTCTACGCGCCCTACACGGAGGTGCCAGCCAAGGAGATCTTCCGCGTAGCGGGTGAGCTGGAGGAGAAGGAGCGCCTGGTGCTGGTGATCAAGGGCACCAACATCGAGGGTGAGGACGTGCGCAAGACGGTAGCGGTGCAGATGGTGGAGCCGGGCGCGGGCCGCAAGCGTCTCGCGGCCGCCGGACTCACGATCAGTGCCTTTGGCGACGACGTGCGTGTTACCGCGGTCAAATTCGGCAGCCGCGCGAAGAAATCGGGCTTCGAGCAGGGCTTCGAGGTTGCGGCGATCAAGGTGCCGACCGACCGGCCGTCCGAACACTGGGTCTACATCCCGGCGCTGGCGTTGATCGCCTTCGTGTACTTCCTGCAACGCCGGCGCGCCGGCGTCGCCGCGCGGCCAGGCTAGCTCGGCACAGCTTTCTTCATGCCCAGCGCTGCGTCAAACGCGCAGATGGCGCCGCGCCAGCGCCGCAGCGCCAACGCTGACCAGCGCCGCGACCATAAATAGTTGCGTCACTGCGCTACGCTCCAGAAGCAAGCCGCCGGCGGCGAGGCCGATGCCTACGCCGGCAAGCAGCGCAGTGGCCGACCAGGTGAATCCCTCCGTCGCATACTGCGCTCGCACCGTCTTGATTACGAGCGTGGATTGAATGATGAGCGTTGGCGTCATGGCAACACCGGCGATCACGCACCACGCGCCGAAAGGCACCGGATTCCAATGTAGCGCCAGGGGCACGATTCCGAGACCCATGAAAGCGAGCGAGTAGGCGAACTGGCGCGCAAGAGTAGTGTGCCAGCGTCGACTTCCATAGAGGAGCGCGCCGATCGCGCTGCCCACGCTCATGACAGCCAGCAGGACTCCGGCAAGCGCGGGTTGACCCGCCTGCGCCGCGTAGGCGGTCACGCCGATTTCCACCAGCCCGAAAACCGAGGCGTAGCAGGTGACGAGCCCCAATAGCACCGCGAATCCCGGCTCGGCCAATGGGCCGAGACGAGTCCCGGCGAATTGCGCTGTCACGCGCCATGTCGCGAGGGCGCGCGTGCCCTGGAATTGCAGCGTTCCGACCAGTCCGCAAATTGCCGCGGCGGCAACAGCAGCCGCCGGCGAGAACAACGCGACCAGGATTGCCACCAGCAGCGGCCCGGCAATGAACACCAGCTCTACCAGCATCGCGTCCAGCGAAAGTGCGGCGGTGAGCAACTCGTCATCGCCAAGTTGCTGGCGCAGCCAGGCGCGTTGGCAAGCTGTAACCGGCGGAAAGCTCGCGCCCGCCACTGCCGCAAACACCAGAGTCATCGCAATGGGCGCATCGCTTATCAAAGAGAAAATCAGGGCAAGCAGCGTCGCCGGATAGAGAAATGCGCAGACAGTCAGGACACGGCGCGGGCCGATTCTGTCGATCAGCCGCCCGAACAGCGGTGCGGCCGCAGCGAGTCCGACGACGTAACTCGCGCCGACTACTCCCGCCAGAGCGTAGGATCCAGCGACGTCCTGGACGAGCAGAAGAATCGCCAACCCCGCGATTCCAATAGGAATTCTTCCCAGGAATGAGCTGAGAAAGGCCTGCTTAACCTCTGGGAGTGCCAGCAGTGTCGAGTACCGTGCGAAGGAAATCATGGGGAGACAGGAAAAAGGGCAGCGATTCTCTCATGTGCCTTTGTTTGCTGCGACGCAGCATTATGCCGTTAGACTATGTTCCACGTGAAACAACACCGTCTGGATGCGAAGCCGTGGTTCCACGTGAAACCATCACGTATCATTGCGGCCTTTCCCAGGGCTGCGATGGATTTCCCTCGAGATTTCGATGTCATTGTGGTCGGCGGGGGTCATGCTGGCACCGAAGCCGCACTTGCGGCCGCCCGCATGGGTTGCTCTACCCTGCTGCTCACGCACAGCATCGAGACTTTGGGCCAGATGTCCTGCAATCCCTCCATCGGAGGGATCGGGAAAGGGCATCTCGTAAGGGAGATCGATGCATTGGGGGGCGCCATGGCCCTGGCCACCGACGAGGCCGGAATCCAGTTCCGCACCCTGAATTCGTCCAAGGGTCCGGCGGTGCGCGCCACGCGCGCCCAGGCGGACCGAGTTCTTTACCGCCGTGCCATTCGGCATCGGCTGGAGAACCAACCGAACCTGACCCTGTTCCAGCAAGCAGTCGACGACATTCTGCTCGAAGGCGATCGCGTTGCGGGTGTAGTAACCCAACTGGGCATTCGCTTCAGGGGGCGCACGGTGGTGCTAACCGCGGGGACTTTCCTGGCCGGGCGGGTGCACGTCGGATTGGAGAGTTACGAAGCGGGCCGGGCGGGGGATCCTGCTGCAGTGACGCTTGCCGCGCGCCTGCGGGATCTGCAACTGCCAGTAGGTCGACTTAAAACCGGGACACCTCCGCGCCTTGATGGGCGGACGATTGATTTCACCGTGATGGGGCTGCAGCAGGGCGACGTGCCTGAACCCGTTTTCTCATTCCTCGGCAAGAGGGAGCAGCATCCGCCCCAGCGACCCTGCTGGATCACCCACACCAATGAACGCACGCATGCCCTGATCCGCAGCGGGCTTGATCGTTCGCCCATGTACACCGGGGTCATCAAGGGTATCGGCCCACGGTATTGCCCGTCGATTGAAGACAAGATCCATCGCTTCGCCGACAAAGCAAGTCACCAGATTTTCCTCGAGCCGGAAGGCCTGGATACCCATGAGATCTACCCGAATGGCATCTCGACAAGCTTGCCGTTCGACGTACAGCTCGAGCTGGTGCGCTCCATCCGGGGTCTCGAAGGAGCGCACATCCTGCGCCCTGGTTACGCCATCGAGTACGACTACTTCGACCCGCGCCAGCTGAAATCCTCGCTGGAAACCAAGTCTGTCCCCGGGTTGTTTTTTGCAGGCCAGATCAATGGAACCACGGGATATGAGGAGGCCGCCGCGCAGGGCCTGCTGGCGGGCATCAACGCGGGATTGCAGGTGCGCGGCGAGCCAGCATGGTGTCCGCGACGCGACGAGGCGTACCTGGGCGTACTGGTCGACGACCTGATTACACGCGGTGTGTCGGAGCCCTACCGGATGTTCACCAGCCGGGCGGAGTATCGCTTGATGCTGCGCGAGGACAATGCGGATCTCAGGTTGACAGAAATCGGGAGGCGGCTCGGTGTGGTGGACGATATCCGCTGGCGGGCTTTCTCCGCGAAGCGCGACGCCATCTCTCTGGAGCAGGACAGGCTGGAGCAACTCTTGGTGAGGCCGAGCATCCTGTCGGACGACGAAGCGATTCGCGTTCTGGGCCAACCCATCGAACGGGAATACTCCTATGCCGCGCTGCTCCGTCGCCCGTCAGTTAGTTATCGCTCACTTATGACATTTCATAACGCCGGCGTTGGCGTCGGCGATGAGAAAGTCGCTGAGCAGGTGGAGATTCAGGCCAAATACCGGGGGTATATCGACCGCCAAATAGGCGAAGTTGCCCGGTACGCGCAGCAAGAAGAACTGACCCTGCCAACAGACATCGATTACCGGGCCGTGCGTGGGTTGTCCAAGGAAGCGCAGCAAAAGCTCGAGTCGCAGCGCCCGGAGACCCTGGGGCAGGCGGCACGCATCTCGGGGATGACACCCGCGGCGATTTCGCTGCTGCTGGTGCATCTGAAAAGAGGCGCGCAGCCGCAGAAAAAGCATGCATGACGTCGCGCTTGACCACACTGCAAAGCGGACTCGACGCGTTGGGTCTTTCCTTGCCTGCGGGCGCGCAGGACAAGTTGCTCGACTACCTCGAACTGCTCGCGAAGTGGAACAAGACCTACAACCTGACCGCGATTCGCGATGCAGACAAGATGATCAGTCACCACCTGCTTGATTCGCTCGCCGTGCTGCGCCACCTGCCAGCGGGAACACTGGCCGACGTTGGCTCGGGCGCTGGCCTGCCCGGAATTCCGCTGGCCATCGCCGAGCCCGCGCGCCGCGTTACGCTCAACGACGCCAACCACAAGAAGGCTGCGTTTCTGCAGCAAGCGGTGATCGAACTGCAGCTCACCAACGCCGAGGTACACATCGGGCGCGTGCAGGTCTGGCGTCCGGCGGAAGCATTCGCGTGCGTAATCACGCGCGGCTTCGCGGAACTCGCCGCGTTCATCACCGCGTGCCGGCACCTGCTGGTGCCGGGAGGCGTCCTGGCAGCGATGAAAGGCGCAATGCCCATCGCCGAATTGCAGCGCGTTCCCGCCGATGCGCAATGCCGCGACGTGCGCCGCCTGCGGGTTCCGCAACTCGACGCGGAGCGGCACCTCGTCTTGTGTCGCTGCGCCGCGTGAGCATGGCGCGCGTCATCGCGGTGGTGAATCAGAAGGGTGGCGTCGGCAAGACGACCACCAGCGTCAATCTCTCGGCGGCGCTGGCGCGGATTGGCCAGCGCACGCTCCTCATCGACCTCGATCCGCAGGGCAACGCCACCATGGGCAGCGGCGTCGACAAGCGCGCCGCCGCGCGCACCGTCTATCACGTGCTGCTCGGCCTGGGAGAGATCGCCAATATCCGCACGCGCGCGGAGCGCGGCGGCTACGACCTGTTGCCCGCCAACCGGGATCTCGCCGGCGCCGAAATCGAGCTGGTGGAACTGCAGAACCGCGAGAGCCGCCTGAAGTCGGCGCTCGGCGCCGTCGAGAACGAATACGATTTCGTGTTCATCGATTGCCCGCCCTCACTTTCGCTGCTGACGCTCAACGGCTTGGTGGCGGCGCAGTCGGTCCTGATCCCGATGCAGTGCGAGTACTACGCCCTGGAAGGTCTGTCGGATCTCGTCGGCACGATCAAGCGCGTGCGCGCGAATCTCAATCCAAACCTCGAAATCGCCGGGCTTCTGCGCACCATGTACGACGCGCGCAACACGCTTGCGCTGCAGGTATCGGATCAGCTCGAAGCGCATTTCGGCGAAAAGGTCTATCGCAGCATCGTGCCGCGAAATGTCCGCCTCGCGGAAGCGCCGAGTTACGGCACGCCGGCAGTCCTGTGGGACCCGGAATCGAAAGGCTCGCAGGCCTACCTGGCGCTGGCCGAGGAAGTGCTCGAGCGGGAGCGCGTCGGGCGGGCGGCGCCCGCATGAAACATTCGAGGCACAAATCATGAGCAAGCCGAAGGGGTTGGGACGCGGTCTGGACGCGCTGCTTGGCGCGGGCGAAGCGCCGCGCGATTCGCAGACCACGTTGCCCGTCGGCAGCATCCGCCCCGGCAAGTACCAGCCGCGCACGCGCATGGGCCAGGAGGCCCTGGCCGAGCTTGCCGCGTCGATCAAGTCGCATGGAGTGATGCAACCTGTGCTTGTGCGCCCACTGGATCGCGACCTCTACGAGCTGATCGCGGGCGAACGGCGCTGGCGCGCCGCACAACTGGCCGGCTTGCAGGAAATCCCGGCGCTGGTCCGCGACGTCCCCGACGAATCCGCGCTCGCCATGTCGCTGATCGAGAACATCCAGCGGGAAGACCTCAATCCCATGGAACAGGCCGCGGGGCTGCAGCGGCTGGTGGACGAATTCCACATGACTCACGAGCGGGCGGCCGACGCCGTAGGGCGTTCCCGCAGCGCCACCACCAACCTGCTCCGGCTGCTGCGCCTGGCCAAGCCCGTGCAGGCCATGGTGATGGAGGGCGTACTGGAGATGGGGCATGCGCGGTCCATGCTCGCGCTCGACGGCGCGCGCCAGATCGAGGCGGCGAACAGGGTGGCGGCGCGCGGCATGTCGGTGCGCGAAACCGAGGCACTGGTGGCCAGGATGCTGCGTGGCCAGGGCGCGCGCCGCACGGCGAAGGCCGCGGACCGCGACCTTCGCCGACTGGAGGAAGACATGTCCGGGCGGTTGGGCACGACCGTGGAAATTCGCGCCGGTCGCAAGGGCGGGGGCAAAGTGATCGTGCACTACTCGGGCCTCGATCACCTGGACCATATTCTCAAGAAGCTCCGCTGAACATGACACAAGGCAATTGGTGCGGCGCAATGCGTTGACCATACTTGGTGCAACCCGTTAAAATCGCGCGGCTTTGCAGGGTGTCTGGAGCGTGAACGCCAGTCTGGGCCTCCTGCGCAAGCCGGTTTACACCGTGTTGCGGTGGCAGTTGTTCGCGACTGCTGCCTTGACGCTCGCCGGGGGGATTCTGGCCGGAGTCGACGGCGCGCTGTCCGCAGCCTTGGGTGGTGCGGTCAGCATATGCGCCGGATGGATTTCTGCGGTGGTGGCATCGAAGGGGAAAGCGCAGTCCGCAGCGGAGGTCCTGGTCCGTGCGCTGGTGGCCGAAGGCGTCAAGCTCGGTCTCATCGTGCTCCTGCTGTGGCTGGTGCTGGCGACGTACCACGGGGTCGTCGCACCCGCGTTTTTCGGATCGTTCATCGTCACGGTCCTGCTATTCGGCATGGCGTTTTTTGTACGCGAGCAAGATTGAATGGCTTCCGGTAAAGATTTCAACGCCGCGGATTACATCCAGCACCACCTGACCTTCCTCACCAAGCCGGTGGGCGACGGCGGTTTCTGGTCGCTCAACGTCGATTCCATGGTCACGGCGCTGGTGCTGGGCGTGCTCGGTATCGGCGTCATGTGGTGGATCGTGCGCGGCGCGACCGCCGGGGTGCCGAACCGGCGCCAGGCGTTCGTCGAGCTGACCTTCGAGTTCATCGACGACCAGGTGAAGAGCATCTTCCATCACGGCGACCGCCACCGGTTCGTTGCGCCCGCGGCGCTTACCGTGTTCGTCTGGGTGCTGCTGATGAATGCGATGGATTTCCTGCCCATCGACTTCATCGCCGGCGCGCTCGGATTGTTCGGCATCCATACCTGGCGTCCCGTACCCACGGCGGACGTCAACACGACCTTCGCGCTGGCGCTGTCGGTCTGGTTCCTGATGATCTGGTTCTCGATCTCCGCCAAGGGTCTGGGCGGCTGGATCCACGAACTGTTCTGCGTGCCTTTTGGTTCGCATCCGTTGCTGTGGCCGGCCAATCTGCTGTTCAACTTCATCGAGTACGTGTCCAAGCCGCTGTCGCACGCACTGCGGCTGTTCGGCAACATGTACGCGGGCGAGATCATCTTCCTGCTGCTGTGGCTGCTCGCGGCGACCGGAATTTTCGGTACACTGGCAGCTGCGGTGCTCGGCCTGGGCTGGGCGATCTTTCACATCCTGATCGTCGTATTACAGGCCTACATCTTCATGATGCTGACCGTCGTGTACATCGCGATGGCGCACGAACACCACTAATCCAAAAACGACTCTCGCTCAGGAAAGGAAGAACCATGGAAAAACTTGAAATGATGGCCATGATCCAGGCCTATACCGGCATCGGCATCGGCCTCATGATTGGCGTCGGCGCCGCGGGCGCGTGCATCGGCGTTGGCATCATGTGCAGCCGCTTTCTGGAGGCCGCTGCGCGCCAGCCGGAATTGACCAACTCGCTGCAGGTCAAGGTATTTCTGCTGCTGGGCCTGATCGACGCCTCGTTCATCATCGGTGTCGGCCTGGCGATGATGTTCGCGTTCGCCAATCCCCTGCTCGCGGTAATCCAGTAATCGAAACCCCGCAGGGGCCGCAATGAGTTTCAACCTCACATTGATCGGGCAAGCCGCGGCTTTTGCCCTGTTCATCTGGTTCACCGTCAAGTTCGTCTGGCCGCCCCTGCTGCGCGCCATCGAGGCCCGCCAGAAGACGATTGCCGACGGCCTGGCCGCCGCCGAGCAGGGCAAGAAGTCGCTCGAGTTGTCCGCAAAGCAGGCGGGCGAAGAGGTCGCAGGCGCGCGCCACCGCGCGGCCGACATTGTCGCGCAGGCCGACAAGCGTGGCGCCCAGGTGATCGAAGATGCGAAGACCAGCGCCAAGGCCGAAGGCGCCCGCGAAAAAGCAGCCGCCAAAGCCGAGATCGAGCAGGAAGTGTCGCGCGCCCGAGAGAAGTTGCGCGACCAGGTCGCCGCCCTGGCGGTGGCCGGCGCGGAGAAGATCCTGCGCCGCGAGGTCGACGCCAAGGCGCACGCCGATCTGCTCGATGCGATCAAGAAGCAGCTCTAGGAAAGATGGCCGAACCCAGCACCATTGCGCGACCCTACGCAGAGGCGGTATTCAAGCTCGCCGACGGCGCGGGCAAGCTCGCCGAGTGGTCGGTGGCCCTCGCGAACCTGTCCGCAGTGGCGGCGGATGCGCGAGTACGCGCGGCGGTGGGCGACCCCAACCTGTCCGCAGCCAGGATCGCCGGGCTGATCGTCTCGATCCTCGCCGGCAAGCTCTCGGGCGACGTCGAGAACTTCGTGCGCGTGCTCGCCGACAACGGCCGCCTGGGCGTGGTGGCGGAGATCCGCACGCACTTCGAGGCACTGAAGAACGAGCGTGAAGGCACGGTGGATGCCGAGATCCATACGGCGTTCGAAATGGACCAGGGCCAGCTTGCCGACCTGGTCTCGAGGCTGGAAAAGAAAACCGGCCGCAAGGTGAAAGTCCGCGTCAGCGTGGACAAGTCGCTGATCGGCGGGGTCAAGGTGTTGATCGGCGACAAGGTCATCGACGGTTCCGCGCGCGCCCAGCTGGGCGCGCTCGAGAACGCACTGAAAGCTTAAGGAGCTGGCATGCAACTCAACGCGTCCGAAATCTCGGAACTGATCAAGAACCGCATCCAGAGCCTGGATGCCGGCGTGCAGATGCGCACCCAGGGCACTGTGGTGTCGGTGACCGACGGTATCTGCCGCATCCACGGCCTCTCGGACGTGATGCAGGGCGAGATGCTGGAATTTCCGAATAACGCCTTCGGCCTGGCGCTCAACCTGGAGCGCGATTCGGTCGGCGCGGTGATCCTGGGCGAATACGAGCACATCACCGAAGGCGATACGGTGAAATGCACCGGCAAGATCCTCTCAGTGCCGGTCGGACCGGAGTTGCTTGGGCGCGTGGTGAATTCCCTCGGCGCCCCGATCGACGG
The DNA here is from genome assembly GCA_027624175.1 of Pseudomonadota bacterium. Classification (GTDB taxonomy): domain Bacteria; phylum Pseudomonadota; class Gammaproteobacteria; order Burkholderiales; family SG8-39; genus JAABQT01. The sequence goes on along the minus strand of JAQBXT010000006.1, from coordinate 15,835 downwards.
CAAGGGCCCGATCAACGCCAAGCTGACCGACGTCATCGAGAAAGTCGCGCCGGGCGTGATCGCGCGGCAATCGGTGTCGCAACCGGTGCAGACCGGCCTCAAGGCGATCGATGCCATGGTGCCCATCGGCCGCGGCCAGCGCGAGTTGATCATCGGCGATCGCCAGACCGGCAAGACTGCGGTGGCGGTGGACACCATCATCAATCAGAAGGGCAAGGATCTGTTCTGCGTGTATGTCGCCATCGGGCAGAAAGCCTCGACCGTCGTCAACGTCGTGCGCAAGCTCGAGGAGCACGGCGCGATGGCGTACACCATCGTGGTCGTCGCCTCCGCTTCGGAATCCGCAGCGATGCAGTACATCGCGCCGTACTCCGGCTGCACCATGGGCGAATACTTCCGCGACCGCGGCCAGGACGCCTTGATCATCTATGACGACCTCACCAAGCAGGCCTGGGCCTACCGCCAGGTGTCGCTGTTGCTGCGCCGGCCGCCGGGGCGGGAGGCCTATCCGGGCGACGTGTTCTATCTGCACTCCAGGCTGCTGGAGCGCGCCGCGCGCGTCAATGCCGAATACGTCGAGAAGTTCACCGAGGGCAAGGTCAAGGGCAAGACCGGTTCGCTCACCGCGCTGCCGGTGATCGAAACGCAGGCGGGCGATGTCACCGCATTCGTGCCGACCAACGTGATTTCGATCACCGACGGCCAGATCTTCCTGGAGACGGACCTGTTCAATGCGGGTATCCGGCCTGCGATCAACGCCGGCATCTCGGTGTCGCGGGTGGGTGGCGCGGCGCAGACCAAGATCATGAAACGCAAGGACACCGGCGGCGGCGTGCGTCTCGCGCTGGCGCAGTACCGCGAGCTCGCCGCGTTCGCGCAATTCGCCTCCGACCTCGACGAGGCCACGCGCAAGCAGCTCGACCTGGGGCGCCTGGTGACGGAGCTGATGAAGCAGCCGCAGTATCACCCGCTGCAGGTCTGGGAAATGGCCATCACCCTGTTCGCGGTGAACAACGGCTTCTTTAGCGACATCGACGTCGGCAAGGCGCTGGCCGCCGAGCGCTCGATGCGCGACTACGTCAAGGACAAGTACGCCGCGCTGGTGGCGCGCATGGACGAGAAGAAAGACCTCTCCGCGGACGACGAGAAGGCGCTCAAGGAAGCGATCGCGGACTGGAAGAAGAACGGCGCCTACTGAGCTGAGGAAGCAGAACCGTGCCGGGCACCAAAGAAATACGGGTGAAGATCAAGAGTGTGCAGAACACTCGGAAGATCACCAAGGCCATGGAGATGGTCGCCGCCTCCAAGATGAGGAAGGCGCAGGAACGCATGCGCATGGCGCGCCCTTACGGCGAGAAGATCCGCAACGTCGCCGCGCACATCAGCCATGCCAACCCGGAGTACCGGCACCCGTTCCTGGTGCCGCGCGACAGCGTGAAGCGCGTCGGGCTGATCGTGATCACCACCGACAAGGGGCTGTGCGGGGCGCTGAACACCAACCTGCTGCGCATGGTGCTCGCCCAGTACAAGGCCTGGCTGGCGGAGGGCGAGGAAATCGACGTCTGCTGCATCGGCAACAAGGGCTTCGGTTTCATGCAGCGCCTGGGGGCCAATATAGCCTCGCACGCAGTGCAGATCGGCGACCGGCCGCAGATGGACAAGCTGATCGGCACCATCAAGGTGATGCTCGACGGCTATACCACGGACCGTTTTGACCGCCTGATGATCGGCTACACGCGCTTCGTCAATTCCATGAAGCAGGAGGCAGTGATCGAGCAACTGCTGCCGCTTTCGGGCGAGCGCATGGGCACGCCGGAATCGGTCTGGGACTACCTGTACGAGCCGGAGGCCAAGGCGGTACTCGACCAGGTGATGACGCGCTATATCGAGGCGATCATTTTCCAGGCGGTGGCCGAGAACATGGCATCCGAGCAGTCGGCGCGCATGGTGGCGATGAAGGCCGCCTCCGATAACGCCGCCGACCTGATCGACGAACTGACGCTGATCTACAACAAGAACCGTCAGGCCGGCATCACCAAAGAGCTATCGGAAATCGTGGGCGGCGCTGCCGCCGTCTAAAGGAAACTCATGGCACAAGCACTAGGCACCATCGTTCAGTGTATCGGCGCGGTTACCGACATCGAATTCCCGCGCGAGGCAATGCCCAAGATCTACGACGCGCTGATCCTCGAGGATGTGGGCGAGGCGAGTCTGGTCGAAAAGGGCCTTACGTTTGAGGTGGAGCAGCAGCTCGGCGACGGCGTGGTGCGCTGCATCGCGATGGGCGCCTCCGACGGCCTGCGCCGCGGGATGAAGGTGAAAAGCACCGGTGCGCCGATTTCCGTTCCCGTAGGCCTGGGCACGCTCGGCAGGATCATGGACGTGCTCGGCCGGCCGATCGACGACGCCGGCCCGATCAAGTCAGACAAGCTGCGCTCGATCCACCAGACGGCGCCCAAATTCGACGAGCTTTCCCCGTCGGTGGAACTGCTCGAGACCGGCATCAAGGTCATCGACCTCATCTGCCCGTTCGCCAAGGGCGGAAAAATCGGCCTGTTCGGCGGTGCCGGCGTCGGCAAGACCGTGAACATGCTGGAGCTGATCAACAACATTGCGACCCAGCACTCGGGACTGTCGGTGTTCGCCGGCGTGGGCGAGCGTACGCGCGAGGGCAACGACTTCTATCACGAGATGATGGAAGCCGGCGTGGTGAAGCTCGACAACCTGCCCGAGTCCAAGGTGGCGATGGTGTTCGGCCAGATGAACGAGCCGCCCGGCAACCGTCTGCGCGTGGCGCTCACCGGCCTCACCATGGCCGAGAGCTTTCGCGACGAGGGCCGCGACATCCTGTTCTTCGTCGACAACATTTACCGTTTCACCTTGGCGGGAACCGAGGTGTCCGCGTTGCTGGGCCGCATGCCGTCCGCGGTGGGCTATCAGCCGACGCTGGCCGAAGAAATGGGCCGCCTGCAGGAGCGCATCACCTCGACCAAAGTCGGTTCGATCACCTCGATCCAGGCGGTGTACGTGCCGGCGGACGACTTCACCGATCCGTCGCCGGCGACCACGTTCGGCCACCTCGACGCCACCGTGGTGCTGTCGCGCGATATCGCCTCGCTGGGCATCTACCCGGCGGTGGACCCGCTCGACTCGACCTCGCGGCAGGTGGACCCGAACACCATCGGCGAGGAGCACTACAACACCACGCGCTCGGTGCAGCAGACCCTGCAGCGCTACAAGGAACTGCGCGACATCATCGCCATCCTGGGCATGGATGAACTCGCGCCGGAGGACAAGCTCGCGGTGTCCCGCGCGCGCAAGATCCAGAGATTCCTGTCCCAACCCTTTACCGTGGCGCAGAACTTCACCGGCCAGCCGGGCAAGTACGTCTCGCTCAAAGACACCATCAAAGGCTTCAAGATGATCGTCGCGGGTGAATGCGACCGGCTGCCGGAGCAGGCGTTCTACATGGTCGGGGCAATCGAAGAGGCGTTCGAGAAGGCGAAGACCCTGCAGTAATGGCCGCCGCCACCATCCACGTCGACGTTGTCAGCGCCGAAGCCTCGATCTACTCGGGCGAGGCGGAGTTCGTCGTTCTGCCTGGCGAGGCGGGCGTGCTCGGCATCTATCCGCGCCACACGCCGCTCATCACGCGCATCAAGCCGGGCACGGTCGAGATCACGCCGGCCGGGGGCGGCCAGAAAGAGCTGATCTTCGTCGCCGGCGGGATCCTCGAGGTTCAGCCTAAGGTGATCACCGTGCTCGCAGACACTGCGATCCGCGGCCACGACCTCGACGAGGCGAAGGCGAACGAAGCGCTGAAGAAAGCCGAGGAAGCGCGTGCCAAGGCGCAGGACAAGCAGGAGATCGCCGCGGTGGAAGGCGAGCTGGCGATGCTCGCTGCGCAAATTGCGGCCATCCGGAAGCTGCGTAAGAAGTAACTCGGGTCGGCCCCGCGAGGGCCGTACTCGGTGTATGCACCGGCCTGAACTTGCTGGTCGATGGCGCGATGGCGCGCCGTATGATCTACTCCGTGACTTCCGAACATGGAGACGTCGCCGTGACAGCCGTATCCGGGTCGCACCGGATCGTCGAAAGGATTGTGCTCGGATGCCTCGGCGTGCTGTTCGCTGCGATGGCGGCGACGGCGTACGGCTATGGCCTGAAAGACCGGCTCGGCCCCGGATCGGGATTTTTCCCCTTTTGGCTCGGTTTGATCGGCGCCGTGCTCAGCGTCTCACTGCTGGTCCTCTCGGTGCGCGGCGGCTCGGTCGGCGAGGGCGGCGAGGTTGCGTGGCCGGATCGCGCCGGAGCGGTGCGGGCGATCACGCTTCTCGCAGGGCTGGTCGCGGCTGCGCTGGCGCTCGAGCCGCTCGGTTTCCGGTTGACCGCGTTCGCGTTCACGTCGCTGTTACTTGTCGCGCTCGGCGTGCGCCGGCCCGTGGTGATCGCGCTGTTCGCGCTGATCAGCGGCTTCGGTCTGTTTCACGTGTTCTATTACTGGCTCAAAGTACCGCTGCCGATTGGGGCGCTCGGGTTTTGACGCGGCCAGGACATGGACAGCCTGCCACACCTTCTCGCGGGATTCGCCGCGGCGTTGAGCCCAGCCAATCTCGCCTACGCGTTTGCGGGCTGCGTGTTCGGCACGCTCATCGGCGTACTGCCCGGGCTCGGACCGGCGGCGGGAACGGCGATCCTGATTCCGATCACCTTCAAGCTCGATCCGACTGGCGCGATCATCATGCTTGCCGCGATCTACTACGGCGCCATGTACGGCGGCACGATCACCTCGGTGTTGATCAACGTTCCGGGCGAGGCGGCATCCGTCATCACATGCATCGACGGCCATCAGATGGCCAAGCAAGGCCGCGGCGGAACCGCGCTCGGCATCGCCGCGATCGGCTCGTTCATCGGCGGAATGGCGGCAACCATCGCGCTCGTTCTGGTCGCGCCACCGCTCGCGAAATTCGCGCTGTCGTTCGGACCGCCTGAATTTTTCGCGCTGATGCTGCTCGGCCTGTGTCTGGTCAGCGGCCTGGCCGGGCGCTCGCTCTCGGCCGCGCTGATGATGACGGCGCTCGGGCTGCTCATCTCGATGATCGGCATCGATCCGGTGCGAGGCGCGCCGCGCTTCGCTTTCGGCATCGCCGACCTGTACGACGGGCTGGGGATCGTCCCGGTGGTGATGGGCCTGTACGGCATCGCGGAAATTCTCATCACGGTCGAGCGGCCGGTGCAGGAGATCATCCGCACCAAGTTCAGCGGCCTGCTGCCGAGCCGGGACGAGTGGCACCGTTCCTGGGGCGCGATCGCGCGCGGAACCGGAATCGGCTTCTTTCTTGGCCTGATCCCTGGCATCGGGTCGATCGTTCCCACGTTCATGGCTTATATCGCCGAAAAGCGTATATCGAAGACCCCCGAGCGCTTCGGTAAGGGCGCGATCGAGGGGGTCGCGGCGCCCGAGACGGCGAACAACGCCTACGCGAATGCCGCGATGGTCCCGTTCCTGACGCTCGGCATCCCGAGCTCGCCGACCATTGCGGTGTTGATGGGCGCGTTCATCATCAATGGGCTCACGCCGGGACCCTTCCTGTTCCAGGAGCGACCCGACCTGGTGTGGACCGTGATCGCGAGCTTCTTCATCGGCAATCTCATCCTGCTGATTCTCAATTTGCCGCTGGTAGGCCTGTGGGCGAAGATCCTGCACGTGCCTTTCAAATACCTCGCCGTCGGCATCCTCCTCTTGTGCATCATGGGCGCCTACAGCCTGCAGCAGAGCGCCTTCGACGTCTGGGTGATGATCTTATGCGGGGTCGTCGGTTACCTGCTGCGCAAGCTGGATCTGCCGCTCGCGCCCCTGGTGCTTGGCCTTATTCTTGGCCCCGCGCTCGAGAAATCGATGCGCACCTCGCTGGAGATGTCGGCGGGGGATTTCTCGATCTTCGTGACGCGGCCCCTGTGTCTCGGGCTGCTGATCGCGGCCGGTGTCGTCGTCGTGGGCGCGGCGTTCAAGCTCGCGCCCCGGCAGCTTCGCGATAGCGAAGCGCAGGTGTAGTGTGATGTCCCACGAAAACAGGAGGAACTGCGATGCTTAAACTGCTTGTCAAAAGCGTTACGTTGACGATCGCTGTACTCACCCTCACGGGCGGCACGGCCTTCGCCCAGTCGTTCCCGACGCGACCCGTCGAGCTGATGGTTGCCTATCCCGCAGGCGGCAGCACCGACATCGGCGCCCGTATCGTTGCCTCGATCGCCGAGAAGATCCTCGGCCAGCCGATGGTGGTGGTGAACAAGGGCGGCGCGGGCGGCCAGGTCGGATGGACCGACATGGCGCGGCGCAGGCCCGACGGCTACTTCATCGGCTATATCAATCTGCCGGCGACCAACACCGTGGTGCTCGACCCCGAAAGAAAGGCAATCTTCAACGTTGACGATTTCGTGCCCATCATCAATCAGGTGCTCGACCCGGGCGTGATCTGGGTGCGTGCCGACAGCCCGTACAAGACGCTCGGGGATCTGATCGACGCCGCGAAGAAGGCGCCGGGCACGATCCGCGCCGCGACCACCGGGATCCTGAGCGATGACCATCTGGCCATTCTGATGGTCGAGGAAGCGGTGCCGGGCGCGACATTACGCATCGTGCACCTGGTGGGCAGTGCGGCGCAGTTCAAGGAGATCATGGGCGGGAACGTCGATGTCGCCTTCGACAACGTCGGCAGCATCGTGCCGCGCGTGCGCTCGGGCGAGGTGCGCGCCCTCGTGGTGCTTGACCACGAGCGCTCGAAATTTCTTCCCGACGTGCCGACGACCAAGGAGCTCGGCTATCCGACCGTAATCTCGAGTTCGACCCGCGGAATCGCGGGCCCGAAGGGCATCCCGGCGGCGGTCGTCAAGCAGCTCGCCGACGTGCTGAAGAAAGCGATGCAGGATCCCGACCACGTCCAGAAGATGGACACCGCGGGCCTGGCGGTGAAGATCATGACGGGCGACGAATACGCGCGGTACTACAAGGAGACGCACGACAAAGCGAAGAAGTACACCGAGTGGGCGAAAAAGATGGAGCAGAAATAGCAGAACAACCCGTCCCTCCGGCCGCCCGACCCGCCGGCGCGGGCGCCCTGGGCCGGCGGGCGAACGCGCGTGTGGGCGAATTCGCCGCCCGCGCCATGCTCGCCGCCCAGATCGCCGCGATCAGGAAACTGCGCAAGAAGTAGCGGGAGGGCCGGCTACCTGCCGGGCTCGTACAGGACCCCGAAGCGAGTCTGCGGATCGGCGATCACGTCCTTCAATCGCCCCGATCCATTCCACACCACCAGGTAGCTGCCGAAACTGGTGTGCCAGTATTTCCACTGCGGCGCATCGAGCGACGGCGTTTTATGCCTCGGCGGGTAGCCGACAGCGACGAGCACTTGCTCCTTGCTCATGCCGAGTGCGACCTTCCCCGCGTGGATCGCGTTGCGCACCGGGGCCGGCCATGCGGCGATTTTCCGCCTTGGATCCTGCGCGACGATGAGGTTGCGCGCCCAATCCGCCAGGCTCTGCTGGCGTCCGTAGTCCTGGCCCAGGCGCATCTTGCGGCCATCGATCTCCACCATGATGCGGTAGCGGCCATAACCGGTGGTATGGATGCTGGCGCCAGCGGGCAGCATCGCCAGGGACGACCAATTCGCATCACTGATCCAGTCCTTGTCGTAGTGCAGATTGCAGCAGGTATAGCCGCTCAATGCCGGTTCCTCCGCCGATCGGGCCGTACCGGCAAGCAACAGCGTAGCGGCGAGCGTTGACGCGAGAATGCGGATCGCGACTGTCAGGGGAATCATGGGATGATCTCCTTGAGAGAGGGAATCCTGCGCGACAGCAAACCGCGGTGTCAAGACCGCGGTTCAACTCCGGCGCGTGCCGAAGCAGGCGAGCGGGGAGGGCGGCTAGAGGAGGAGGCTAGCCCCGCGTCCCGCGCTCGCCGCCGCGGTTCTTGAATTCATACGCGAACACCACGTACCGTTGCGGACCACCGGCGCGCAGCGCGTCGAACGGAAAGCAGGTGACCAGGGTCAGCCGGTCCGGACCTTCCTGCTTCGCCACCCAGATGTCGCGCCGGTCCAGTACGTTGGCGTCGCGCACGAGGTATCCAATGCGCCGGCCGTCCGCACGCTCGATCTCGAGCGCGTCGCCGGGTTTCAGGTGGCGCAAGAACGCGAGATGAGTATCGCGGTGCCCGCCGATCACGCTGTTGCCGGTTTCGCCCGGCACCGGAGTGCCGGAGACGTGGCCTGGGCCGAAGGCCATCGCGCTGCCGTCGGCGCCTGCAAGGACATAGCGCTCGATGCCCAATGCGGGTGCGGAAAGGCGCGCCACCGGCCAGGTATCGGCCCAGGGCCAGGGCTTCACTTGCTGTTCGCCTTTGAGCGTGCGCGACCAGGCGTGCGCGATGAGTTCCTGTGCGAGCCACGCCTTGGCCTGTATCCAGGCGCCGCGGCCGAACTGCAGACCGCCGATCAGCAGCAAGGCGAGCGCCAGGTACTTCCAGGGCGTGGCCGCAGGCTTTTGATCTTCCCGCTCCGGCCAGGCGCATTCCGCACCCCATGCGAGATCGGGCCTCACGTCAGCCTCCAACGCCGCGGCGCGAACAGCATCGCCAATGCCAGCAGCAGCAACAGTGCGCCAGTCAGCATTGCGAAGCGGCTATCGGTCGCGCCCTGCGGCAGCTCGCCGAACACCTTGTCGTACTCCCAACCCTCGGGCAGATTGGTCGGCACTGCTGCGAGCTTGAGCTGCGCGTCGGAGGGTCGCGCTGCAACTTTGTCGACCGCGACGAAGCTGGTGTACTTCGTAACCAAACGGTGCGCGGTGGCGAGCTCGATAACCGCAATGCGCACCGTTTCCTCCGGCGCACCCTCGCGGATCGAATCGATCAACCCTTCCACCTTACCCCGGGCCCAGAGCGAACCCATGCCGGCAGCGCCCGTGTGCCGCGCGAGCGGCACGCGCGCTTCCCAGGCACGGCTCTCGCGCAATCCGCTCACGCGTAGCTCGCCGTCGAGCCGGTCGAGCGCCGCAGCGATCACCACGGGCTCGCCTGCGTACAGGTCCGGGATGCGGGCCGGCCAAGCCTCGGCGCGTAAACCCTCAGGCCAGTGCACTTCAAGCCCTTTCAACACCGGCGACTCGAGTTTCGAGAACAGCGCCGCCATCTTCGCCTGCACTTCCTCGATGCGCCCGATGTACGTAAACGTGCCGCGGCCGATTTCCGCCGCTTTGCTCATGAAATGGCTGTTGGGCGCGGAACCGATGCCCACGGTGAACAGGCGCGTGTCGCCCAGGCGCTCGCGCACCAGGCGAAACAGCGCGTCCTCGTTGCCCACCGCGCCGTCGGTGAGAAACACCACCTGGCGCACCCGGTTGCCGCCGTCGGTGCCATCGAGCGCGAGCCTGAGCGCCGAGGCCATCTCGGTGCCACCGCGCGCCTGCAGCGAGCGCACCCAGTCGATGGCGCGGCGCACATTGCGCGGATTCACCGGCTGCGCGTCCGCGTACAGCATGTGCGCACTGGAATTGAATTCGACGATGTTGAACCGGTCGCCCGGTGCAAGCCGCGCGAGCGCCATCTCGAGGGCGGCCTTGGCCTGGCGGATCGAGGCGCCCGCCATTGACCCCGAGGTATCCAGCACGAACACCACTTCACGGGCGAGCCGCGCGCCGGGATCGGCTGCAGGCGGCAATACCATCAGCAGGCCGTAATGCCGTCCGTCTTTCTCCTCGGCGAACCAAGCCAGCTGCGGTGCTGCGCCGACGCGCGGCGCCCAAGTCAGCTCGAAATCCCGGTTCGCGGGAACCGCACCCGCGGCGAGCTCGATCACGCGCCTGCTCGCCGAAGGGCTGCGCACCTCCACCCGATGGTACGGGCTCGACACGTGGGCGATCGGGACGCCGGCGTCCAACTCGATGCGCAGGCTCACCGGATTGATGAGCCCAGTCTCCGGCCGCAGTACGGGCGGCGTAATGCGCGCCGCATCCGGGACGTGGTCGGAATTCGGGCTCCAACCGGAGGCATCGGCGGAGGCCACCTTGAGGTTCCCCGGGATGTAGCGCGGCCCGACGACCATCGGGAAGCGCAGCGAATAGCGCCCGTTGTCGTAGCGCAGCGTCTGCTGGTATTCGAGCTCGACGGAGATCGATTCCCGCGGGCCGATATTGGCGACGCGCGTGGTGAAGATGTTTGCACGCTCCTGGTCCATCAGCGCCGAGCGCCGGCCGCTGGCGCGCGCCTGCTCGTAGACCCGTCGCGCTGCGCCGCGCTCGCGGATCTCGCCCTCCACCCTGCGTTCCCCGATGCGCAGCTGCAGGCGATCCACCGCGGCGTTCTCCGGTAGCGGAAATACATAGATGCCTTCCACCCAGTCCGCCGAGGCATTTTGGAAGATCTGCACGACGCGCGCCCTGGCGACCATCCCGGAGACGCGAAATGAGACGTCGGTCGACAGGAGCGGCGCACTCGGCGCCGCCGTGCCGTCGAGGGACTTGAGCAGCAGCGCGCCGTGCTGCGTTTCCGAGGCGTGGGCGCGGCCGGCCAGAAGGAGGACCGCGCCGACGAGGACGACGGCGGTGGCGAGCGCGATCGAGGCCGCCAGGACCACGAACGCGATCAGGTCCATGAAAACGATGCGGGCATTGGCGGGGCGCGTTTCAGTTTGCATGGGGATGATGTCCTCGGCAGTGGCGTGCCTGCTGCGAGAGCATTGCAACGCGCGCCACGGGCCGCGCGCGGCCCGGGTGATGGACGGGCGGCGATGAATTCTGGCAATCCTGTGGCAGGCGCCGCCGCCGCCGCGGCGATGGGCTATAGTCGACCGCCATGTCCCGCCGCATCGCCATCGTCGAGGACGATCCGGCCATTCGCGCCAACTACAGCGAGGCGCTGCGCAAGCACGGCTTCGAGGTCAGCGCCTTCAGCGGGCGCATAGAAGCGCTCGCGGCACTGCGCTCGCGCCTGCCGGATCTTGCCGTCATCGACATCGGATTGGGCAGCGACGCCGACGCCGGATTCGCCCTGTGCCGCGAGCTGCGCGCTCTTTCGGCCACGCTGCCGATCATCTTCCTTACCGCCCGCGACAGCGACTTCGACGTGGTTTCCGGGCTGCGCCTCGGCGCGGACGACTACCTCACCAAGGACATCAGCCTGCCGCACCTGCTGGCGCGCATCGGGGCGCTGTTTCGTCGCGCCGAGTTCTCGCACGAGACGCAGTCGCCGGAGGAGACGCTCGAGCGCGGCGCGCTGCTGCTCGATCTCAAGCGCTTCGCGGTCGCCTGGAGCGGCAAGCCGGTGCCGCTGACGCTGACCGAATTCTGGATGGTGCACGCGCTCGCCCGGCATCCGGGCCACGTCAAGAACCGGGAGCAACTGATGCGCGAGGCCAACCTGGTGGTCGACGACGGCACCGTGACTTCGCACATGAAGCGCATCCGGCACAAGTTCCTGGGTATCGACGCGGGATTCGCGCACATCGAAACCGCTTACGGCATGGGCTACCGTTGGAAGGAGTAGGGCGGCGCTTTAGGTTCGGGCTGCGCGCGCAACTGATGTTGATGGCGCTGGCGATGCTCGCCCTGCCGTGGGTGGGCGTGGCCTACGTGAACGAGCTGGAACGCGTGCTGCTGGAAGGGCAGGAGCGCGCCCTGATGGGTACGGCGCGGGCTGTCGCCACCGCGTTGCATGACCGGCCGCAGCTCCTGGTGGCAGTGCCTGCGCGCGACGATGCCCTGCGGCGCGAGGCGGAACTGGAACTGCAGCGCATCGCCGCGAGCGAAGGCCGCCTGCCGCAGGCGAGCGACGCGCGCCCGCTCGCACGGGAGTCCGATCTTGCCGCACGCGCGGCACAGGTGGAAATCTCGGCTATTCTGCGCGGACTGCAGCGCGCGGAATCACGCATCTGGGTGGTGAACCGCCGCTATCAGGTGCTGGCGCTGGAGGGCAGCCTGCGCCGTGCGCAGCCACCGGCGACCGGGGAGAGCGGGCCTGCTTTGGCGGCGTGGCGCGGCTTCGTCGGCTGGCTGATCCAGCGCCCCAGCGAGGATTTCGCCGAGTCGATGCCCGACGACGTGCTCGCCACGGGCCGATACATCGCCGCGGCTCTGCAGGGCACCCCGGCCACGCGCTCGCGGCTCACGCCGGATGGCCGCGCGGTCGTGATGTCGGCAGCGCATCCCGTATGGAACCGGGACGAAGTGGCGGGCGCCGTGGTGGTCGAGGAGACTACCAATCCGGTGGCCAGCCTGCGCAGCGAGGCGCTCGAGCGCCTGCTCATGCTTACGCTGGGCGCGTTCGGGGGCGCCGCCCTGCTGCTGATCGCCTATGCGACCTGGCTCTCGCACCGCATCCGGCGCCTGCGCGACGAAGCGGAGCATGCGATCGATGCGCGCGGCAGGCTGGCGCGGCTGGTCGCGGGCTCGGACGCGGGCGACGAGATCGGCGACCTGTCGCGCAGCTTCTCGGCCATGCTGGCCAAGCTCGCGCAGCACCACGCGTACCTGGAGAGCATGGCGGGACGGCTGTCGCACGAATTGCGCACGCCGATCGCAGTGGTGCGCTCCTCGCTTGAGAACCTGAAGCTCGCGGTTTCCGCCGATGAGTCGCGCACCTACGTCGAGCGCGCCGAGGCGGGCCTGTCGCGCCTGAACACGATTCTGCAGCGCATGACCGAGGCCACGCGCCTGGAGCAGGGGCTGCGCACCGAGGAGGGCGAGCGCTACGATCTTGCGGCCCTGGTGCGCGGCTGTGTCGAGGGCTACCGGCTGGCCTACGCCGCCACGCCCGTACTGCTCGAGTTGCCGGGGCGCGCGCTCCAGGTCATGGGATCCGCGGACCTGGGTGCGCAGCTGCTCGACAAGCTGGTCGAGAATGCAGTCGAATTCTCGCCGCCGGGCGAACCGGTGCGTGTCGTCCTGCAGGAACGCGGCGCCCACGCGCTGCTGAGCGTGGAGAACAAGGGGCCCCTGCTGCCCGCCGCGATGCGCGGGCGGCTGTTCGAGTCCATGGTTTCGGTGCGCAACGCGCCCGCGGGCGGCGCACCGCACCTCGGGCTGGGACTGTATGTCGCGCGCCTGATCGCGGAGTTCCACGGTGGTTCGATCGAAGCAGCCGACCTCGATGCCCGCGACGGTGTCGCGGTGCGCGTGCGCATCCCCCTGGCGCGCTAGAATCGCGCCCTGCATGAAGCCGCTCGCCGAGTTGCGCGGCGCACAGCGCCTGCGCGGACTGCTATTTGACATCGATGACACGCTGACCACCGAAGGCCGGCTGACCGCCGAGGCCTACGGGGCGCTGGAGCGCCTGCGCGCGTCCGGGCGGCTGGCGATCCCGGTCACCGGCCGGCCGGCCGGATGGTGCGACCACATCGCGCGCATGTGGCCGGTGGACGCGGTAGTGGGGGAGAACGGCGCGTTCTACTTTCGTTACGAGAAGGGCGGCCTGCACAAGCGCTACCAGGACAGCGAGGCCGAGCGTGCGGCGAAGCGCGCGCGTCTCGGCGCGATCGCCGAGCGCATTCTCGGCGCGGTCCCGGGCAGCGCGCTCGCTTCCGACCAGGCGTATCGCGAGGCCGACCTGGCGATCGACTACTGCGAGGACGTGCCGCGGCTGCCGCTCGCCGAGGCCGAGCGCATTGCCGCCCTGATGCGTGCGGCGGGACTGCAGGCCAAGGTGAGTTCCATCCACGTCAACGGCTGGTTCGGAAGCTACGACAAGCTGGCGATGACCAAGACGCTGTTCGCCGAGTGCTATGGCACCGACCTCGATACCGCCAATGCCGAGTATGCGTTCGCCGGGGACTCGCCCAACGACGCGCCGATGTTCGGTTACTTCGCGCACTCGGTGGGCGTCGCCAATATCGCGCGTTTCGCGGGGCATCTTGCACCGGCGCCGAAGTACGTCACACAGCATGAGTCCGGGGCTGGCTTCGCCGAGCTGGTGGCGCACCTGCTCGGGGAAACCTAGTGGAGTGGTGGTGGGCCTATCTCGCCATCGGCGCGGCAGTGGGTTTTCTCGCCGGCCTGCTCGGCATCGGTGGCGGCATTGTGTTGGTGCCGATGCTGGTGTTCGTATTCACCGCCAAGGGCTTTCCCGCCGAGTACATGATGCATTTCGCGCTCGCAACTGCGATGGCGAGCGTCGCGTTTACCTCGCTTTCCAGCGTAAGCGCACACCACCGGCACGCAGGCGTGGACTGGGAAGTGGCGCGGGCCATGGCGCCGGGCATGGTCGTCGGGTCGCTGGGCGCCGCGCTCGTTGCGGGATTCATCCCGACGCGGCCGCTGGCGGTATTCTTCGCCGCCTTCATGTTCTACGCCGCCGCGCAGATGTTCTTCGAACCGAAGCCCATGGCCGAGCGCAGGCTGCCCGGGCCGCCGGGGCTGTTCGCCGCCGGCGCGGTCATTGGCGCGGCGTCGAGCGTGCTGGCGGCGGGAGGAGCGTTCCTTTCGATTCCGTTCCTCGTACGCTGCAACGTACCGCTCAGGCGTGCCATCGGCACCGCCGCGGCCAACGGCTTTCCGATCGCGGTTGCGGGAAGCATCGGCTACATATTGCATGGGCTGCGCGTACCGGATCTGCCCGCGGGCAGCCTGGGCTTCGTGTACCTGCCGGCGCTTGCGCTGGTGGTCGCGGCGAGCATGCCGCTCGCGCCGCTCGGGGCGCGCCTGGCGCACCGGCTGCCGGTCCGGCGCCTGCGCATGGTGTTTTCGCTCATGCTGCTCGCGCTGGCGCTGCGCATGCTGGCAAACTTGTGGTGACAAGGGGGATTTGAGATGGCCGGACCGCTGACAGGCATGCGCGTATTGGATCTTTCCCGCGTCCTCGCGGGCCCCTGGGCGGGGCAGAACCTCGCCGACCTGGGCGCGGAAGTCATCAAGATCGAGCGCCCGGACGTCGGGGACGACTCACGCGCCTTCGGCCCCCCCTGGGTGAAGGATGCCCAGGGTCGGGACACGAAGGATTCCGCGTACTTCACGTCAGCGAACCGCGGCAAGAAGTCGATGACGGTCAACCTCTCGCAGCCCGACGGACAGGCGCTGGTGCGGCAGCTCGCGGCAAAGAGCGACGTGCTGCTGGAGAACTACAAATTCGGCGATCTGGCGCGCTATGGCCTGGACTATTCGACCCTGAGCGAAATCAATCCGCGCCTCGTCTACTGCTCGGTGACCGGGTTCGGGCAGACGGGCCCCTTCAAGGAGCGCCCGGGGTACGACTTCATGATCCAGGGCATGGGCGGGATGATGAGCGTCACGGGCGAGCCCGATGGCGCGCCGGGAGGCGGGCCGCAACGCGCGGGCGTGCCGATCGCCGACATCATCACCGGCATGTACGCATCGATTGCCATCTGCGCGGCGCTTGCGCACCGCGCTCAATCCGGCATCGGCCAGCATCTCGACCTCGCGCTGCTCGATTCGCAGATCGCGTTGCTTGCGTACCAGAACACCAACTACTTCGCCACCGGCAAGCCGCCTGCGCGCATTGGCAACCTGCACCCGAACATCGTGCCTTACCAGCCTTTTCGCGCCAGCGACGGCGACGTGATCCTAGCCTGCGGCAACGACAACCTGTACCGGAAGTTCTGCGCAGCGGCCGGTTGCGCGGAACTGGCGAGCGACGCGCGCTTCGCCAGTAACGGCAAGCGCGTCGAGAACCGGGTAGAGCTCACGCGCCTGCTGGAGGAGATCTTTCGCCAGCGCACGAAAAAGGAATGGGTGGCGCTGCTGGATGCGGCAGGCGTGCCCAACGGCCCGATCAACGACATCGCCCAGGTATTTGCCGAGCCGCAGGTCAAGGCGCGCGGCGTGAAAA
>JAQBXT010000041.1 GCA_027624175.1 Pseudomonadota bacterium | reverse complement strand
GTTGTCGCCCGCCGCCATCGCGTCGGACACCCGGGTGGCGAAAAAGCGCAGGCACGGATAGCCCGGTTCCCCGCCAGGGCATTCGAATCCGGCGTACTCCTCGAAGCGGGCGTTGAGCGCGTCGACGAAAGGCTTGCGGTATTCTCCCGGCCCGAACAGGTCGAGCTGGTTGTTCTCCATGGTCGCCGCGAGGTGGCCGACCACCTCGGCGACGAGGGTGGCGCGCTCGGCCTCGCTCAGCTTGCCGTACACCGCGCGGTCGACCAGTTGAACGCTGAACGCGATGAATTCCGTGAGTACGCTGGTCACCAACCGGTCCGAGCCGAAGCGGAAGCCTTCTTTTTCCATGTGCTTGAAGATCTCGAGCGAGAGCTTCCACAGGTTCGCGCCGATCACGCCCGCGCGCTCGGCGAGGCTGCGCGCGCCTTTCTTGCGCCAGCGCGTTTTGACGAGCGCTACTGAGGGGCGGGTGCCGATGATGGCCATGCTTGCGCTTCGATGCGGTTAGTTCACGGATAATAAACTCAGGAGCACGACATGTCAGGACTGGATATGGAGTTGGCAAGCGGCATCGCCGCTTTCGAGGCGAAGGAATTCGCCAGGGCGATGCAGCTGCTGCAGCCGCTCGCCGAGCAGGGCGAGCCTCAGGCGCAATACCGCGTCGCGATCATGGCGCAGGTGGGCCTGGGCGTGGTGAAGAACTGCGCCAAGGCGGTCAAGTGGATGCGCGCTGCCGCCGATCAGGGCTTCGCCCTCGCACAGCACGGCCTGGGCTTCATGTACTTCCAGGGCGAATGCACCAAGGCCGACCCGGCCGAAGCCGCCCGCTGGTTCAGGCTGGCGGCCGACCAGGGCATGGCGGGCTCGCAGTCGACGCTGGCGATGATGTACGAGAAGGGCGTGGGCGTCGGGCGCGATGCCGCCGAGGCCGCAAAATGGCGCGCGCTCGCGGAGCAGGACGCCGGCGCTTCGCCGGCTACTTCCTGATCCAGGCCTCGAAGCCGCCCGTATTCTTCTCCAGGCCGTGAGCGTAGCCCGCTTCATAGGCGTCGTTGACCCGTTGCACTTCGCGCCTGGGGTTGTGCAGGAAGCCGGACGCCCAGCCGTTGACGTATTCGGGATCGACCCCCTTCTTCTGCATCCGGTCGACGGTTTCGTAATAGACGGTGCCCATGGTGTGCGCTCTTTCGTGTTTCCTGACCCGCCTATGGTAATGAATGGCGTGGAACTTTCAATTGCGCCGCAATCAACATGCGATTCAAGGTGATCGTCGGCGAGCAGGTCTACGCGGTGGAGGTGCCGGAGGACCTCCTGCGCCAGGCCGGCGAATTCCATGACCGGCTGGATCGCGACATGGACCAGGGCTGGCAGATGAGCCGCCAGTTCGTGGCGCAGCCCGACCGGCTGCAGCGCTGCCAGATCGTCGCCGACAAGCTGCTCACCAGCATCATGCAGGGCAACCAGGCCAGCGCGATGCTGATGGCCGGGTACATCGCGCTGCGCATGCCCGGCGCGATCGGCGTGGACATCGACGCGGGCGGCGAGATGCAGAATACCGAGTTGCTCTACGCCTAGGCGATGACCTTCTCCGACGGCCGGTTCCGCGAGGTCAAGCCGCTCAGTTTCATCTACGAAGTGGAGCGCGCGCTCCCGGCCGACGTGTGCCTCGAAGCGATCCGGCGCTTCGAGGCGAGCGCCAATCAGCAGGTCGCCGGGCGCATCGGCCAGGCGGGCGAGGAGGCGCCGGAATTGAAGCGTTCCACCGACCTGCGCATCAGCGGGCGCGAGGACTGGCGCGATATCGACCAGGCCCTGTCGCAGCAGTTCGTGTCGACATTCAACGTGTTTGCGCGCGAGTTTCCCTACTTCGCCGCCAATTCATTCAAGGACATCGGCTACAACCTGCAGCGCACCCTTCCCGGGGAGTATTACCACTGGCACGTCGACGCGGGGCCGGGCGCGTTCAGCGAGCGCCAGCTGGTTGCCATCTGGTATCTCAACGACGTTCCGGGGCCGGGGGGCGAGACCGAGTTTGCGCTGCAGGAGGTGGCGATCCGGCCGGCGCAGGGAAAGCTGATCCTGTTCCCGCCGTTCTGGACTCACGTGCATCGTGGTGTCATGCTGGAGCAGGGAGTCAAGTACATCGCCACGACATGGATCTGTTTCGCGTGAGGCTGACTCGAGTATGCAGTTCGACGTCGACGGCAGGATCATCGAGACGGACGAGCAGGGTTTTCTGCTCGATGCCGAAGATTGGAGCGAAGACTTCGCCCGCGTCCTGGCGCAGCGCGATGGGATCGAGCTCTACGTGGACCACTGGGAGCTGATCTGGTACTTCCGCGAGTATTTCCAGGAGACCCAAAGTCTTCCGACCATGCGCAGGATGGTATTGGAACTGGGCAAGCACCGTGGCCCGCACTTCAGCGACCGCAAGGTCTATGAGAAGCATATCTACGGTCTGTTCCCGACCGGTCCCGTTTACCAGATCTGCAAGCTCGCCGGCCTGCCGATGCCACAGCCCGATACATGAGCAAACTGACCGACTCGACTGCCTCCACAGAACAACGCATCCTGCAGGCGGTGAGGCTTACGCTTGCCAATGTCATCAAGGACACCGCGACGCCGCACGGCATGCGCCACCCGCTGACGGACGCCACCATCGAGGATCTGCGCCAGTGCCTCGCGCTGATCAGCGCGCGCGAACGCGAGCTCGCCGAGGTTGCCGGACAGCCGATGGGCAAGCGCCCGCGTTTCACCGACGAGCCGACGCGCGAGGACCAGGTGATCCGCTTTCACAAGAACAAGCCCTCCGGTGACGAAGGCTAGAACGAGCAGCATGGCGCAGAGCAGCTGCAGCGCGCTCGAACCTTACGCCCTGCGCGTGGTGGGCGACAGCATGGAGCCCGAGTTCGCCGATGGCTGCGTCGTGATCATCGACCCCGGGTATGTGCCGCGCGACGGGGCCTATGTGGTCGTCGAATACGCCGGCGATGTCTTTTTCCGCCAGCTGGTGTTCGAAGGCGAGCGTCGCTTCCTCAAGCCCCTCAACCCGAAATACGGCAGCTTCGAACTCACGCCGCCCTACACGATCCGTGGCGGGGTGGTGCAGCGCGCGGGCCGGCGGCGCTCGCAGCGCAAGCACTACGCCTAGGCCGCTTCAGTACCCGCCCTTGCGCATGCTTTCGGGCAGCCCCGCGATCTTACCCGCCTGCTTGGAGGGATTGCCCGGGTAGAGATCGAACAGGGTCTTGTTGTCCACCTTGCGGCCGGCCCACTTGTCCTGCATCGCCTTGAGGATCGCGCGGTTGTTCGGCTGCTCGCTGTTGTGATTTAGGTAGGCGTCGCGCAGGTACTCGATCACGTCCCAGTGGTCCTGGCCGAGGGTCAGCCCCTCCGCCGCCGCAATCGCCCCGGCAACGTCCTTGTCCCAGTCGTCGAGCGACTCCAGGTAACCGTTCTCCGTCGTTGCAATCTGTCTTCCGTTCACTTCGTACGCCATGGTCTCCTCTCTTGCGATCAATCCGACCTGGAGCGCAGGTCACCGATGTCTTTGTGGGGGATGAACAGGCCGCAGCCAAGCGTGCGCTCGGCCCCCAGCCCGTGCCGCTGCAGCGCGAGCGACTGCTCGAGCGAGAGGCCGGCGAGCATCAGGCTGCGGGTCTGGTAGGTGCACGCGGGGGTGGCGACCGGCGTCACACGGCCGCACAGCGTGGTTTCAGGAGTGATGCCGAGCGCCGCGAGCTCGTTGGCGGCGGCAGCAAGGAAAGCGGCTTCGTCGCCCGCGCCGGCGAGCACCACGCAGCGCGAGAACAGGGTCGTGATGCGCGACAGAGGCCGCGCGGTGACTGTTTCCACGCGCAGCGGCCAGCCCGCGACGTTCAGCGTGCGCCCGAGCAGCGCCCCGGCGTCGCCCAGGCGCCGCCGCGGCAGGCGCAGCGCGAGCCGGGCGCGACGCGATAGTTGCAGCAGGGCGTGTGCACCTTCGGGCCGCATCCAGCCGCTGCCCGAGGCCGCGCCATGCACGGTATGCAGGCCGGCGTGCGGCTCCTCGGCAAACCAGGGCAGCGCAGCCTGGACCGCCTGCTGTAGCGCGTACGCGTGATCGACCGGCAGGCTGCGGCAGGCAATCGCGAACACGGCATCCACGACGTCGTCTTCGGCATCGCGCATCGCTTTCAGTCTGCGGGCAGCGCGGCCTGCAGGGCCTCGCGGTCGAACCACCAGTCGTCCTGCACCAGCACGTCGACCACGTTGCGCAGGCGCGGCAGGAACAGTGCCGGGTCGTTCAGCTCCATGTCCTGGATCCATTGGTTGAAGTTCTGCTGCCCGTCGACGCCGCTGTGCCGGCGCGCCACCGTGGCGAGCACCTGATTGGCGTAGAGGAGCAGGTGTTCGCGCTGGGGATCGCGCGCGCGCAGATCGACGAGGTAGTACGCCGTGACGGCGGCTACCGCTGCGCCGTCGGCGTCGGGCGGCGTTTCCTCGACCACGTGCTGGAGCAGCGCGACGCTCAACTCCGGATCGATCGGGTAGGTCACCGCGAGCCAGATTCCCTGGCCGAGCGCGGCGAGCGACTGCGGCTGCTCTGCAAGGAACAGGATGTCGCAGGCCTGGGCCGCGCCTTCCCAGGCCAGCTCGGCCTTGTAGAGGTCGAACGCTTCGCGGCTCGCGGCCCAGGCTTCAGGCCGTTGTTCGAGCCTGACCAGCGCGCGGCCGAGCTGCAGCAGCAGATCAGCGCGCCGCAACGGTGCCGCGCCGGGAGAGAGCGCCGCCAGTCGGCCCCGCAGGTCGGCGACCAGGCGTTTGAGCATGCCGGTCGATTCCTTCGCATCCGTGCTGTCGTCGGCGTTGCCGACGCCGGGGTCTTCCCGGATGTACTTGAGCGGGATGGTCTTCATGCCGTGCCGACGCGGTTGGTGTAGCGGGCGCGATAGACCAGCCGGCCCGGCGTGGGTGCGGGGCCGTCCGCAAATGCGCTGCGGTTGTGCAGCACGTTGTTGCAGACCAGCCCCTGGCCGCCGGCCAGGCGCAGCGTGAATACGTAACGCGAATCAGTGTCGAGCATCTGCTGCAGGAACTGGGCCGCGGCGCGCGTCGCCTCGTCCGGCCGCCATTCGATGCTGCGCGTGCGCGCGGTGTAGCGCATGTGCAGTGCGCCACCGTCGTTGGAGAACACCGGGCCGGTCTGGGCGGGGCGCAGCACGGCACCAGCCTCGGCGTTGGCGGGAATGGTCATGGCATCGGGCGCCGACAGCGCTTCCACGTAATGCGGATCGGCATCGCGCAACAGGAGGTAGGCGATTTCGGGGTCGAGCAGGCGATTCTCGCCGCCTGCGGCGGCGGGCCGCACGCAGTGCAGGATGAAGGCGCGGATGCGCTGCGCCGGGGCGTTGTAGTAGCCGTCGGTATGCCAGAGCAGACGCTGGTTCGAGTAGGGAATATAGCCGCGCGCCGCCTTTGCCGGCGCCGCCTCGAGTGCGCTGATGCCGTCCTCGTCCGCGAGCGGGTTGGTGTGCAACTGCGCAAGACCGAGGCGCGCGCCGAGGCGGCGCGCGATGTCCTTGTCGGCCACGCCGGCGAGCGGGCTCGCGTAGACGGCCATGTTCGCCGCGCCGCAAACGCGGCGGATCTGCGCGACCTCGCTGGCGCTGAGGTCGCGCGGATCGCGCACCTCCACCACCAGGTCCTCGGCGCGGCGCGGATAGCGCGCGAGCTTGCGCTCGCGCCAGCGCTGGTAAGCGCTCGAGCGCGCTGGCGCAAACGGGTGTTCCAGTGCGTCCTGCAGGGCGGCGTTCAAAGCGCGCGGGCCTGAAAATCGGGGCACACAACGTAACGCATTTGCCGCGTCTTTGGCCATCAGCAAGCCGTATATCTCCAAAGGGAGGGGTGGCCCCATGCGGCCTATCCCCAAAAACCGGTCAGGCGCGATGGTGCGTCATTACACTGGGGCGGCACGAATTCGCGCGATCTGGAGGGATAGCGATGTCGGATACCCGCAAGCAGCCCCGCAGCCAGCCCATAGATCCGGAACGGCACAGCACCTACGTGCCCAAGGACAAGAAGTCCACCAAGGCGTTTCATCCGACGCCCATGCTCGACCAGCTCGAGAGCGGCCCCTGGCCGAGCTTCGTCACCGGGCTGAAGCGCCTGGCGCACGAGAACAACATGATGGTGGACCTGCTTGGCCAGCTCGAGCATTCCTACAAGACGCGCCTGGGGTACTGGAAGGGCGGCACGGTGTCGGTATTTGGCTATGGCGGGGGCATCATCCCGCGCTTCTCGGAAGTGGCGGGCATGTTCCCGGAGTCCAAGGAGTTCCACACGCTGCGCGTGCAGCCCCCGGCGGGCAATCACTACACCACCGGGCTGCTGCGCCAGTTGTCGGGCTCCTGGAGCAAGTGGGGATCCGGCCTGATCGCGTTTCACGGCCAGACCGGCAACATCATGTTCATCGGCTCGACCAGCGAGAACACGCAGCATTTCTTCGACGAGATCAACGAGTACGGCTTCGACCTGGGCGGCGCCGGCCCCTGCGTGCGCACCGCCATGTCCTGCGTCGGCGCGGCGCGCTGCGAGCAATCGTGCACCAACGAGCACCGCATCCACCGCACGCTGGTCAACAACTTCATCGACGACATGCACCGCCCGGCGCTGCCCTACAAGTTCAAGTTCAAGGTCTCGGGCTGCCCGAACGACTGCATGAACTCGATCCAGCGCGCCGACTTCGCCGTCATCGGCACCTGGCGCGACGACATGCAGGTCGACCAGCAGGGCGTCAAGGACTATGTCGGCAGCCACGGCCGCAAGTACACGATCGACAACGTGATCGCGCGCTGCCCGACCAGGGCGCTCTCGCTGAATGACGACGACACCCTCGAGGTCGACAACAAGAGCTGCGTGCGCTGCATGCACTGCATCAACGTCATGACCAAGGCCTTGAAGCCCGGCAAGGACCGCGGCATCACGCTGCTGATCGGCGGCAAGCGCACCCTCAAGATCGGCGACACCATGGGCACGGTGATCGTGCCGTTCATGAAGATGGACAGCGACGAGGACTACGAGAAGCTGCGCAGCCTCGCCGCCACGGTGATCGATTTCTGGGCGGAGAACGGCCTGGAGCACGAGCGCTGCGGTGAGATGATCGAGCGCATCGGGCTCGCCAATTTCCTTGAGGGCATCGGCGTGGAGGTGGACCCGAACATGATCACGCATCCGCGCACCAGCTCCTACGTGCGGCTGGACGACTGGGACCAGGAAGCGCAGAAGTGGATCGATCGCAAGAAGCAGGCCGCAGTCTGAATCCGGCCTGAGTTCGAACGGAGGAAATGCCAGTGGCACAAGCACAGGTAGTGGAAAAAAAGAAGATGCGCACGCCGATCGAGAGCGGATGCCCCGACGGCATGCAGTACATGCATCCGCTGATGATCAGGAATTTCGGCAACTGGAAGTACCACGACCGGCCCCGGCCGGGCGTGCTGCACCACGTTGCCTACTCGGGCGACGAGATCTGGACGGTGCGCGTCGGCACCCAGCGCCAGCTCGGGCCCTACGAGATCAACCTGCTGTGCGACATCATCGACAAGTATGGCGAAGGCCATGTCCGTTTTACGATCCGCTCGAACATGGAAGTGATGGTTTCCAATTGGGACAAGGTCGGCCCGCTGATCCAGGCCTTCAACGACGCGGGCTATCCGGTCGGCGGCACCGGCAACTCGGTCACCATGATCGCGCACACCCAGGGCTGGCTGCACTGCGATATCCCCGGCACCGACGCCTCGGGGGTGGTGAAGTCCCTGATGGACGAGCTGCACGAGGAATTCATCAAGGAGGAGATGCCCAACCGCGTGCACATCACCACCTCCTGCTGCCAGATCAATTGCGGCGGCCAGGGCGACATCGCGATCAACGTGCAGCACACCAAGCCGCCGAAGATCAACCACGACCTGGTGGCGAACGTGTGCGAGCGTCCCTCGGTGGTGGCGCGCTGCCCGGTGGCGGCGATCCGTCCGGCGATCGTGAACGGCAAGCCCTCGCTCGAAGTGGACGAGAAGAAGTGCATCTGCTGCGGCGCCTGCTATCCGCCCTGCCCGCCGATGCAGATCAACGATCCGGAGCACTCCAAGCTCGCCATCTGGGTGGGCGGGAAGAATTCCAATGCCCGCTCCAAGCCGATGTTCCAGAAGCTGGTGGCGGCCGGACTGCCCAACAACCCGCCGCGCTGGCCCGAAGTCGCCGCGGTGGTGAAGAACATCCTTTACACCTACAAGAAGGATGCGCGCGACTGGGAACGCGTCGGCGACTGGGTGGAGCGCATCGGCTGGCCGCGCTTCTTCGAACTCACCGGGCTGCCGTTCACCAAGTTCCACATCGACAACTGGCGCGGGGCACGCAACAGCCTCAACGCCTCGGCCCACATCCGCTTCTGAGCGCGGGCAGAGATGAAATTCGGCGTCGTGGTCAATGAAGGGCCCTACACCCACCAGGCTTCGGACACCGCCTACCAGTTCGTCAAGGCCGCGCTGGCGAAGGGACACGAGATCTACCGCGTATTTTTCTATCACGACGGCGTGAACAACGGCACGCGCCTCACGGTGCCGCCGCAGGACGACCGCAACATCGTCAAGCGCTGGAGCGAACTCGCCGCGCAGCACAAGCTCGACCTGGTGGTCTGCATTGCCGCGGCGCAGCGCCGCGGGCTGATGGACAAGAGCGAAGCCAAGCGCAACGGCAAGGACGCCGACAATCTCGCGCTGGGTTTCCGCATCTCGGGCCTGGGCCAACTGATCGAAGCCGGCATCCAGGCCGAGCGCCTGGTGGTGTTTGGCGACTGAGGGGGAAGGAATGGAACAGCAAACCGCAGGCGGCGTGGTCAAGAAATTCCTGTACGTGAACCGCAGGGCGCCCTACGGCACGATCTACGCGCTCGAATCGCTCGAAGTGGTGCTGATCGGCGCGGCCTTCGAGCAGGACGTGAGCCTTGCGTTCCTGGGCGACGGCGTGTTCCAACTGGCCAAGGGCCAGGACACCATGGCTCTGGAAGTGAAGAATTTCTCGCCGACCTTCCGCGCGCTCGCGGACTACGACGTCACCAAGATCTACGTGGACGAGGAAGCGCTGCAGGCGCGCGGCCTGCGCGAGGCCGACCTGGTGATTCCGGTCGAGGTGGTCAGCGTCGAGCGCATGGCCGAGATCATGGAAAGCCAGGATGTGATCCTGAGCTTTTGAGGAAGAGAATGCTGCATACCGTCAACAAGTCGCCGTTCGAACATACCGCTCTCGCAACCTGCCTCACGTACGCGCGGCAGGGCAGTGCGGTGCTGCTGATCGAGGACGGTGTGTACGCGGCGGCCGGGGACACGGCCGTCTCGAAGCAGGTGCAGGAGGCCCTGAAGCGCGTGTCGATCTACGCGCTCAAGCCCGACGTCGAGGCGCGGGGCATGCAGAACCGGGTGATGGACGGCATTCGCCTGGTGGACTACGGGGGGTTCGTGGACCTCGTGGCGGAACACAACGCCGTGCAATCCTGGCTTTGACCTTTGGAGGAATTCCCGACATGGCGATCGAACTGAACGACAACACCATCGAAACCGACGAGGAAGGCTATCTCGCCAACCGCACCGACTGGAGCGAGGACGTGGCGAAGGAAATGGCGCGCCTCGACAGCTGCGAGCTGGGCGAGAACCACTGGGAAGTGCTCAACTTCCTGCGCCAGTACTACGAGGAGTACCAGATTGCGCCGGCGGTGCGCGTGCTGACCAAGGCCATCGGCAAGAAGCTCGGCGCGGACAAGGGCAACAGCAAGTACCTGTACGAGCTGTTTCCATACGGTCCCGCCAAGCAGGCCTGCAAGTACGCGGGGCTGCCCAAGCCGACCGGCTGCGTCTAGCCCCGCCCACTAGGCCGGGACCCGGAGCGATCATTGTCGGCGCTGACCGTCCTCTACGCACTGCTGTTCTACGCCGCCGCCGCGACGCTGGTCGTCGGCGTGGCCTGGAAGTGCTGGGTGTATGCGCGCACGCCGCAGCCGCTGAAGATCCCGATCCCCCCAGCACCGACCACGCGCCGTGGCGTCGCGCTGCGCATGCTCCTCGAGGTCACGCTGTTCAAGAGCCTGTTCCGCTCCAACAAATGGATCTGGCTGTTCGGCTGGATGTTCCACGTGGCGTTGCTGGCGGTGCTGCTGCGCCATCTGCGCTATTTCACCGAGCCGGTCTGGGCCTGGGTGGCCCTGATCCAGCCCCTCGGGCTGTATGCCGGCTTCGCCATGCTCGCGGCACTGCTTGGGCTCTGGGCGCGGCGCTTCCTGGTCGATCGCGTGCGCTACATCAGTAGTCCCTCCGATCACCTGATGCTCGCGCTGCTCGCCGCCATCGCCGCGAGCGGCCTGGCGATGAAATATCTCGCGCACACGGATATCGTTGCGCTGAAGGCGTTCTTCCTCGGCCTAATGGCGTTCCACTGGCATGAGCTTCCCGCCGACCCGGCGCTGCTCGTCCATCTGGCGCTGGTCGCGACGCTGATGATCGTGTTCCCGGTCTCCAAGCTGCTGCACGCGCCGGGCGTGTTCTTCAGCCCGAGCCTGAACCAGGTCGACGATGCGCGCGAGCGGCGTCACACGGCAGGCTGGTCGGCGCGCGGAGGCTGAATGGCGAGCTTCGAGACGCCTGCGATCGGCGAGTATCCGGTGATCCCGCTGCTGCGCGCGGACGCCATGGCGCACAGCAAGCCGTTCGTCGCCAAGCCCGAGCACCAGAAACCGCTCGGTTTTCCCGGCGAACTGGTGCCGGACTGGGAACGGGTCGCGGTCACCCGCCTGGGCGAGCTGGTGTCGCAGTCGCGCGCGCTGCAGGTGTTTCTCGATTCCTGCGTCAAGTGCGGCGCCTGTACCGACAAGTGCCACTACTACCTGGGCACTGCCGACCCGAAAAACATGCCGGTCGCACGACAGGACCTGCTGCGCTCGGTCTACCGGCGCTACTACACTTTCGCCGGCAAGCACTTCCCGAAGCTGGTGGGCGCGCGCGACATGACCAAGGACGTGCTCGACGACTGGTACAGCTACTTTCACCAGTGTTCTCAGTGCCGGCGCTGCGCCGTGTACTGCCCCTACGGCATCGACACCGCCGAGATTTCGATGGCGGCGCGCGACATCATGGACAGCGTCGGCCTGGGCCAGAAGTACTCCAACGAGATCATCGGCAAGGTGCACAGCATCGGCAACAACCTCGGCCTGCCGGGGCCGGCGCTGCGCAACACGCTCGACGGCCTGGAAGAGGACGTCAAGGAAGCCACCGGCGTGGACGTCAAGTTCCCGCTGGACGTGAAGGGCGCGGAGGTGCTGCTCATCACACCGAGCGCCGATTTCTTCGCCGAGCCGCACGTCGACGGTTTGATCGGCTACGCCAAGGTGTTTCATGCCGCGGGCATCTCCTGGACGCTGTCGTCGCACGCCTCCGAGGCGGCGAATTTTTCCCTGTTCATCGGCAACCACGACAACCTGCAGAAGGTGGCCGAGCGCATCCGCGAGGCGGCGCTCGATCTGGGCGTGAAGCGCATCGTGGTGGGCGAGTGCGGCCATGCCTGGCGCGTGGCCTACAGCTTCTGGAACACGCTCATCGGCCCGTTCGACTTCCTCGATGCGCGCCATCCGGCGCCGCAGCACATCTGCGAGGTGACCTACGATCTCATCCGGCGCGGCGCCCTCAGCTTCGACAAGAGCGCCAACGACGACAAGGTGGTGACCTTCCACGATTCCTGCAACGTGGCGCGCGGCTCGCGCATGGGCGACGTGCCGGGCGGGCAGTTCCTCATCCCGCGCGAGATCATCCGCGCCTGCGTCAACAAGTTCGTCGACATGGCGCCCGAGACCATCGGCGAAACCACCTTTTGCTGCGGCGGCGGCGGCGGGCTGCTCACCGACGACCTGGTCGAACTGCGCGTCAAGGGCGCGCTGCCGCGCATGCAGGCCCTGCAGCAGGTGGTCGAGGAGCACGGCGTGAACTACATGGCCGCGATCTGCGCCATCTGCAAGAGCCAGTTCGCCAAGGTGCTGCCCTATTACAAGCACCCGATGGACATGATCGGCAGCGTGCACGGTCTGGTGAGCAACGCGATCGTGCTCGGCCCGAAGCAATGATGCAGGCCAACCGGAGATAGGCATGTCGGCACCCGCGAGCAAACCCGAGGCGAAAAGCGGACATACCTTCCGCAAGTTCAAGGATGGGGAGCACCAATGGGCCTCCTATCAGGAGCAGATCTTCAGCGCCGATGCGACCGACAAGTGCCCGACCTACGTGCACAAGACGCCGCCCTGCCAGGCGAGCTGCCCTTCGGGCGAAGACATCCGCGGCTGGCTCAACATCGTGCGCGGCGTGGAGAAGCCCCCCAAGGGCACGAGCATGCAGGAGTACGCGTTTCGCCGCTCGAGTGCCGCCAATCCGTTTCCGTCGATGATGGGTCGGGTATGCCCGGCGCCCTGCCAGACCGGCTGCAACCGCAACAAGGTGGAGGATTACGTCGGCATCAATGCGGTCGAGCAGTACATCGGCGACTACGCGCTCGAGAAGAATTTCGCTTTCGCGGCCGGCCCGGAAAGCGGCAAGCGCGTGGCGATCGTGGGCGGCGGCCCGGCGGGCCTCTCGGCGGCCTATCAGCTGCGCCGCAAAGGGCACGCGGTGACCCTGTTCGAGGATCACGCCGAACTGGGCGGTATGGCGAAATACGGCGTGCCCGGCTACCGTCTGCCGCGCAAGCATCTCGATGGTGAGATCAACCGCATCATCGCCATGGGCGTCGAAGTGCGGCTCAACACGCGCATCGGCAAGGATGTGGCGCTGCAGGATCTGGAAAAGGACTACGATGCAGTGTTGCTCGCCCTCGGCTGCAAGGCCGGGCGGCCGCTGCCGGTACCGGGCGCCGACGCGCCCAACTGCATCAGCGGCGTCGCGTTCCTCGAGGCCTTCAACCAGGGGCGCCTGATGGCGGTCGCCGGCCGCGTGGTGGTGATCGGCGGCGGCGACACCTCGGTCGACGTGGTTTCGGTGGCACGGCGTCTGGGCTATGTCGAAGAAACGAAGGAAACGGAGCGGCCCGAGTTCGTCGTGCTGGGGCACACCGCGCACGACGTCTCGACGCTCGCCGCGCGCCAGGGCGCCGACGTGATGCTCACCTCGATGCAGCCGATCGAACAGATGAACGCAGCCAGGCACGAGATCGAGGACGCGCAACGCGAGGGCGTGAAGATCCAGGGGAACCTCCTGCCCAAGAAGGTGATCGTCGATGAGCGCAGCGGGCGCGCCAAGGCGCTGCGCCTGATCGAGGTCCAGTGGGACAAGGGCAAGTTCACGGAGAAGCCCGGCACCGAGATGGATGTCGAGGCCGATCTGATCGTCGTGGCGATCGGCCAGGCCGGCGACCTGACCGGCATGGAAGAGCTGAACAACGGCAAGGGCCTGATCGCCGCCGACAAGTTCTACCAGCTGCCGAACCGCCCGGGCGTATTCGCCTGCGGCGACATCATTCGCCCGCACCTGCTGACCACGGTCATCGGCCAGGGCTCGATCGCCGCCGACAGCATCGACCGCTACCTCAACAGAAAGGAGATGGCGAAGCGGCCGAAGGTCGACGTGCACCATTTCAACCTGCTCGACAAGCTGCGCGAGGTGAACCTCGAGCCCAAGCCGTTCAAGCCGCTCGACGAGCCGGGTCTGCGTGAAATCGACCGCGGCCTGCGGGGCACTGCCGAACAAGGCAAGGGGGTGGGCGGCTTCGCCATCCACAACTACGAGGACCGCAGCGCCGCGGAAGTCTCCAGGCCCGATGAGTTGTTCCTCGGCCATTTCCCCTACCAGGAGCGCATCAAGCGCACCGAAGTCGGTCCGTCGGCCGAGGAAGTGCTGGGCCACTTTGCCGAGCGCATGGTCGGTCTGACGGACCCGCAGGCGGTGGACGAGGCCAAGCGCTGCATGAGCTGCGGCATGTGCTTCGAGTGCGACAACTGCGTCATCTACTGCCCGCAGGTCGCGGTCAAGCGCACGCCGAAGTCTGAAGCCACGATGGGCCGCTACGTCTACACCGATTACGATCTGTGCATCGGCTGCCACATCTGCGCCGATGTGTGCCCCACCGGCTACATCAAGATGGGCATGGGCGATCATTGAGCGCCGGCGAGTCGACATGACGCGCATTGCCGCCGGGATCATTGCCGCCTTGCTGACGGTCGCGGCGCAGGCCGATGCGCCCAAGTTCAAGATCGAGCGTGGCGAGGCCTGCGTGGCGCCGACCGGCGAGATGCGCCGCGACCACATGAACCTGCTCCTGCACCAGCGCGACCGCACCCTGCGCCAGGGGTTCCGCGAGACGCGCTTCAGCCTCAAGAACTGCGTCGACTGCCACGCCAGCCGCGCGACCGGCAGCGTACTCGGCAAGGAAGGCTTCTGCTCGAGCTGCCATGAATACGCCGCGGTGAGCATCGACTGCTTCGAGTGCCACTCGCCGCAGCGGCAGGCACGGACCGCGGCGAGGCCATGAACCCGGAGCGCCGCCAGCTGCTGGGATGGGGCGCTGCCGCCGCCGCGGCCCTCGCGCCGGGCTTCAGGCTGATCGAGCTCGCGCAGGCGCGCTCGCCGCAGGAAGCGGCGTCGGTGCTGCAGCGCTGGGGGCTGCTGATCGACATCACGAAGTGCGTGGATTGCGATGTGTGCGTCACCGCCTGTCACGAGGAGAACGGCGTCACTGGCCAGGGTCGCCCCGCGACCGACGCGCAGTGGATCCGCAAGGTAAACCTGCGCGACAAGCGCACCGGCTACGCGCAGACGCTGCCGCTCATGTGCCAGCACTGCGAGCACCCGCCGTGCGTGGACGTGTGCCCGACCGGCGCCTCGTTCAAGCGCGACGACGGCATCGTGCTGGTCGACAAGCACACCTGTATCGGCTGCCGCTACTGCGTCCTGGCCTGCCCGTACGGCGCGCGCTCCTTCGTGCACGAGGCGGTGAGCGGCCAGAAGGCCGACGTGCCGCGCGGCAAGGGCACGGTGGAGTCCTGCACCCTGTGCGTGCACCGCGTGGATCGCGCAGAGACTCCGGCCTGCGTGGAAGCGTGCAACCGGGACGGTGGCAAGGCGATGGCGTTCGGCGATCTGAACGACGCGTCGGCGGAAATCCACCGGCGACTGCGCAGCGAACCCTCGAGCCAGGTGCGCGCCGACCTCGCGCTCAACACCGGCGTGCGCTACCAGGGACTGTAGCCGTGGCGAGCATCCAGTACCGCGAGATCGACGGCCGCAGCGGCGGCTTCTATGTGCTGCTCGGGGCGCTCGGCGTGCTGGTCCTTGCCGGACTCGCCGCCGCCTGGACCATGGAGCACCAGGGCCACCACATCACCGGCATGAGCAACCGCATCGTGTGGGGAACCCCGCACGTGTTCGCGGTGTTCCTGATCGTCGCCGCCTCGGGCGCGCTGAACGTCGCATCGATCGCCTCGGTATTCGGCCGCGAGCTCTACAAGCCGCTCGCGCGCCTCTCCGGGCTGCTCGCGGTGACGCTGCTCGCCGGCGGGCTCGCCGTGCTGGTGCTCGACCTGGGACGGCCCGACCGACTGATCGTGGCGATGACGCACTACAACTTCAAGTCGATCTTCGCGTGGAACATATTCCTGTACACCGGGTTCTTCGCCGTGGTGGCGCTGTACCTGTGGACGATGTTCGAGCGGCGCATGAATGGCTACACGCAGCGCGCCGGCGTGCTCGCGTTCCTGTGGCGCCTCATCCTCACCACCGGCACGGGCTCGATCTTCGGCTTTCTCGTCGCGCGCGAGCCCTACGACAGCGCGCTACTCGCGCCGCTGTTCATCGTCATGTCGTTTTCCTTCGGCCTCGCGATCTTCGTCCTGGTGCTGATGGCGGCGTGCCGCTGGAGCGGCCGGCCGCTCGGCGATGCGCTGCTCGCTCGCCTGGGCAACCTGCTCGGGGTGTTCGTCGCGGCGGTGCTTTATTTCGTCGCCGTACACCACCTCACCAACCTCTACCTCGCGCGCCAGCTCGAGCTCGAGCGCTTCCTTCTCCTGGATGGCGGCGTCTACACGGTCCTCTTCTGGATCGGGCAGATCCTCGTCGGCAGCATCGTGCCGCTCGTGCTCGTCTACGCGGTGCGCGGACGAGCCGCGCTCGCGGCCGCCGCCGCGTGCGTCATCGCCGGCGGCCTGGCGCAGGTCTACGTCATCATCATCGGCGGCCAGGCCTACCCGCAGCAGATATTTCCGGGCAAGGACGTCAGCAGCACCTTCTTCGACGGTGTGATCGCATCTTATTCGCCGAGCCTGCCGGAAATCGCGCTGGGCGTCGGCGGCGTGGGGCTTGCGCTCGCGCTCACGGTCCTCGGGCTCAGGGTGCTCCCCTTCCTGCCGCGCAGCCTCGCGGATGGCGAAGCGGCGGCGGCGTGAATCGCCTGTTCATCTCCGCCGCGCACAAGTCCTCGGGCAAGACCACCCTGTGCATCGGCCTGGCGGCGGCGCTGCGCGCGCGCGGCGAGACGGTGCAGCCGTTCAAGAAGGGCCCGGACTACATCGATCCGCTCTGGCTCGGGCTCGCGGCCGGCCGGCCGTGCTACAACCTGGACCCCTATCTGAGCGGCGCCGACGAGATCCGTGCCGAGTTCGCGCAACGCATGGCGGGCGCATCGCTCGGCCTCGTGGAAGGCAACAAGGGCCTGTACGACGGCCTGGCGCTGGACGGCAGCAACAGCAACGCCGCGCTCGCGGCGATGCTCGGCGCGCCGGTGGTGCTGGTGATCGACGCGCGCGGCATGACGCGCGGCATCGCGCCGCTGATCCTCGGCTTCCAGGCCTTCGACCCGGCGATCCGCATCGCCGGCGTGATCCTCAACCAGCTCGGCGGTGCGCGCCACGAGGCGAAGCTGCGCGCCGTGATCGCGCACTACACCCGCGTGCCGGTGCTCGGCGCGGTGCAATACGACGAGCGCCTGACGATTGTTGAGCGTCACCTCGGGCTCGTGCCGAGCAACGAAGCGCAAGGCGCACGCGCGCGTATCGAGGAAATCGCGGCGCGCATCGCCGCGCAGGTGGATCTCGAGGCCCTGCTGGCGGTGGCG
>JAQBXT010000040.1 GCA_027624175.1 Pseudomonadota bacterium | reverse complement strand
CGAAACGCGTCCAAATCACCTACCGTAATGAGCAGCGGGCTACCCCTCATCGCGGCTGGAAAACTCGCTAAAAAGCGTCTAGGAAGAAAAACACTCTGTTCAAAGTGTCATGGAGCGGGTGAAGGGAATCGGACCCTCGTATTCTGCTTGGGAAGCAGATGTTCTGCCATTGAACTACACCCGCATCGAGCAACCGAATTTTACAACTTACCCACAAGGACCTCCTCAGCAGGAAGGTAACGTCCCAGTAGGTCTTGGTATATCACGGTATATCACTTAAACTAGAAAGTAACTAACTGTTTCGTATGAACAATTTCATCATTATTAAGCTTGGGAAGCTGCCGTTCTGCCATTGAACTACACCCGCGGGTTGAACGCGAGTGTATCATTACCCCTTATGATTCAAGTGATTGTGAATGGTTCGGCGCAGTGTTTCGAACGGCCGCTCGACATTGCCGCACTGATCGCGCGCCTCGAGCTTTCCGGCAAGAGGATCGCTGTCGAGAGGAATGGCGAGATCGTGCCGAAGAGCGCGCACGGCGACACGCTGGTGACGGACGGCGACCGGCTGGAGATCGTGGTCGCGGTGGGGGGCGGATGAACGACGAATTCGTTGTTGCCGGAAAAACCTTCTCGTCCCGCCTGCTGATCGGCACCGGCAAGTACAAGGATTTCGCCCAAACCCGGGCTGCAGTCGAGGCCAGCGGCGCGCAAATCGTGACCGTGGCCATCCGCCGCACCAACATCGGCCAGAACCCGAACGAGCCGAGCCTGCTGGAAGCGCTGCCGCCCTCGAAGTTCACCTACCTGCCGAACACCGCCGGCTGCTACAGCGCCGACGACGCGGTGCGCACCTTGCGCCTGGCGCGCGAGCTGCTGGACGGCCACGAGCTGGTGAAGCTCGAAGTGCTGGGCGACGCGCATACGCTGTATCCGAACATGCCGGAAACCCTGCAGGCGGCCGGGCAGCTGGTGAAGGAAGGCTTCAAGGTGATGGTGTACTGCACCGACGACCCGATCCAGGCCAAGATGCTCCAGGATCTCGGCTGTGTCGCCATCATGCCGCTCGCCTCCCTCATCGGCTCGGGCATGGGGATTCTCAATCCCTGGAACGTGCAACTGGTGATCGACGCGGTGCACCTGCCGGTGATCGTGGACGCGGGCGTGGGCACGGCCTCGGACGCGGCGATCGCCATGGAGCTGGGCTGCGACGGCGTGCTGATGAACACCGCGGTGGCGGCGGCAAAAGACCCGGTACTGATGGCGCGCGCGATGAAAAAGGCGGTGGAAGCGGGACGCGAAGCGTTCCTCGCCGGCCGCATGCCGAAAAAGCTCTACAGCGCCGCGCCCTCCTCTCCCACCGACGGCAAGATCGCGCCTTCCCGCAGCAAGGCGGCTTGACGCGCGGCATCCGCAGCTATGTTCTGCGCCAGGGCAGAACCACGCCCGCGCAGCAGCGGGCGCTCGATGAGCTGCTGCCGGCCCTTGGTCTCGCATACCGCCCGGAAATCCTTCTGCCTCGCGCCATCTTCGGCCGCGAGGCGCCCCTGGTGCTCGAGATCGGCTCTGGCATGGGCGAGACCACCGCTCAAATC
Organism: Pseudomonadota bacterium; assembly: GCA_027624175.1. Taxonomy (GTDB): domain Bacteria; phylum Pseudomonadota; class Gammaproteobacteria; order Burkholderiales; family SG8-39; genus JAABQT01. The sequence goes on along the minus strand of JAQBXT010000040.1, from coordinate 16,793 downwards.
GCCGCCGAACAACCCGGCACGGACTTCATCGCCGTCGAAGTACACGGACCCGGTGTCGGCAGCCTGCTCAAGCGCATCGCCGAGCAACGACTCGCCAACCTGCGCGTCATTCGCCACGACGCGGCCGAGGTGCTCGAGCACATGATCGCGGCTGGCGCGCTCGCCGGCCTGCACCTGTTCTTTCCCGACCCCTGGCCAAAGAAGCGCCACCACAAGCGCCGCCTCGTGCAGCCGGCCTTCGCCGCGCTCGCCGCGCGCAAGCTCGCGCCCGGCGGCTACCTGCACGCGGCGACCGACTGGCCCGAATACGCCGTGCAGATGGCGCAGGTCCTCGACGCGGAACCGCTGCTGGCGCGCGCCGTCCAACCCAGAGCGCGCCCGCTCACCAAGTTCGAGCAACGCGGGGTGAAGCTCGGCCACGAAGTCCGCGACCTCATCTATCGCAGGCGCTGATCGGGGACCACCCGGCATCCGCTACGGGTCCGGATCGGTGAAGTCGTCCAGTTTGCGCCGGTCGCGCTTGGTTGGCCGGCCCTTGAGGGCCGCGGTCGGCTCGGCGCCCCAGCGGCGCAGTTCGGCGCGCCGCTCGCGCTCGGCGCGACTCGCCTCGGACTCCGCATAGAGCTTGCGCGCCTGCACCGCCGGCCCGCGCCTGTCGGAAAGCGCCTTGACCTGGATGTTCCAGACGGATTCCGACACCCGAACCTCGAGCAGATCGCCAAGCTTCAGCGGGTGCGCGGGCTTGGCTCTTTCCTCGTGCAGCTTCACCCTGCCCGCCGCGATCGCCTGCTGCGCCAGGCTGCGCGTCTTGAAAAAGCGCGCCGCCCACAGCCACTTGTCCAGGCGCATCAGCCCAGGAACAGCTGCAGAAGGTCGTTGAGGAACAGGCGCCCGCGCCGCGAAGGGCGGATGCGCTGCGGATCCTTTTCGAGCAGGCCCTGATCCTCGGCGGCCGCGAGCTTGCGCGCCACGGCCGCGCGCGGCAGCCCGGTGCGCTGCTCGAAAAGCACCGCCGGCACGCCCTGCACCAGCCGCAACGCGTTCAGCATGAACTCGAACGGCAGCTCCCGCGCCGCGATCACTTTCTCCCGCAGGGTCCCGGCCGAAGTCATGTACTCGCGCGGCTGCTTCACGCGCTCGTGGCGCGTCACGCGGTCGGCGAAAGAAAGCTTGCCGTGCGCGCCCGCGCCAATGCCGAGGTAGTCGCCGAACTCCCAGTAGTTCATGTTGTGGCGGCAGCGCCGTCCGGGCCGCGCAAAAGCGGAAGTCTCGTAATGCTCGAACCCCGCCGCGCCAGCCAGCTCCTCGACCGCCAGCTGCATGTCCGCGCAGTCGTCGTGCTCCGGCAGCTGCGGCGGCTTGCTGTAAAAAACCGTGTTCGGCTCGAGTGTCAGCTGGTAGGCGGAAAAATGCGTGGTGCCGAATCGCAGTCCTTCGGCGACGTCCGCGCGCGCCTCGGCGAGCGTCTGCCCGGGTAGCCCGTACATCACGTCGAGGTTGACGTTGTCGAACGTCTCCTGCGCCATGTCGATCGCCCGGCGCGCCTCGTCGGCCGAGTGAATACGGCCCAGGGCCTTGAGCTTCGCGTCATCGAAGCTCTGGATGCCAAGCGACAGCCGGTTCACGCCCGCCGCGCGGTAGCCGCGAAAGCGACCGGCTTCCGCAGTTCCCGGGTTGGCCTCCAGGGTCACCTCCGCGCCGGGCTCGAGCGGCAGGCGCGCGCGCACTGCGGCGAGCAGGCGATCGATGGACTCCGGGGCGAACAGGCTCGGCGTACCGCCGCCGATGAATACGGACCGAAGCCTTCGCCCCCACACCGAGGGCAGCAGGCCCTCGAGATCCGCCACCAACGCGTCCACGTAAGCGACTTCCGGCAGCGCGTCCTGCTTCTCGTGCGAATTGAAGTCGCAGTAGGGACACTTGCGCACGCACCAGGGCAGGTGCGCGTAAAGCGCGAGCGGCGGCAACACGGTGAAGCGCACGTCGCCCGGCGCCCGGATGACGGCGTTCACCGCAGCAGCTCGAGCAGCCGCGCCGCCGCCTGGCCGCGGTGACTGATGCGGTTTTTTTCTTCCGCCGGCAGTTCCGCGGCGGTCAGGCCGCGCCCGGGCAGCAGGAACAGCGGGTCATAGCCGAAGCCGCTCGAGCCGCGCGGCACGCGCGCGATCTCGCCGCGCCAGATGCCTTCGGCAACCAGCGGCGCGGCATCGTCCGCATTGCGCACCAGCGCCATCACGCAGGTGTAATGCGCCCCGCGCGCGCTGCCGAGGCGCGCCAGGAGCAGCTGGTTGTTGCGGGCATCGCGCTCCACGCGGCTGCCCGCGCGCCCCGCGTAGTACGCCGAGCGCACGCCCGGCGCCCCGGCCAGCGCGTCGACACACAGACCGGAATCGTCCGCGAGCGCCGGCAAGCCGCTCGCGCGGCTCGCGTGGCGTGCCTTGGCGAGCGCGTTCGCGAGGAAGGTATCGTGCGGCTCCTCGGCCTCGGGGATGCCCAGGCGCGCCTGCGGAATCACCTCGATGGCAAGGGGCGCCAGCAGCGCGTCCATTTCCCGCAGTTTGCACGGGTTGTTGGAGGCCAGCACCAGCTGCTTCATCGCGGCGCGTTCTGCCGCTTGAGCGCTTCCTTGATCTCGGCAATCGCGCGCTCGATATCCTCGTCGCTCATGCGCAGGAAATCCGGATCGGTGGCGCTGAAATCCTGCACCGCGGTGGTCATCTCCTGCAGCGGCACGGTGCGCGGCCCCTCGCGCGGCGGCACGGCGTCCTCGTCCCAACCCAGCGCCAGCGCGGTGATGTTGTCGCTGCCCGGACCGGCGCGTTCCTCCGCCAGCGCGCACAGTCGCGCAACGGCCCCCGGCACCGGGCCGCTTTCGAGGCCGGCGATGATCTGGCGCTGCATGAGCGGCCCCCACAGGCCGTCCGAGCACAGGAGCAGGATGTCGTCGCGCTCGAGCCGGGCGTGCGCCGTGGGCTCGATGCGCGGCGCTTGCGCGCCGCCGAGGCACTGCAGCAGCCGGTTGTGCTCCGGGTGGCTGCCGGCGTCGTCCTCGCCCAGCTTGCCTTCGTCGACCAGCTGCTGCACCAGCGTGTGGTCGCGGGTACGCACGATCACCTCGCCCTTGCGCACCAGATACAGGCGCGAGTCGCCGACGTGCGACCAGTAGGCGCGCCCCTCCTGCACCACGCAGGCGACGACCGTGGTGCGAGGCGTGTCGTCGAGGCCGAGCTGCCGCGCCTCGCGCAGCAGCATGCCGTGCGAGCGGCCGACGGCGCGGAACAGGAACAGGTCGGGATTGGCGAGCCGGGGCCTGGCCGCGTGCTTGAACGCCGCGGCGATGTGCCGCATGGCAAGTTCCGCCGCCACTTCGCCATGCGCGTGCCCGCCCATGCCGTCGGCCAGCACCAGCAGGATCGCCTCCGACGTGCGCCAATGGCCCATGCGATCCTGGTTGTAGGGGCGCTTGCCCACGTGCGTTTCCTGGTGGATGGTGCACTTCATCGCCGTGCCAGCCTCAGCAGCGCGCCTTTGAGCTTCTCCATGAGCGGCGCCACGCCCTGGTACTCCGGTACCTTCTCGCCGAGCAGCGCCTTTTGCAGCGTGAATACGCTCTGCGGCCGTTCCAGGTGATTGAGGCGCAGGCACCAGTCCACGGTATCGAGCAGCGTGCCGGTGAATTTTCCGGCGCCGGCCTTGCGCGCTGCAACGATGCGGTCCCTTGTCCAGACGCTCCTCCGCCGAGGGCGGCGCCTGCGCGGTAAGGCAGGCATACAGCGTGGCGCCCACCGAGTACACGTCGCTCCACGGGCCCAGCTTGGCGCGATCGGTGTGATGCTCGGGGGAGGCGAATCCCGGCGTGTACATCGGCGGCAGCGCCGGCGCCTCGCCCCACAGCATCTGCCGCGCGGCGCCGAAATCGATGAGCAGCGGCGTGCCGTCGCTCCTCAGGTAGACGTTGCCCGGCTTGATGTCCAGGTGCAGCAGTTTGTTGGAGTGCACCTCGCGCAGGCCGTTGAGCAGGCTGGCAAAGGTGCTGCGGATCCAGCCTTCCTTGAGCGTGCCGCGGCGCGCATGGATGTGCTCCTGCAGGGTACGGCCGCGTTCGTAGCGCATGACCAGGTATACCGTTTCATTGGCACGAAAGAAATTCAACACGCGCACCACGTTGGGATGCGCCAGCGTGGCGAGGGCGCGCCCTTCCTCGAAGAAGCACTTCATGCCGTAGCGGAACGCCGCAGCGTACGCTTCGGGAACCACCGGCATCGCGCCCGCGCCGGTGCGCAGCGCGAGCGTCGAGGGCAGGTATTCCTTGATCGCCACCGGCATCTCGTTCTCGTCGTGCGCCAGGTACACGAAGGAGAAGCCGCCCGAGGCCAGCACGCGCAGAATGCGGTAGCCCTGCAGCGGATGCCCCTCCGGCAGCGGCTGGTTGGCTTGAAGCGGCATCTCCCCTATGATACGCGCTTCGCATCGCGCGCTTTCCTGCGATCTTCCCCCTTGATCCTCAGCATGACCGGATACGCGCTCGCCGCCGCCGAGCATCCGCGCGGCGCGCTCAGCCTCGAGCTGAAGTCGGTCAATTCGCGTTTCCTCGACCTGCAGTTCCGCGTCGCCGAGGAATTGCGCACGCTTGAGCCGCTGCTGCGCGAGGCGATCACTGCGCGTGTCGCGCGCGGCAAGCTGGATTGCCGGTTGTCCTTCGCGGCGGGCGCCGCCGGCGTGCAATCGCTGGACCCCGCGGCGCTCGAGTCGCTGCGCCGCGTCGCCGGCGAGGCGCAGCGCGCGTTTCCGCAGGCGGCGCCGCTGCGCCTCGGAGACGTGCTGCGCTGGCCGGGTGTGCTCGCCGGCAGCGCGCCGGACGCGCAGGAGCTGAGTGGCGTGGTTGGCGCGCTGGCGAAACGCGCCGTGGATGAACTGTGCGCCGCGCGTGCGCGCGAAGGCGCCAAGCTCGCGGCGCTCGTTGCTGGCCGCGTCGCCGAGATGCGCAAGCGCGTCGCGGAAATTGCGCCGCTGGTGCCAGAGGCGAACGCCGCCTACCAGGCGCGACTCGCCGAGCGCCTGCGCGAAGCGCTGGGCGCGGCCGACGACGAGCGCCTGCGTACGGAGCTCGCGGTGTTCGCCGTGAAGACCGACATCGAGGAAGAGCTGCAGCGGCTCCGCGCGCACATCGGGGAGATCGAGCGCACGCTGGCCAAGGGCGGTGCGGCGGGCAAGCGCCTGGATTTTCTGGCGCAGGAACTCAACCGCGAGGCGAATACGCTGGCGTCCAAGTCAGCGACGCAGAAGATCGCGGATGGCGCGCTGGAGCTCAAGCTGCTGGTCGAGCAGATCCGCGAACAGGTGCAGAACATCGAATGAAAGGCCTGCTCTTTGTCGTCACCGCGCCTTCGGGCGCCGGCAAGTCCTCGCTCATTCAGGCGCTGCTCGCGCATGATCCGGGCTTGTCGCTCTCGGTTTCCTACACCACGCGGCCTCCGCGCCGCGGGGAGCAGGACGGCAGGGAATACCACTTCGTGGAGGCGAGCCGCTTCCAGAGCATGCTCGAGCGCGGCGAGTTCCTCGAGAGCGCGCAAGTGCACGGCCATCGCTACGGCACTTCGCAAAAAGTGATCGACCAGACGCGCGCCTCCGGGAAGGACCTGTTTCTGGAGATCGACTGGCAGGGCGCCGAGCAGGTGCGCCGCCTGCATTCCGACTGCATCGGCGTCTTCATCCTGCCGCCCTCCATGGCGGAGCTGGAGCGCCGGCTGCGCAAGCGCGCCCAGGACGCGGACTCGGTCATCCGGCGCCGGCTGACGAACGCCGCCGAGGAAATGAGCCATGCCGTCGAGTTCAAATACGCTATAATTAACAATCACTTCGACGACGCCCTGAAAGACCTGGGGGCGATCGTGCGCGCAGAACGCCTGGCCACCGGCCGGCAACTGGCGCGGCATCCCGAAGTTTTCAGATCGGAAAGCTGACCATGGCCCGTATTGCCGTAGACGATTGCCTGCAGAGAATCCCCAATCGCTTCATGATGACGCTCGCCGCGACCTACCGCGCGCGCCAGCTCGGCGCCGGCGCCTCACCGCTGGTGGAGGCCAACCGCGACAAGAACACCGTGATCGCCCTGCGCGAGATCGCCGCCGGAAAAATCGGCGCCGAAGTGCTCAGGCGTAACCCGACGGCGCCCACACCCTAGACCCCCCGAGCGCTACGGCCTGCGGTAACCTTTCCGCATGGCCGCCGTACAAACCCTCGACCAGAGCCGCTTCGCCTACCTCAAGCAGGCGGATATCGCGCGCCTGGAGGAGGCGTACCGGTTCTCGGAAGTGGCGCACGCGGGGCAAAAGCGTCAGTCGGGCGACCCTTACATCTCGCACCCGCTGGCGGTGGCGGAGATCCTCGCCGGCTGGCACCTCGACGGCCAGGCGCTGATGGCGGCGCTGCTGCACGACGTAATGGAGGATACCTCGGTCACCAAGGCCGAGATCGCCGACACCTTCGGCAAGCCGGTGGCGGAACTGGTCGACGGCCTGTCGAAGCTCGACAAGATCGAGTTCCAGTCGGCCGAGGACGCGCAGGCCGAGAATTTCCGCAAGATGCTCCTGGCGATGGCGCGCGACGTGCGCGTGATCCTCATCAAGCTCGCCGACCGCCTGCACAACATGCGCACGCTCGATGCCGTGCCGCCGGACAAGCGCCGGCGCGTGGCGCGCGAGACCATGGAGATCTACGCCCCGATCGCCAATCGCCTGGGGCTGAACACGCTGTTCCACGAATTGCAGGAACTGGCGTTCGCACACCTCTATCCCCTGCGCTACCGCGTGCTTTCCAAGGCAACGCGCGCCGCGCGCGGCAACCGGCGCGAGGTGGTGGGCAAGATCGAGGCGGTGATCAGATCGAACCTTGAGGAGGCGCGCATTCCGGCTACGGTGTTCGGGCGTGAGAAGCACCTGTACTCGATTTACCGCAAGATGGTCGAGAAGCAGCTGTCGTTTTCCGAAGTGCACGACATCTACGGCATTCGCGTGATCGTCAAGGACGCCCCCACCTGCTATCTCGCCCTCGGCGCATTGCACACACTGTACAAGCCGGTACCGGGCAAGTTCAAGGACTACATCGCCATCCCCAAGGGCAACGGCTACCGCTCGCTGCACACGGGGTTGATCGGCCCCTACGGTGTGCCGGTGGAGGCGCAGGTCCGCACCGAGCAGATGCACCACCTTGCAGAGGCGGGCGTCGCCTCGCACTGGATGTACAAGGACGACGCCGAGTCGCTCACCGAGCTGCAGAAGCAGACCCACCAGTGGCTGCAGTCGCTGCTCGAGATCCAGAACCAGTCCGGGGATCCGCACGAGTTCCTCGAGCACGTGAAAGTGGATCTGTTCCCCGACGAAGTCTATGTCTTCACGCCGCAGGGCAAGATCCTGTCACTGCCACGCGGTGCCACCGCGGTGGATTTCGCCTATCTGGTGCATACCGACATCGGCAACCGCTGCGTCGCGGCCAAGTTGAACGGGGAATTGGTGCCCCTGCGCACGGAACTGCGCAACGGCGAGCGCGTCGAGATCATCACCGCCAGCCATGCCAAGCCCAACCCGGCATGGCTGCAATACGTGCGCACGGGCAAGGCGCGCGCCAACATCCGCCACTTCCTCAAGACCATGCAGTACAACGAGTCTGCGGTGCTCGGCGAGCGGTTGCTGGAGCAGGCGCTTAGGGCCCAGGGCGTGGCGCTCGCCGAGGTCGACGACGCGAGCTGGGAGCGCGCCATCCGCGAAACCGTGGAGCGCACCAAGCTGGAGCTGCTTGCCGATATCGGCCTGGGCAAGCAGCTGCCGGCGGTGGTCGCGCGGCGGTTGCTCAAGCGCAGCGACGCCGCCCAGGACACAAAAGGCAAGGCGGCGCAGGTCCTCATCCGTGGTACCGAGGGCATGGCGGTGCAGCTTGCCACCTGCTGCCGGCCGATCCCGGGAGATGCCATCGTCGGCTCGATGAAGAAGGGCCAGGGGCTGGTGGTGCACGGCGCCGAATGCCGGCTCATCGAGCGCTCGAGGAGGAACGAGCCCGACCAGTGGATTGACGTCGAGTGGGATCCGGCGGGCACGCGCCTGTACCAGACGGCGATCAAGGTGATGGTGGAGAATCAGCGCGGCGTGCTCGCCAAGGTGGCCTCCGAGATCGCCGATTCCGGATCGAACATCGATTCCATCAGCATGGACGAGGACCGGGCGGTGCACACGAACATGCTGCTGGTGGTGGAGGTGTCCAACCGCCGGCACCTGGCGCGCGTCATGCGCGCGCTGCGCAGGCTGCCGGACGTGAAGAAGCTCGCGCGGGTGCGCGAATAGACAGACTGAACTAGCCGGAAATCAATCATGGAAAACAATGCGCCGCGCCCCACCGAGATCAAGCTGCACCAGAAGTCGCGGGTGCTGGAGATCTCGTTTTCGGACGGCAAGACCTTCCAGCTGCCCTGCGAATTCCTGCGGGTCTATTCGCCTTCGGCGGAGGTGCGCGGCCACGGCCCCGGCCAGGAAGTTCTGCAGGTCGGCAAGAGGTCCGTCGACATCACCCAGATCGAGCCGGCAGGCAGCTACGCCATACAGCCGACCTTCTCGGACGGGCACGACACCGGGATTTACTCATGGGAATTGCTGTATGAATTCGGTTTGCGCCAGGAGGAGATGTGGCAGCACTACCTGAAGCGCCTGGAACAGGCCGGGGCAAGCCGCGAGACGGGCTCCGCGCCCTTCGAGGCACGGCCGAAATCGAAATAGCCGGCCCGTTCAAGGTCGTCCTCATCAACGCCTACGAGCTGGGGCGGCAGCCGTTCGCCCTGGCCGAGCCGGCGGCGTGGCTCAAGCGCGCTGGCTTCGCGGTGAGCTGCCTCGATCTTTCGCTGCAAAAGCTCGATGCCGGCATGCTGGAAGACGCGGGCGTGGTGGCCGTCTATGTGGGAATGCACACCGCCACGCGCATCGCGCTGGAAGCCCTGCCCCGCATCAGGCAGCTTGCCCCGCAGGCCCATCTTTGCGTCTACGGTCTGTATGCGCCCATGAATGAGCCGCTGCTGCGGGAAGCGGGCGTGCGCACGGTACTCGGCGGCGAGGTGGAACCCGCACTCCTGGCGCTTTGCCAGGGACTGCGCCTCAATGGCTCGTCGCCGGTTCAGAACGGACCGGTGATCAGCCTGGCGCGCGTGCCCTTCGTGGTGCCGGACCGCAGCGCGCTGCCGAAACTTCAGAGCTACGCCCACCTCGTGCTGCCCGGGGGCGCGACCCGCGTCGCCGGGTTTGCCGAGGGCAGCCGGGGCTGCAAGCATCTGTGCCGGCACTGCCCCGTGGTCCCGGTGTACCAAGGCAAGTTCCGCATCGTGCCGCTGGACGTGGTGATGCAAGACATCCGGCAGCAGGTGGAGGAAGGGGCAACCCATATTTCCTTCGGCGACCCGGACTTCTTCAATGGCCCCACGCACGGGCTGAAGCTCGCGCGCGCCCTGCACGCGGAATTCGCCGCCGTCACGTTCGACGCGACGATCAAGATCCAGCACCTGATCGAGCATGCCGCACTGCTTCCCGAGCTGCGCGAGTGCGGTTGCCTGTTCATTACTTCCGCAGTGGAAGCGGTGGATGACGACATACTTCGCATGCTCGACAAGAACCACAGCAGCCGGGACTTCGACCGCGCCGTGACGCTCACGCGGGCAGCCGGCATCGCGCTGGCACCGACCTTTGTCGCCTTCACGCCCTGGACGACAGTGGAAGGCTACATCGCCCTGCTCGAGCGGCTGGTGGAACTTCGGCTCGTGGAGAGCGTGCCTCCCGTGCAGCTCACCATCCGCCTGCTCGTCCCCGCAGGCTCATGGCTGCTGAAATTGCCCGGCTTCGAGGAACGGCTGCAGGCATTCGATGCCAAGCTCCTCGGTTACCCTTGGAGCCACGCGGATCCGCGCGTGGACCTGCTGCAGCGGAAGCTGCAGACCGAGGTGGCGCTCTTTGAGCAGCAGGGAGCCGCGCGCCGCGATATTTTCGCCACGGTATGGCGCATGGCGCATGAGGCGGCAGGGCGAACCGCGCCCGCACTCGCGCTCAAGCTCGGCGATCCGGGCCCCCGTCTATCGGAACCGTGGTACTGCTGCGCCGAGCCCACCGAGCAGCAACTGCAGTCCTTCTGACCCAGTCGATGCCATGAAGCGCGTCCTGCTGCTGCTCCCCACCACCGGATACCGCAACGACGATTTCCTTGCCGCCGCCAGGAAGCTGGACGTGCAAATCGTGGCGGCCGCGAATTACTGCCACCAGCTGGCTCCCTCCTGGGGCTTCGCGCCCATCATGGCCTTGCATTTCGATCGCCCGGAACAGGCCGCGGATACGGTATTGCGCGAGATCGACGGAAAAACGGATGCCGTACTTGCGGTGGACGATTCCGGCGTCGAACTCGCGGCGCTGCTCGCGGAGCGCCTGGGTCTGCCGGGAAATTCCGCGCGGGAAGTGCGCCGCGTGCGCGACAAACTGGCGTTCCGCAGCTTGCTGCGGGAACACGGATTCCCGGTTCCCGTGTTTCATCACCTGCCGAGTGCGGACAATCCGGGGAAACTGGCCGCCGAACTGACCTATCCCGTCGTGGTCAAAGCCCGGCGACTGTCCGGCAGCCGTGGTGTGATTCGCGCCGATGATGCCGCATCCCTGCTGCGCGCGGTGAGCTGGGTGCGGGCCATCCAGTCGCGCGCCGATCGCGACGCCGGGGAACTGGGTCTCATCATCGAGGCGTTCATTCCGGGACGCGAGTACGCCCTGGAAGGCCTGCTGGATCGGGGCAAGCTCACCACGCTGGCCCTGTTCGACAAGCCCGATCCCCTGGACGGGCCCTACTTCGAGGAAACACTCTACGTCACCCCGTCGCGACTGCCGCCAGCGCTGCAGGAACGCGTGCGCGAGGAAGTTGCCCGCGCCTGCCGCGCCGCAGAGTTGAGCACTGGGCCGGTGCACGCCGAAGTGCGCGTCAACGACCAGGGCGTCTGGATATTGGAGGTCGCAGCCCGCTCCATCGGCGGACTCTGCGGGCGGGTACTGACGCACACCCTGGGCATGAGCCTGGAGGAGCTGAACCTGCGTCACGCGCTGTCGGAACCACTGGACATCGCGGACGATGGCAGCGCCGCCGGCGTGATGATGATCCCGATTCCGCGGCGAGGTATTTTCCACGGGCTCGAAGGGCTCGCCGCCGCGCGGTCGGTGCCTGGCATTACTGATGTAACCATTGCGGTGGAGCCGGGCCAGATCGTTGCGCCGCCTCCTGACGGGGCGAGTTACCTCGGCTTCATCTTCAGCCGGGCGGCGAGCCCGGCGGAGGCGGAGAGCGCGCTGCGCCTAGCGCATCGCCGGCTGCGCTTCGATATCCGGCCCGAATACCCGGCGATCGTCTCGAGCGCCAGCGCGAATCCCTGAGTCTGGATTTGTGCTGCAGCGCAGCTTGCCGCCCGCAACGTCCCAGGTATAACGTTCCCTGCATGGACGGCCAACAGAACGCCACGTTGGCGATCGCAGCCGTCGCGTTGTTCGAAAGGGGAATGGGTTCATGTACATCCTGATTTCAGTTGCGTCGATCTGCGCGGTTGTTCTCATTGCCTGCCTGCTCGCCCTGGTGTGCCGGCACCACAAGACCTTATGGATCGCATCGGACGACGCCATTCTGTGCTTTGTCTCTCCCGCGGTGATCATGCTTGCCACCTTCGGCTTCATCTCGGTGGGGTGGCGCGTAACGCATGGGGGCTTTGCTGCGGTCCCCAGTGGTGGGTGGATCGGATCGGCAGTCATCGTCGCAGCGGCTGTCGCCACCTGGTTCCTGCTCTCAGCGCGGATACGCGAAGCCGGGCGCGATGCGTCGTGCAGCGGCGCCGCGCCTTAGCCCGCCGCCAGGCACTCCACCGCCCTCATCACCCCGTCGCGGCCGAACGGGATGCCTTGCACCCGCATCGCGGCCTCCACACCGGCGAGGCAGCCGAGGATCATCGCCGCGTTCACGTCGCCCAGATGTCCGATGCGGAATCCGCGGCCCTGGAGCGGCCCGAGGGCACCCGCAAACGCCACCTGAAAGCGTTCTCGCGCCACCGTGCGCAGCGCTTCCACATCGACCCCGCCACGGACCTCGATGGTGGTGACCGACACCGAGCGCGCCGCCGGCACTCGACAATGCAGGAACACCGCGCCTTCGCGCGCCCAGCACTCGACCGCGGCCTGCACCGCACGCGCCAGCAAGGCGTGGCGGGCGAATACCGCGTCGATTCCTTCGCGATCGAGCAGCGCCAGCGCGGCTTCGATCCCGTACAGCAGGTTCTGCGGCGGGGTGCCGCAGAACTTCTGGTAGCTGTAGTCCGCCTTGCGCCGCGCCCAGTCCCAGTAATAACGCGGCGCGGGATTCCTCGCGGCGACCTCGCCTGCGCGTTCGTCCACGGCGATGAAGCCGAAGCCGGGCGGCGACATCAATCCCTTCTGCGAAGCGCCCACCGCCACATTGACCCCCAGCGCATCCATCGCGAACGGCGCGGCGGCAAGGGAAGCGACCACGTCGACGACGAATAGCGCCGGGTGACCGGCGGCGTCGATCGCCGCGCGGATCGCCTGCAGGTCGTTGCTGATACCGCTTGCGGTGTCCGTGTGCACGACGAAGACTGCGGCAATCTCGGCCTTCCGATCCGCGCGCAGCGCCTGCTCGACGTCGTTCGGGTCGATCGGGTAGCCGTCGCGGTAAGCCGTGCGGATCGCGCGCCGGCCGGTCGCCTCGGCCTGCTGGGCCCACTGTTCGGAGAAGTGCCCGGTCCCCGGAATCAGCATCGCCTCACCGGGCGCAAGCAGGTTGTCCGTGGTCGCCTCCCATACGCCGTGGCCGTTCGCGGCGTACATGTAAAGGTCGGCCTTCTCGGTCCGCAGCAGCCGCCGCAAGCCGGCTTCGCACACGGCGATGACCTGGTCCAGCCGCGGGTCGCCGTGGTCCATGGGCTGGCGGTGCATGGCGTTCAGCACCTCCGCGGGGATGTGGGTGGGGCCCGGCGAGTGAAGAAAACGGTCGCCGGGAACGCGGGTCGGCGTCGCGGAGTGGGGGCTATAGCGGTTCAATCGAGGCGAGCCTTGGCCGGAAAGAACGGCAATCTAGCATGGCAGGGGTGCGTGTCTGATCCACGACCGCGCCGGGTTCCGCCACGGTTTGCATTTGGCCGGAATACCGCGCAACATTGGCGGGCGATCTACGTTGCGGCCTGTCTTTCTGCTACGCCCGGTACCCGGGCGCGGAATGTAAATACTCCCCTTCGGCTAGATTGTTCGTTACCGCGCCCGATTTGCGTGCGGAGTTTTTGGTTATGGAGATCTAGTATGCCCATCGGAACCGTTAAGTTTTTCAATGCCACAAAGGGTTTTGGATTCATCCAGCCGGAAGGCGGGGAAAAGGACGTGTTCGTACACATCAGCGCAGTGGAGCAAGCCGGCATGGGCACGCTGACCGAAGGCCAGCGCGTCAGCTTCGACGTCGTCACCGAGCGCGGCAAGCTTGCGGCCGGCAATCTGAAAGCAGCCTGACGACCTGCTTGGCGCCTTCTTGGCGCCCGCATGTTGGAGAGCGAGGCGGTCCTTTGGGACCGCTTTTTTTGTTCTTGTTCTGCTGTAGCAGGTCGAATACGTGGCAAAAAGACCACAGCGAAAGCTAAAGCCTTGAGTAATTGGTAGGCCGTGGCGGATTCGAACCGCCGACCAACGGATTGAAGGGTTTCTCCCCTCGTGCTCCCCTCACTTTTTCAGGCTGCCCGTTTCTCGATCGGCTTCACGGAGATCCGAAGGCCCGTCGCCTTCAACACGGCGCTGAGACTCCGCAGTTCCGGATTGCCGGACTTCGAGAGCATCTTGTACGTCGCCTCACGCGTCAGATGCGCCATGCGGGCGATCCTGGCGAGACCGCCCTGTGCCTGCGCCACCTGACGAAGGGCGAGCATGATCGCCGCCTGATCGCCGTCCTCGAGGACAGCCTCAAGGTATGCCGCGGCCTCCGCGGGGTCCTTCAACTGCGCGATCAGCCAGCCCTCATAGGGCAGGCTAGGCGCCGCGCGGCTTCCTTTGCGCGGTGCGTGCTTTGTAATCTTCAAAATAGGCCTTGGCACGTTTGATGTCCCTCTGCTGCGTCCTCTTGTCCCTCCGCAAAGGAGAAGAACGATCACCTGACCCAGCCGGGCGAAATACACTCGATATCCCGGCCCCCAATCGATCCTCAACTCCATCACGCCTTCGCCCACCGGCTCGACATCTCCGAAGTTGCCGACCGCTACCCTGGCGAGCCTTGCCTCGACCCTCGTGCGGGCCTGCCTGTCGCTCACGCCCAGCAAAGGTTTGGTAGTAGCGAAGTTCCACGGCTATTGTAATTTATAGTTCACAACGCGTCAAAGCTTTCCGGCAAAGCGAGGGTTGATCGGGTGGTGTGGAACGGTCAGGCGACACGCTCTAAACGCACGGTGCGCCTGCTTCGGCTACAAAACTCAATGGCAAAAACTCCAGCAGGAACTGAGGCTTTGAATTTATTTGGTAGGCCGTGGCGGATTCGAACCGCCGACCAACGGATTAGAAGTGGAACTTTACGCTGTAAGTCATTGACGAACCGGCCCGCCCTCACCCGCCAACACCCGTCAATGCGCTTCGGGCTTCGCGTTGCCTTCACGCCGGCACCTCGAACAAGTCGAGGTACGTGGAAAAGCGGTACACGCGACTGCGCCGCCGGCCCGTCGTCTCTTTCACGAGGCCCGCGCTCTCCAGGCGGCGAATCGCCGCCGCGGCGGTGTTGTAGACCACGTCAAGATGCTTTTCCACCGTCTGGATATCCGTGAGCGGATGCGCAAACAGGAACTCGACGAGCTTCAACTCGTTCGAGCCCAACGCGCTTGCCGTGCGCATGGCCTGCTCGCGGAACGCGATCACCTTGCGCGCCGTCTCGACCGCTTCCAGCGCCGTCTGCTCGACGCCCTTGAGAAAGAACTTCGACCAGCCTTCCCAGTCGCCGTTTTTGCGAACCGCGGTAAGGCGGTCGTAATACTCAAGCCGGTTGCCCTTGAGATAGAGACTCAAGTACAGGAGCGGCTTGAGCAGAACGCCGCGCTCGTGCAAGAGCAGCGCGATGAGCAGCCGGCCGAGGCGCCCATTGCCATCCAGAAAGGGATGGATCGTCTCGAATTGCGCGTGCACGAGCGCGCATTCGAGGATCACCGGGTACTGCGGTCGCTCCGGGTGTTCGCGCCGCTCGTGGAGGAACTTCTCGAAATTGTCGAGCGCCGTGTTCATGTCGGGCACGGGCGGCGGCACGAAACTGGCAGTCGAAAGATTGGCGCCTTTGGCGCCGATCCAGTTCTGCGTCACGCGGAATTCGCCCGGCGCCTTGTTCTCGCCGCGCACGCCGTGCATGAGTTCCGCGTGTATCTCGCGGATCAGCCGCAGCGATAGCGGCAATTCAGCCAGGCGCCGCATGCCGTGGTTGAGCGCGCGAACGTAATTCACGACTTCCGCCGTGTCGTGCAGGCGCTTGCCTTCCGCGGGTTCTTCGCCTTCTTCGAACCGGATCACTTCGTCCAGCGTCGATTCGATCCCTTCGATCTGCGAGCTGAGCAGCGCTTCCTTGCGCGCGTACATCCCGACGAAGAGATCCGGATTGGGTAGCAGCGTGGTAATGCCTTCCAGCTTCCCCAGCGCCTGGTCGGCGCGCGAGAGCAGGTCCACACCTTCGGGGTCGAGCTGGACCGGAGGCTCCGGCGGCAACAGCGCTGGGACGTACGCGAGGTATCCGGTGGCCTGTGCCACGGTCCTCCCCGCACGAGATGCCATTGCCTCCATAGTTCACCTTTAAGCCGTATTTTGAAATAACGGCAGATTCCGGACGCCGTTATTTCACCCCCGC
Source organism: Pseudomonadota bacterium (assembly GCA_027624175.1). Lineage (GTDB taxonomy): Bacteria > Pseudomonadota > Gammaproteobacteria > Burkholderiales > SG8-39 > JAABQT01. The sequence goes on along the minus strand of JAQBXT010000040.1, from coordinate 878 downwards.
TTTTGGCCCAGCCATAAACCATACCACTATTGCAATTTACTGTCTATTTATGAAATAACTTCCCTGGCAGCCTCTCTTGAGCGCGCCCTTGTGAAACAGCAACTCGGACAGCCTCATCGAGTACGGCCTGCCTGGCTGGGTCGCTGCACCGAACCCCACGCCGACGCTGGCGTACCTCGTGTACTTGCTCCGCCGCCTCGTTCGCCAGCTCATCCCTGCAGCATGAAGGCCGATGCCGCGGAATACGACGCGTTGCGGCTGCCCGAGGCTCGTATCCTCAGCAAGGATCAAGCAGCAGCCTATCTCGGCATCGGCGTCACGCTCCTTGCCGAGTTGGGCGTGCCGAGCGTCAAGTTCGGCCGACGTTGTGTCTACGACCGGGTTGACCTCGACGCCTGGCCCGAAGAATATAAGCACCGAGGGCGGGCCAGAAAGGAAACTTCATGGCCCGTGAGAGCGGCCTCTACCAGCGACGGGACTCCCGTTTCTGGTGGGTCGATGTCGTACTGCCCAACGGCAGACACCTATGCGGAAGCACTAAAGCCGAGAGCAAGAAGGACGCGCAAGCCTACGTAGCGAAGCTGAAGCGCGAGGCTTACGAGCAAGGACCTCTCGGCGTTAGACCGCCCCGCACGTGGAAGAAAGCCGTTGTACGGTATCTCTCGGTAAAGTCGAATCTGCGGAGTATCGAGGACGTAAAGCGCATTTGTCGCAAGCTTGACCCGTATTTCGGCGAACTCACGCTGAACCAGATCACTGGCGACAAGATCTGGGCCGCCGTCGAGGGCGAACGAAAGAAGGGCAACAAGCTGGAGTTGACCCGTTTCCGTGGACGGTTTGCCGCTTGGGTCACAAGCGGTTATCCACAGGCCCGTGCG
>JAQBXT010000115.1 GCA_027624175.1 Pseudomonadota bacterium | reverse complement strand
CCGGCGAGCGCGGCCAGCGCGCCGCCTGACGCCAGGCACCCGAGATCCCGCCGGTCGAGACAGGCGCGGCGCGCCAGATCCTCGACCGAGGCGAACGGCCCCGGCACGCGTGCGGCGACCACCCGGTGCGCGGCTGCCTCGCTCAAGCCGCGGACCATGCGCAGGCCCAGGCGCAGCGCCCCCGCCTCGAGCGTGCAATCCCATTGGCTGGCGCAAATCTCGGGCGGTCGCAACTCGACGCCATGGCGCTGCGCGTCCTGCACCAGTTGCGCGGGCGCGTAGAAACCCATCGGCTGGCTGTTGAGCAGCGCGGCGCAGAACACCGCCGGGTGGTGGCACTTGAGCCAAGCCGAGACGTACACCAGCAGCGCGAAGCTGGCCGAGTGCGACTCTGGAAAGCCGTACTCGCCAAAGCCGAGAATCTGGCGGTAGATCGCTTCGGCGAACTCGCGCCGGTAGCCGCGCTCGAGCATGCCCTGCACCAGGCGCTGCTCGAAGGGCTCGAGCCCGCCTTTTCTCTTCCATGCCGCCATCGAGCGCCGCAGCTGGTCGGCTTCGCCCGGCGTGAACCCGGCGGCGACCACCGCGAGCTGCATCACCTGCTCCTGGAAGATCGGCACCCCGAGCGTGCGTTCGAGGACGCCCTGCACCGCCGCGCTCGGATAGACGACCGGCTCCAGCCCGCGGCGCCGGCGCAGGTAGGGGTGCACCATGCCGCCCTGGATCGGGCCGGGGCGCACGATCGCCACTTCGATCACCAGGTCGTAGAAATTCTGCGGCTTGAGGCGCGGCAACATGCTCATCTGCGCGCGCGACTCGATCTGGAACACGCCGATGGTGTCCGCCTTCTGGATCATGGCGTACACGGCCGGGTCCTCCGCGGGAATCTGGTGCATGCTGATCCCCAGGAACCCCAGCGCACGGCGGATGGCCGAGAGCATGCCAAGCGCGAGCACGTCCACCTTCAGCAGCCCGAGCGCTTCCAGGTCGTCCTTGTCCCACTGGATCACGGTGCGTTCGGCCATCGCCGCGTTCTCGATGGGCACCAGCTCGGCCAGCGGCCCGCGCGAGATGACGAAACCGCCGACGTGCTGCGACAGGTGGCGCGGGAAACCGACCAGTTCCCCGGTCAGCTGCAGCAGGCGCTGCAGCACCGGGCTTTCCGGGTCGAGGCCGGCGCCGGCGAGCCGCGCCGGCAGCGCCCGGCTGCCGTCCCACCAGGCGAGCGACTTGGCCACGCGTTCGACTTGCTCGGCGGCGAGTCCCAGCGCCTTGCCCAGGTCGCGCACGGCACTGCGCGGGCGATAGCAGATCACGGTGGCGGCGAGCGCGGCGCGCTCGCGGCCGTACTTTGCGTAGATGTACTGGATCACCTCCTCGCGCCGCTGGTGCTCGAAGTCCACGTCGATATCGGGCGGCTCGTCCCGCTCCCGGGAAACGAACCGCTCGAACAGGGTCGACATGCGCCCCGGGTCCACCTCGGTGATGCCGAGCGCGTAGCACACTGCCGAATTCGCGGCCGAACCGCGGCCCTGGCAGAGGATCCCGCGCGAGCGCGCGTAACGCACGATGTCGTGCACGGTGAGGAAGAACGCCTCGTAGCGCAGCTCGGCGATCAGCCGCAACTCGTACTCGACCAGGGCGCGCACCCTCTGCGGCACCGCGGATGGAAAGCGCCACGCGAGTCCCTCCTCGGTCAGCTTGCCCAGCCAGCCCGCCGGCGTTTCGCCCGGCGGCACCAGCTCCTCGGGATACTCGTAACGCAACTCGTCAAGCGAAAAGGCGCAGCGCTCGGCGATGGCAACGCTCTGCGCCAGCAGTTCCGGCGGGTAAAGCTTGGCCAGGCGCACCCGCGCGCGCAGGCGCCGCTCGGCGTTCGGGTAAAGAGCGCGGCCGCAGCGCTCGACCGGCAGGCCAAGGCGGATTGCGGTCAGCGCATCCTGCAGCGGCCGTCGCGAGCGCAGGTGCATGTGCACGTCGCCCGCTGCGACCAGGGGCAGGCCGCAGTCCCGCGACAGTGCGCGCAGGGATTCGAGCCTGGCGCGATCATTCGCCCCGCAGTGCAGCTCGGCCGCGATCCAGGCCCGTCCCGGGAAATGCGCGCCGAGCCACTGCCCGTCCCCCCGCAGCAGCAGCGCCAACAGACCGCTCGCGGCACCGGCTTCGACGTCGGCCCGTGCGAGGCGATACGCGCCCTTCCTCTCGCGCCGCCGCCCCGCCGTGATCAGCGTGGAAAGCGCACCGTAGGAACGGCGGTCCGTCGCCAGCAGGACCAGCCGCATGCCGTCCTCGAGCTCCAGCTCGCTGCCGATGATCAGCTTGAACCAGCGCTCCCGGGCCGCGACATGCGCACGCGCCACGCCGGCGAGCGAGCACTCGTCGGTGAGCGCCAGCGCCGAGTAGCCGAGCGCCGCTGCACGCTCGACCAGTTCCTCGGGGTGCGAAGCACCGCGCAGGAAGGAAAAATTCGACAGGCAATGCAGCTCTGTGTATTCAGGCAAACAGGCCATGCAGGAACCAGCCCTCGGGTGCGCGATAGATCCAGGCCAGGGACGGGCCGCGCACGGCGATGAAGTAGTCGCGCGCCACATCCTCCCCGTCCCACCAGCCCGACTCGATGCGCTCGGGCCCCGCCAGCAGCACGAACTCGCTCTCGCCGAGGCGGCGCGCAGGCTCGAGCAGCCACAGCGGGCGCGGACCCAGGCGCGCTTGCACCGCCTGGTCGTCGCTGCCCGTGGTGCGCCAGGCGCGCTCCGGGCGGTGCTCCGCATGCACCGCCAGACCGTGCACCCGTGCACCGCCCAGCCGTGCCTGCAGGCGCTCGATGAGCCGCTCCCAGTCCTCGGCTGCGCCGCGCGCGTCGCCCAGCAGGTC
>JAQBXT010000114.1 GCA_027624175.1 Pseudomonadota bacterium | reverse complement strand
AGTCTTTTTGCCAACTGAGTCAGTGGAGTTGTGTCTGAAGGACCCCCCGAACCACCGGTCTTGGATGACCCTCGCCGGAGGTTTGGGCGCGCAACCGCGCTCGCCCGCCCCCGCCGCCGCCGCTGCCGCTGCAGACCCGCCTCGACGAGCGCGCAGTGCTCGCCGAGAGCATCGCCGGCACGCTCTCGCCGGAAGAGGCGCTCGAATCCGGGATCGAGCTCAGCTACCTGCGCGACGGGGTGTCCCGCCAGGTGCTGCGCCAGCTGCGGCGCGGCCACTGGGTGGTGCAGGAGCACCTCGACCTGCACGGCATGAACCGGGTGGAAGCGGAGCTGCAGGTGGCACAGTTCGTGCGCTCAGCGGCCGCGCAGGGGCTGCGTTGCGTGCGCATCGTGCACGGCAAGGGGCTGGGTTCGAAAAACCGCGAACCGGTGCTGAAGGGAAAGCTGCGCGCCTGGCTGACGCCGCGCGAGGAAGTGCTGGCCTACTGCCAGGCGCCGCCCACCGACGGCGGCAGCGGCGTGCTGCTGGTGCTGCTCAAACCTAGATAGCGGACTCGTTGGTCTCGCCGGTGCGGATGCGCACTACGTGCTCGACCGTGGTGACGAAGATCTTGCCGTCGCCGATCTTGCCGGTGCGCGCCGACCTGATGATGGCCTCGATCGCCGGCTCGAGCTGCTGCTCCGGCACCACCACCTCGATCTTCACCTTGGGCAGGAAGTCGACCACGTACTCCGCACCGCGGTACAGCTCGGTGTGGCCCTTCTGGCGGCCGAAGCCCTTCACTTCGGTGACGGTGAGGCCCGTGACGCCGACTTCGGACAGCGCCTCGCGCACCTCGTCCAGCTTGAACGGCTTCACGACGGCTTCGATCTTCTTCATGCCTGGGTCCTCCCGGGAATCGGCCCTAATTATAGCTACAGGTCGCCGTGGTCGAGGTACTTCGAGGTGATCGGGTAGCGCCAGTCCTTGCCGAAGCCGCGGAAGGTGATGCGCACCCCCGGGGGCGCCTGGCGGCGCTTGTATTCGCTCTTGCGGATCAGACCCACCACGCGCTTCACGTCCGCCGGCGCGAAGCCCTCGGCCACGATCTCGCGCGGGCTGCGGCCCTGCTCCATGTAGGCTTCCATGATGCCGTCGAGCACCTCGTAGGCGGGCAGGCTGTCCTGGTCGGTCTGGTCCGGCCGCAGTTCTGCCGAGGGCGCGCGCGTGATGATGTTCTCCGGGATCACCGCCGACACCGTGTTGCGATAGCGCGCCAGGCGCCAGACCAGCATCTTCGCGAGGTCCTTGATCACCGCGTAGCCGCCGGCCATGTCGCCATACAGCGTGGAGTAGCCCACCGCCATCTCCGACTTGTTGCCGGTGGTGAGCACGATCGAGCCGAACTTGTTCGACAACGCCATCAGCAGGCTGCCGCGCACGCGCGCCTGCAGGTTCTCCTCGGCAAGATCGGCCGGCCGACCCTCGAACTGCGGCGCCAGCGCCGCGCGGAACGCGTCGAATACCGGCCCGATCGGGATCACGTCGTAGCGCACGCCGACGCGGCGCGCCATCTCGGCGGCGTCGTCCAGGCTCATCTGCGCGGTGTACTGGGACGGCATCATCACCGCGCGCACGCGCTCCGCGCCGAGCGCGTCGCAGGCGATGGCCAGCGTCAACGCCGAGTCGACGCCGCCCGACAGGCCGAGGATGGCGCCGGGAAATCCGTTCTTACCGAGGTAATCGCGCGTGCCGACGCACAGCGCGCGGTAGATCTCGGCCTCCGGCGCCAGCTCGGGTGCGATGCGGCCCGCGAGCGGACGCGCGCCGTCGAACTCGAACAGCTCCAGCGCCTCCTCGAAGAACGGCGCCTGGCGCACCACCTCGCCGCGGCCGTCGAGCACGCAGGAGGCGCCGTCGAACACCAGCTCGTCCTGGCCGCCCACCATGTTGACGTACACCATCGGCAACCCGGTGGCGCGGATCCACTCGCGGAACACGCTGTGGCGCGTGGCCTGCTTGCGCCTGTGGTAGGGCGAGGCGTTGATGGAAATGATGGCCTGCGCGCCCGCCGCTTTGGCCATCGCCGGCGCCTTGGGCCCCCATACGTCCTCGCAGATGGTGAGCCCGAAGCGCACGCCCTTCAGCTCGATGATGCAGGGCTCGGCGCCGGAGGCGAAATAGCGCTTCTCGTCGAACACCTCGTAATTCGGCAGGTCGTGCTTGCGCGCGACGGCGGCGATGCGCCCGTCGCGCAACAGGGCCGCGGCGTTGTAGCGCAGGCCCGCACCGACCGCCTCGGGAAAACCGACCACCAGCGCGGGGCCGTGCACCTTCTGCGCCAGCCGCTCCAGTTCGCGCCGGCAGTCGGCGACGAAACTCTCACGCAACAACAGGTCCTCCGGCGGATAGCCGCACAGGGACAACTCGGGCGTGATCACCAGGTCCGCGCCGGCGGCACGCGCGCGCTCCGTGAACTCCAGGATGCGCCCGGCGTTGCCGGCGAGGTCCCCGACGGTGCAGTTGATCTGCGCCGCGGCGATCAGAATGCGGTTGGCCATCGTGGTGATTCTATAATGGCTGCATGCCGACGACCGAACGGCTGCGCGTCGCCGCTTCGCTCGCCGGTATTCCCGCGCCGCAGTGGAACGCCCTCGCCGGCGACAATCCGTTCATGCGCTTCGAGTTCCACGACGCGCTGCTGCAAAGCGGCTGCGCCAGCGCGCGCAGCGGCTGGCAGCCGCAGTATCTGCTGCTGGAGCGCGACGGGGTGCTCGCCGGCGCGATGCCGCTGTACGTCAAGTCGCATTCGCGCGGCGAGTACGTGTTCGACTGGGCCTGGGCGGACGCCTATGCGCGCCACGGCCTGGCGTACTACCCCAAGCTGCTTTGCGCGGTGCCGTTCACGCCGGTGACCGGCCCGCGCCTGCTCGCCGCCGACGCTGCCGCGCGT
>JAQBXT010000039.1 GCA_027624175.1 Pseudomonadota bacterium | reverse complement strand
GGCGCGCCGCTGACAGTCCGGCGAAGGGCCGGCCCAGCGCGCCCAGCGCGTTGGCAAGCGCCGGCGCCTTCGCGGCGAACGGCGCCCATTCGCCGATGCGCGCGAGCGCCTGCACCGCGGGCGGCCGCAATTTCTTCTCGTAGTAGTGCGACAGGAATTCGGCCTTGTAGGCCGCCATGTCCGTGTGCGTGGGGCAATCGCTCCTGCAGCCCTTGCACGACAGGCACCAGTCGAGCGCCTCCTTCACCTCTTCGCTCTGCCAGCCGTCCGTGATCACCTCGCCCTGCAGCATCTCCCACAGCAGCCGCGCGCGCCCGCGTGTCGAATAGCGCTCTTCGCCCGTGGCGCGGTAGCTCGGGCACATGGTGCCGCCGGATTTCGCGCGGCACTTGCCCATACCGATGCACTGCTCGGCGGCACGCGCGAAACCCTCGCCCACCTCGGTGTTGAAGGCAAACCGCGTGTGCAGCGCGACCGGCTTGTACTGCGGGCCGAGGCGCAGGTTCTCGTCCACCCGCAGCACTTCGCCGTCGGCGTTGACCAGCTTGCCCGGATTCATGCGGTTGGCCGGATCCCAGATGCGCTTGAACTCCCGAAACGCCTGCATCAGTTCCGGCCCGTACATCGCGGGCAGGAACTCGGCGCGCGCCTGGCCGTCGCCGTGCTCGCCCGAGAGCGAGCCGCCGTATTTCACCACCAGCGCCGCGGCCGCCTGCAGGAAGGCGCGCCAATGCGCCAAGCCCTCGGGCGTGCGCAGATCGAAGGTGATGCGCGCGTGGATGCAGCCGTCGCCGAAGTGCCCGTAGAGCGACGTGCGGTAGCCATGGCGATCAACCAGCGCCTGGAATTCGCGCAGGTAATCGCCCAGGCGCAGCGGATCCACCGCCGCGTCCTCCCAACCCACGACCGGGTCCGGCCCGGGCGTGCCCTTGAGATTGAGCGAGGTCGCCGAGGCGCCGGTCTCGCGGATCGCCCACAGGCGCCCCATCTGCGCGGCGTCGGTGACCAGCAGCCCGCGTAGCGCGCTCGCCTTGTCGAGGGCCTCCTCGGGCGTGTCGCCGCCGAATTCGATCATCAGCCAGGCCTTGCCCTCGGGCAGGAGCTTGAGGTCCTCCAGCTTCAGCCCGCGCTCGCGCAGACCACCGATGATTTTTTCGTCGAGCCCTTCGCAGGCGATCGGCCCGGCGGCCAGCACCTGCGGCACTGCGTCGCCCGCGGCATAGATGTCCGCATAGCCCTGCACCAGCAGCAGCCGGTGGCGCGGACTGTTGACCAGCCGCGCCTTGGCCTGCAGCGTCAGCGCGCAGGTTCCCTCCGAGCCCACCAGCGCACGGGCCACGTTGAAACCGTTCTCGGGCAGCAGCTGATCGAGGTTGTAGCCCGAAACGCGGCGCTTGATTTTCGGAAAGCCGTTGCGGATCCGCTCGCCGTAGGTGTCGGCGAGGATCTTCAGCCCGCGGGTGATCTCCGCCTGGCGGTCGTTGCGCGCGATGATGCGCTGGAATTCCGTGTCGTCCGTGGGTCCGCACCAGAAGCGCGCGCCGTCGTAGGTCAGGACCTCCAGCGCCTCGATGTTCTCCACCGTCTTGCCAGCCATCACCGAGTGCGCGCCGCAGGAGTTGTTGCCGATCATGCCGCCCAGCGTGCAGCGGCTGTGGGTGGCCGGGTCCGGGCCGAAGGTGAGGCCGTGCGCCTCCGCGGCGCCGCGCAGGCTGTCGCAGACCACGCCCGGCTCCACCAGCGCCGTGCGCCCCTGCGCATCGATCGACAGCACGCGATCCATGTACTTCGAGCAGTCGATCACCACCGCCACGTTCACGCTCTGGCCGCAGAGCGAAGTACCGCCGCCGCGCGCCAGCACCGGCGCGGCGTGCGCGCGGCAGGCCGCCAGCGCGGCCACCATGTCCTCGGCGGACCGTGGCAGCACCACGCCGATCGGCACCTGGCGGTAGTTGGAGGCGTCGGAGGCGTACGCTGCGCGCGCGCCCGCGTCGAAACGCACTTCTCCCGCGACCGCCGCCGCGAGCGCGGCCCGCAAATCCTTCATGCCGCCAGTGTAGCGGGATCGAGCGCGCCGATCACCGGCGGCAGCGGGCAATCCAGCGTCGCGGCCACGGCGCGCACCAGCTCCGCTTCCGCCAGGCGAAACACGCCATCGGCGGCCGCCGTCTCGAGGCAGGCCTTGAGCACGCGCGGCTTGGAAAAGGGCTCGAGGTGACGCAGCCGTTCGAGCGACGCGCCGATGCCCACGCTGGTGAGCTGCGCCACCGGCATCAGTCCGGGCAGCTCGATGCCCAGGATCGCCCTGCCCTTGGCGTGCGCCACCGCCGCGTCGCTGTTGGACGCGTGCGCGATGAGCGACAGCACGATGTGCGTGTCTTGCGCCACGTCCTCCACTTTCCTGAACTTCGTGGGAATCGGCTTGCCCGCGCCTGCGCGCAAGTGCTGATGCAGCAGCGTCGCCCGCACGAACTCGGACAGCGTAACTTTGCCATCGGCCTGCACCAGCCGATTGACCTCGACGAGGAATGCGTCACGGTCTTTCTGCGGCAGTTGCTTGAGCGCCGGCAGCGCAAGCTCGATGAGCAGCAGCGCCTGATGCCGCCCGACGCCCTCGAGCGTTCCGTGCCCTCCGAGCATTTCGGCGATCACCTGCCGCGCGCCTTCGGACGTCGCCAGGCGGTGCCGCAGCGCTTGGGGGAGCCGATCCAGGAGCCGGCGTGCATGATCGACGTGCTCGGGCCTGGGCGCGCTCACCGCCGCCGCAAGCATCGCCGCGGTACCGATGCCCCCGACCACTTTCACGATATTGCCCGCGCCGTCGAGCACCGCGCGCCGCCCGTCGTCGTAGCGGCCGCCGGGTCGCGTGCGCCGGTACTCCTCGCGCTGGAAGCGCGGATGCGCGCGGCGGATGCGCTCCTCAACCGGCGGGTGGGTGGGAAAGGTCCACCAGTGCACCGCGGCCGGCAGGAAGAACATGTGCGACAGCTCCTGCACGTGCAGGCCGCGCAGCGTGGTGCCCGCGTGCAGCAGCGAGACGGCGTCGAGCGCGCCGGCAATGCCGTCAGGGTTGCGCGTGAACTGCACGCTCGCCGCATCCGCCAGCAGCTCGCGCTGGCGCGAAATCGCCGCCTTGATGGCCTCGGCGGCAAACGAGCCCGGGAAGCCGATGAATGCGATCAGGGTGCCGAACAGCGCACTCACGGCTTCGCCGCCGATTTCCTCGCGGCTCTTGCCGCGCACCCCCTGCACCGCGCCGTACACCAGGCGCTCGCCCAGTTCGCCGAAGCAGGTGAGACCCGCGAGCAGGCCGACCAGCCGCAGGTTGAGCGCCATGTCGCCGTTCAGGATGTGGCTGAAACCGCGAGCAGGCGTCCCAGCGCGCCGCCGAGCACGCCTTCGGCCTGCGCCAGCCCCGCCATCGCTGCCGGTTCGCCCGGTGCCGCTGCCGCGCGCTGCGCCGCGTTTACCGCTGCGCCCCGTGCCGCGATTACCGATTCCAGCGTCTGGCGCTCGTGCGCGAGGTAGCCCTTGGCGGCCTCTACCAGATTCGGAATCAGGTCGTAGCGGCGCTTCAACTGCACGTCGATCTGCGCAAACGCGTTCTTGAAACGGTTGCGCAGCGCCACCAGCCGGTTGTAGATCGAAATTACCCACGCCGCGAGCGCGACGAGAAGTGCGAGGATGATCCAGCCACCGATGTCCATTGCGCTTCTCCCTATGGCGTACCTATGCCTCGGCTACTATAACGCATGCTTTCGTTCCCATGCACCAAGGCGAAGTCATGGACCCACGTAGACGTGAATTTTTGGGCGCTCTCGCCGGCCTCGCGCTGATGGACGCCGCCTCCGCCACGCAAGCGATGCAGGTTCGCGCGATACCGTCGAGCGGCGAAAAGCTGCCGGTCATCGGCGCGGGCACCTGGCAGAGCTTCGACGTGGGTGGCGACGCCGCAGCGCGGGCGCCGCTGAAGGAGGTATTGCGCGTGTTGTTCGCCGGCGGCGGCCGCGTGGTGGACTCCTCGCCCATGTACGGCTTGAGCGAGTCGGTGGTCGGCGACCTGTGCAGCGAGCTGGGCATCTGCGAGCCGCTGTTCCTCGCGACCAAGGTGTTTACTCGGGGCCTGGAAGCCGGCGTGCGCGAGATGCAGCGCTCCATCGAGCGCATGCGCGCCGGGCGCATGGACCTGATGCAGGTGCACAACCTGCTCGATGTCGAGACGCATACGAAGACGCTGCGCGAGTGGAAGGCGGCGCAGCGCGTGCGCTACATCGGCATCACGCACTACACCGCCTCGGCGCACGCGCAGGTCGAGCGCTGGTTGAAGACGAAGCAGTACGACTTCGTGCAGATCAACTACTCGCTCGCCGAGCCGGAGTCGGAGCGCACGGTCCTGCCGCTTGCGGCGCAGCTTGGCGTCGCAGTCATCGTCAACCGGCCGTTCGCCACGGGCGGAATGTTCCGGCGCGTGCGCGGCAAGCCGCTGCCGCCGTGGGCTGCCGAGCTCGGCATCGCCAGCTGGGCGCAGTACTTCCTCAAGTGGATCGTCGCGCACCCGGCGGTGACCTGCGCCATTCCCGCCACCGGCAACCCCGCGCACATGCAAGACAACCTTGCCGCGGGAACAGGCGCCATGCCCGACGCTGCGCAGCGCCGCCGCATGGCGCAGTACTACGCGTCGCTCTAGTGGAAGTCGGGCGGCGGCGTGCGCAAGGAGGTCTACACCGACCCGCAGATCTTCGATCTCGAGATGGAGCGCATCCACGAGCGCTACTGGATCTATTGCGGCCACGAGAGCCAGGTGCCCAAACCCGGCGACTACACCGCGGTGCAGATCGGCCGCCAGCCGATGCTCATGGTGCGCGGCAATGACAAATCGGTGCACGTGCTCTACAACCGCTGCCCGCACCGCGGCAACATGATGTGCGGGGACCGCCACGGCAACACGGGCGAATTCTTCCGCTGTTCGTACCACGCCTGGACCTTCCAGCACGACGGCGCGCTGCACCCCTCAGTGGTGCACCAGTCCACCGGGCGCGCCGCGTACGAGGTAGAGAAGGACATCGCGAAGAAGACCGGCAAGGCGCCGCTCTCGTACCACATGCTCTCGGCGTTCGCGACGGTGACCATCGACAAATGGGACAACTTCCAGACCCTCAATTATCGCTACGGCCACTGCATCCTCACCGGCTACATGGGCCTGCGCCCGAAAGATCCGGACACGCTGGCTTACGAAAAAGTGATGCACAAGGCCTACGGCAAGCAGCGCACCGAGAAGATCCTCGGCGTCAACATCCACCACGTGCTCATCTATCCGGGCCTGTCGGTGCAATCGCCGCTGCAGCAGCTGCGCGCGGTGCGCCCCCTGGGCGTGGACAAGACGCTCACCGAGATCTGGCACTTCCGCCTGAAAGGCGCGCCCGAGCCGATCTACCGGCGCTCGCTCGCCTACTACAACCTGGTCAATTCGCCGGCAACCATGATCAACGCGGACGACCTGGAGAATTTCTGGAAATGCCACCAGGGCCTCGCCTCCAACGGCGGCGACTGGGTGAGCTTCGGCCGCTTCCACGGCCGCGACATCGAAAAGGGCGGCGTGGTCGAGACCGGGCCCAACATGGGTACCTCGGAGGCGCCGATGCGCAACCAGATGAAGGCCTGGGCCGAGTACATGGGGAACGGCCGGTGAGCGCCAAGGCGCAGCACGACGCCGAGCAGTTCCTCTACCGCCAGGCGGCGCTGCTCGACGGCAAGCAGTGGCAGGCGTGGATCGATCTGTTCACCCCGGACGGCGTGTACTGGATGCCCGCCGACCCGGCGCACAAGCACTGGGACGGCATGCCGGCGATCTTCGCCGAGGACAAGAACCTGATGACCGTGCGCATGCGGCGCGTGCTGCACCCGGATGCCTGGTCGCAGCGCCCGCTGTGGGGTACCAACCACGTGGTCTCGAACGTGATCATTGACAAGGCGGCGAAGAACGGCGACCTGGTGGTGCGCTCGCGCTTTCACATGATGGAGTTGCGGCGCGACGACGTGCGCCATTTCGCCGGGCAGTACACGCACCACCTGAAGAAAACGAAGGGCGGCTACCGCGTCAAGCTGCAGCGCGTGGACATGACCAACGCGCAGGCGGCGTACGACTACGTGCTGCAGGTGTGGGTCTAGTTACAGCCCGAGCCGCTTCTTGAAACCCTTCAGCTTTGCCGAAAAGCGGTGGCGCTTCAGCTCGCGCTGGAGCGACGCTTCGCCCGTCATGTAGTTCAGCATCAGCACGCGCCGCTCGCCGACGAACTTGTGGTGGCCGTGCCAGCCGTTCGGCTTCACCTCGAAGATCACCAGGGTGCCGGCGGTCGACGGCACTTCGGCCACCGTGCTCTCCAGGTCCTCCGGCGAACGCAGCATGCGCAGGTTGCCGACTTTGTGCGGCCAGTCTTCATTCAGGTAGAGGAGCAGGCTCACCACCTTGTCGTCGGAATCCTTGTGAATGCGGCCGTCCTTCTCGCGCGAACGCCCGCGCAGCGTCACCATCGGCGGGCGACCCGCGAGATCCAGGCCGAACTTCTCCTCCACCACCTGGCGGAACTCCGGCCCGCTGATCTCGTCGACGAGCCGACGCATGCTCGCCCCGAGCGGCAGGACATCGACGGGATACACGCCGCCGTCGCCGATCGCCGGGAAATCGTGCGACAGCGACTTGATGGCCCCGGGCTTCAGCATGCCGCTGACCACCACGAAGGGAAACGGATCCTGGGCGAGCGGCTGTGCGCGCAGCTTTTCCAGGTCGAGTAATTCGGTGCTCATGACGTTGCTCCGGGCTTGAAGCCGCGATGCTCGAACAATCGCTCTATTTTATCCACCACCGCGTCCACCGTGATGAGGCGCAGCGCGCGCTCGTCGTGCACGCGTTGGCGCCATCCCATCCGCTCGCGCCCGAGGATCGTCGCCGCCGCCTCGGCGAACACGTCCACCGACCATTGCGGTTCGACGTAGGGCCCGGTCTTTTTCGACGGCGCCACCGCATAGAGGCCCACCACGGGCTTGCCCATCGCCTGCGCGATGTGCAGCGGCCCGGTATCGGGCGCGAGCAGCGCGTCCACCTGACCGAGCAGCGCTGCGAGCTGCCTCAGGTCCGTGCGCCCGACCATGTCGAGCACCGGGACGCGCAATCCCTTGTGCAGTTCCCCCGCCAGCGCGCGCTCCGCCTTGCCCGGGCCGCCGATGAGGACGACAGTGAGCGGCCAGCGCGCCGCGATGCGCTCGAGCGTTTCGCAGTAGCGCGCCACCGGCCAGTTGCGCTCGGGCTTGCTTGCGGCCAGCACCACGGCGAGTTTGATCCCGGCGCACTCTTCGACCTGCGTCTTCGCCCAGGCATGCTCGTCCGGGCGCAACGGCAGATCCCATTCCAGCACGTGCTCGCGCGCCCCGACGTAGGTGGCGAACTGCAGGAAGCTGTCGATCAGGTGCTCGGGCTCGGCGGGCACGGTTTCGTTCACGAACCAGCGCTGCAGGTCGCGCGAATGCAAGGTGCCGAAGCCGATCTTTCGCTTTGCCCGTGACACCACGGTGACGAGGTTGGCGCGCATGCTCGCCTGCGGCACGAGCAGCCAGTCGAAGTCGTACTTGCGCATCTGCCACCACAGCCGCCAGAAGGAAACCGGCCCGCGCGGCTTGTCGATGACGATCAGCTCCACGCCTGAAACGCCTTCGACGATGGTGTGAAATGGGCGCGATACGATCCAGTGAATCTTCGCGCGTGGAAACGCCTTCTGCAGCGTGCGCAGGAGCGGCAGCGTCATCACCACGTCGCCCAGCGCGGACATGCGCAGGACGGCGATACAGCGGGGCGCCTCTGCGGGATTCATCCGCGCATTATCGCGCGGCAAAGTCGCGCCGGATCCTGCCGCGCACGAGCTTGAGATGATCAGGATCGAGTTTCGTCGCGGCCGCGCGCTCGAGTAAGATCTTCTTGCGCGCCAGCGCGTGCCTAGCGAGAGCCCGCGTAAAGGCCAAGTCCTTCTCGCGTCCGGCAACATATTTCGAGATCGCGAGATCATGGACTTCGAGGCAGAGCCCCTCCACGCCTTCGGTGTTCGGGTTCTCAATGCTGACGAGCCGCGCTCGCCAGCCCTTCGGCAGGGTGGCCGTGGCGGCCCCCACGCCCTGCGCGTAGTAGCCGTACTCCTCGTGAAAGGGCGAGCCTTCGCCGATCGCGCCGTCGATGAGGTCGGCGCGCTCGGGGTGGTTCCGCGGATAGATGTCGGCTTCCATCGAGGCGAGCAGTACCCGCGGCGCGTCGGGAAACTGGCCCAATACCGCTTGGCTGCCAATGACGACGATCTCGCGGTCGCGGGCGATCCTGCCGGCCGCGCGGATCACGTGCTCAAGCTCGGAACGCGTCATGCACCCGGCGCCGCTCGGCCTCGGTGAGCAGCGTCGCGAGCGGCGATGACTGCCGCAGGCGCGCCGCGTCTTCGCTGAGCTCGGTCGCGCGCGCCGCGACCACCGGCCAATGCTGCTCAAGCAGGTCGCGCCATTCCACGAGCGCCGGCGGCGGCCGCTCACCGTAGCGCTCCAGCCATCGAGCCACGGTCGAGCGAGCGCGCGTCAGCAGGCGCGGATCCACGGCGATCCGGCGCGCCGCGAGCACGTGCATCGCCAGACTCTTGGCTTCAGCAATGCGATGGTCCGACCAGACGGGCGCGCGAGGCGTCCAGCGGGTGGCCGTGCGCAGGCCGGCCTCGCGGCGGCGTGCGCGGTAGCGCCGCATGCGCTCGGCGGCGGAGAGCGCCCTTCCGGTACGGGGCCTGGCCATGGTGTTATCGTAACGCGTTACGATAACCAGCGCAAGCGGATCGGGCGGGAGGCGGGCGCGTCGGTCAGCGCCGGTAGCCTGGATCGAGCCGGTCGAGCTTTCTCAGCAGCGCCGGCCACTCCATCAGCCCGTAAGGACGGCGCGTGCCGCGCTGGTAGTTGTTCCAAGTCGCTTCCAGCACCGGCGCCGGCACCGCGACCAGGCCGCGCCCCGTCGCTTGCGCGGCGAGCTGCGAGCGGCAGGCGAGCTCGAGCCGGTGCATCCAGTTGAAGGCTTCGCCCACCGTGCGCCCCACGGTGAGCGCGCCGTGGTTCCTCAGGATGAGCGCTTCGGCCTCGCCGAGGTCGCGCACCAGCGAGGCCTGCTCAGCGCCGTCCAGCACCACACCCTGGTAGTCGTGGTAGCCGATCTTCAGGAAGCGCATCGCCGTCTGCGTCGTCGGCACGAGGCCCCCTTCCAGCGCCGACACCGCCATGTTGGCCCAGGTATGCGTATGGATCACGCAGGCGACTTCGTGGCGCGCGGCGTGGATCGCGCTGTGCAGGATATAGCCGGCCTTGTTGATGCCGTAGTCGAGTTCCCCGAAATCCGGCTTGGCGAGGATCGTGCCGTCGAGGTCCACCTTGATGAGGCTCGAGGCCGTGATCTCTTCGTAGAGCATGCCGTAGGGATTGATGAGGAACGCGTTGTCCTCGCCCGGCACGCGCGCCGAGATGTGGTTCGCCATCATATCGGCCATGCCGTACCACTCGACCAGGCGGTAGCAGGCAGCGAGGTCGACGCGCGCCGCCCATTCGGCCGGCGTGCATTTCGATTCCATTGAAGAGATGCGCACGCGGGACTCCTCGCGCCTCAGAACTGGTAGCGGCGCAGCCCGCCATCGACCGGGATCACCGCGCCGCTGATGTAGCCTGCCAGCGGCGAGGCGAGGAAGCACACCAGGCTCGCGATGTCTTCGGGCTCCCCATAGCGCCCCGCCGGAATCTCGTTCTCGGCTTGCCAGCGGCGGTACTCGGGCGTGTAGTTGCGCAGGATCTGCTCGGAATGGATGCGCCCGGGCGGGATCGAGTTGACGGTGATGCCGTGCTTGCCGACCTCGCGGGACAGGCCCTTGGCCCAGGCGTGCATCGCCGCCTTGGCCGCGAACGCGCCATTGATGCCCTCAGGCTCGCTCTTGCCGGTGATGTTGATGATGCGGCCCCAGTTGCGCGCCATCATCTGCGGCAGCAGGGCGTGGGTCAGCTGGCGCTGCCGGGTGAAGTTCAGGGTCAGTGCCTCTTCCCACTGCGCTTCGCTCGAGTCCAGCTTGAACGCGCGTGAGCCACCGGCGTTGTTGACCAGGATGTCCACCTCGCCCAGGCCCTCCAGCGCGGCTCGCGCGATGCGCTGCGGCGCGTCGGCCTGCATGAAGTCGCACTCGATGATCACCAGCTTCGCGCCGGCTTCCTGCTCGAGCGCCTGCAGCCGATCGCGCCGGCGCGCGGTCACCGCCAGGCGCACGCCCTCGGCGGCGAGCATGCGCGCGATGCCGCGGCCAATTCCGGCGGAGGCACCGGTGACCAGCGCAGCCTTGCCGGATAGTCCCAGGTCCATGCGCTAGGGTTGCGCCGCGCTCGTCCCGGCAATGCGCCCGAACACCGCGCCGTTAGTCAGTCCCGTGCCGCCCGGGTAGTTGAAATAGAAAATCCCGCCCACCAGTTCGCCCGCGGCATACAGCCCGGGGATCGGCGCGCCGTCGGTGTCGAGCACCTGCGCTTCGGTGTTGATGCGCAGTCCGCCGAAGGTGAAGGTGATGCCGCAGGTCACCGCGTAGGCCTCGAAAGGCGGCGTATCGAGCGTATTCGCCCAGTTCGACTTCGGGATCGCGAGCCCTTTGGTGCCGCGGCCGTCCTTCACGTTCGGATTGAACGGGATGTCGGTGCGCACCGCGGCGTTATAGGCCTTGAGCTCCGCGAGCGCGGCGTCGGCGTCCACGTCGTCGAGTTGCTTGACCAGCTCGTCGAGCGTGTTGGCCACGCGCTTGGTGACCTGGCGGATCTTGTACTCGTCGCGCAGCTGCGACTTCACCTTGGCGTCGAAAATCTGCCAGGCGAACTGACCGGGCTGCGAAAGGATCACCCGCCCGTACTTCGCGTAGGTGTAGTTGCGAAAATCCGCCCCCTCGTCGAGGAAGCGCTTGCCCAGGGCATTGAGGTACACGCCCCACGGGTAGGAATGCTTCTGGAACTGGTCGCCGATGGCGAGGTCGCCGAATTCGGGCGCGTTGCGTTCCCAGGCCACGGCGTGGCAGCCCGACCAGTTGCCCGCCGGCGCCGCGCCCGCGTCGAGCGCCATGCGAATCACGTCGCCGGTGTTGAAGCGCGTGCCACGCACCTTGGCCAGCTCCCAGCCCGGGCCAAGGTAGCGCGTGCGCCATTCGGGATTGGCCTGGAAACCGCCGGCGGCGAGCACCACGCTCTTTGCGTGTACCTCGATCGTCTTGCCGTTGCGCTTGACGCGCACCCCTTTCACCCCATCGTCGTCCGCGATGAGGCCTGTGGCGCGCGCCGAGTACCAGAGGTCGATGCCGTTCTTCTTCGCCGCACTCGTCAGCGACTCGACAAGGCCCGGCCCGCCGCCCACGGCTTCGACCGTGAGCCCGCCCCAGAACTTGAACTTGCCGCCGATGTTGAAGGCCTGCCGCCCCCACGCAGCGGTAAAACGCACGCCTTTCGAGCGCATCCAGGCCACCGCGTCGAGGCTTTGCTTCACCAGGATCTCGGTGAGATCCGGATCGCAGCGGTATTCTGTGACGCGCGCCATGTCATCGAGGAATTGCTCCTCGGTGTAGGTGCCGAAGTCGGTGCGTGCGATTTCCTCGGCGGTAAGGTCGGGAATGGCGCGCTTCAGGTCGTCGACGCCGGCGTAGGCGACGCGCATCAGCCCGGCGGTGAAGCGCGAGTTGCCGCCCGCCTCGTCTTCCGGCGCGCGCTCGAGCATCAGCACCTTCGAGACTTTTTCGCGCGCGGCGAGCGCCGCGCAGAAGGCGGCGTTGCCCGCGCCCACCACCACCACATCGTAGCGCTCCGCCATCTCAGGCCACCCACGGCTTGCCGAATGCCGGTTCCTTGAAGGGCGTCGGCGGGAGCTGCCAGGTGCCGGTGGAAGGCGGCCGCACTTCGGCGTCGACGTGCACGTCGAGCACACAGGGGCGCCTGTTCCTGATCGCCTGCTGCAGCGCGCCGGCGAGATCCTCGCTCTTCGTGATCGTGACGCCGTCCGCGCCGCAGGCGCGCGCCCAGGCGGCGAAATCGGGGTTGTAGCGCTTTCCCGAGGGGCCGCCCTGGTAGAACGCGGTGCCGTGCTCTCGTCCGCCGAACATGCCCATCTGGATGTCGCGGATCGCCGCCCAGCTGAAGTTGTTCCAGACCAGCCAGATGCAGGGCAGGTCGTACTCCACCGCGGTGGCCACCACGTAGGGCGTCATCGAGAAGCCGCCGTCCCCGCACACGGAGATGCACGGCCGCTCGGGCGCGGCGAGCTGCGCGCCGAGGACGCTGCACACGCCGAAGCCCATCGACGAGTAGCCCCAGCTGTTCAGCATGCTCTGCGCGCGCTTGGGCCGCCAGAACTGCATGAACCAGTTGTGGTGCACCCCGGAGTCGCAAGTGAGGATCGCATCGTCGGGCAGGACTTTTTGCAGCACGTCCACGACGTACTCGGGCCGCAGCGGCGTGGTCCGCAAGCCGAAGTTCGGCCGCACGTACGCTTCCCATTCAGCGCACCACGCCTCCACCTCGGCGCGCCACTCGGAGGTCTGCTTCCTGAGCGGCGCCGCGCCCCGCTGCTCGCGCAGCCCCAGCGCCGTGAGGAGCTGCGCGGCGAACACCTTGGCGTCCGCGATGATGCCGAGCGTCGGCGGGTAGTTGCGGCCGAGCTCCTGCGGATCGAGATCGACGTGGATCAGCTTCGTCTTCGGGAAATTCCACGAGTAGCCCGGGTACCAGCTGGACGACGATCGGTCGTCAAAGCGCGTGCCGATCGTGAGAACGAGGTCGGCGTGGCGCCCGGCCTGGTTCGCAGGGTAGGCGCCGTTCCGGCCGATGAAGCCGAGCGTGAGCGGGTCGTCCGCGGGCACGCAGCCCATGCCGTTCGGCGAGGTGATCACCGGGATGCCGTAGGTCTGCTGCAGGCGGGCGATCTCCGGGCCGGCCTCCGAGAGCGTGGCGCCGTGCCCGATGAAGATCACCGGGCGCATCGCATCGGTGATCAGGTTCACCGCCGCCGCGATGTCGGCCTCGGATGCCCCCGGGCGGTGCTGGCCGAACACGTGCGAGGCGGGCGGCACCGCGACGTCGTCCTCTTCCTGGAAGACGTTGTACGGGATGTCGATGTTCACCGGACCGGGGCGCCCGGTCACCATGGTGTCGAAGCCTTGGCGCAGCGCGAGCGGCAGCATGTCGACGCGCGTGGGCTGGAACGCGCGCTTCACCACCGGGCGGATCACCGAGGGGAAATCGGCCTGGTTGTGCTTGTAGATCTCCTGGAACGGCCCGCGGTTCATCTGGGACGTGGGCACGTTGGCGGTGATCGCCATGAAGGCGGAGGAGTCCGCGAGCGCCGTGGCGAGCGACATCACGAGATTGGCGGAGCCCGGGCCGGTGGAGGTGAGCGTGGCCACCGGCTGGTGCTTCACGCGGAAGTAGCCGTCGGCCATGTGGCCGGCGCACTGCTCGTGGCGCGGCGAGATGAGTTTCAGCCGGTCGCTCACCGCGTGCAGCGGATCGAGGATGCCGACGTTGCCGTGCCCGCAGATGCCGAACAGGTACGGCACCTTCTGCTGGATCAGGTATTCGGCGATCAGTTCGCCGCCTTTCATCTTGGGCATGCCCGGGCTCCTGCTGAAGAGGGGAATTTTGTCACAGCCATAGGATCTTCTTCCGATACTCGAGGTCGGTGAGCAGGGGCGCAGCAGGCCCCTGGTGGAACACGCCGCCGCGCTCGAGCGCGAACACGCGGTCGGCGAGCGCCAGCACCAGATCCAGGTTGTGCTCGACGATGACGATCGACACCTGCCCGCGCAGCCGGTCGAATACCTTGAACAGCTCCTGCACCACGGTCGGCGCCAGGCCTTCGAAGGGCTCATCGAGCAGCAGCAGCCTGACATTGCCCGAGAGCGCGCGCGAGGCGCCCGAGCGCCAGGTTGTCGGCGACGGTCATGCCGGCGAACAGGCCGCGCCCCTGCGGCACGTAGCCGATGCCCAGGCGCGCGATATCCGACGCGGGCAGCGCGGCGATGTCGCGGCCGTCGAACTCGATCCTGCCCGAGGCCGCGCGCACCAGGCCCGCGAGCGTCTTGAGCAGCGTCGACTTGCCCGCGCCGTTGCGTCCGAGCAGCGCGACGATCTCGCCGCCACGCACATCCAGCGTCGCGTCGGTCAGGATATGGCTCTTGCCGTAGAAGGTGTTGACGCGCTCGAAGCGCAGCTGCGGCGCGGATTCGCGCGCGGCGCCGGCGGCGCGGGTACTGACCGGCGGCGCGCCCGTGCCGGTGTAGACCTCCTGCACGCGCCGGTCCGCGCGCACCTCTTCCGGCGAGCCCGCGATCAGCACCTCGCCCTGGTTCATCACGGTGACACGCTGCGAAAAACCGAGCACCCGATCGATATCGTGTTCGACGATGAGCACGGGGATGCGGGTCGCGACCGACCGGATCAGTCCCGACACGCGCTCGCGTTCCGCCGCCGCCAGGCCCGCCAGGGGCTCGTCGAGCAGCAGCACCTGCGGCTTGGAGCCGAGTGCGATGCCGACGTCGAGCAGGCGTTGCCCGCCGTAGGACAGCTCGCCGTCCTCGATCGCCTCGATGCCTTCCAGGCCGAGGAAGCGGATCAGCGCAGCGGTTTCCGCGTGGATCTCGGGGTAGCTGTCGATGTCGCGCCAGGCGTTGAAGCGCGCGCGGTGCCGCGCTTGCAGCGACAGGCGCAGGTTCTCGTAGATCGACAGGCCCTTGAACAGATTCGTGATCTGGAACGAGCGCGCGAGCCCGCGGCGGCAGATGCGATCGGGCGGCAGCCCCTGAACCTGCGCGCCGCTGAGCGTTACGCTGCCCTCGTCCGGGGGAAACATCCCGGAGGCGATGTTGAAGAGCGTGGTCTTGCCGGCGCCGTTCGGCCCGATGAGCGCGTGAATCTCGCCGGCGCGCACCGCCAGGCTCGCGCCGGCGACGGCGCGGATGCCGCCGAAATGCATGGATACCGCCGAGACCTCGAGCACGGCGTCGCGCGCAGGAGCGGCGCGCAGGAAATCGGGCGGCGGCAGACCCTCGGTGATCCGGCGCCCGTTCATTGCGGCGGCTTCCTCCGGCGGCGGACGCCAACGCCGGTGCAGCTTCGCCCAGATGCCGGCGAGACCGGCGGGCGAATAGAGGACGAAGCCGACGAAGACCAGGCCGAACCACAGCAGCCAGTTGTGCGTCCACATCGAGAACAGCTCGCGGAACACGATGTAGAACAGCACGCCGAGCGTCGGTCCCAGGAGCTGGTGCATGCCGCCGATCACCACCATCGCCAGCAACTCGCCCGAGAAGGCAACCGACACCGCGTCGGCCGACACCAGGTAGTTGAGGAAGCCGAGCAGCGCGCCGGCGAGGCCCGTGACCACCGCCGAGAGGACGAACACCGCGAGCCGGTAGCGATCGACCGCGTAACCCTGGAACGTGGCGCGCTGCTGGTTCTCGCGGATTGCCACCAGCACGTGGCCGAAGGGCGAGCGCGTGACGCGCAACAGCCCATAGAGCACGCCAAACGCCACCAGGGCGACGAAGGCATAGTAGACGTCGCCGTTGTCGAGCGGCACTGCGGCGAGCACCACGCCCCAGAAGCTGCCCAGCCCGCCGATGACCACCACCACGAACGCGACCGTGATGATCTCGGCGCCCATCGCCGGGTGCACCAGGGCGATCGGCGCGAACAGGGCCCCGGCGAGCGCCGCCATGCCCACGCCCAGCATGACGATGGTCGTCATGTACGGCTGCAGGCGGATGCCGAGCGCGGCCACCATGTCGGGCCGCTGGATGCCCGCACGCACCACGCGTCCGAAGGAAGTCTTGTTGAGCAGCAGCCAGATGCGGGTGAGCACGAGGGCGACGATGGCGAGGAGCAGCAGCCGGTAGCGCGAGAACAGGAAGTCGCCCAGCACCACGCTGCCCTTGAGCGCCTGCGGCATCGACGCGGGCAGCGGCGCCGCACAGTTCACGTTCCCGAGATGTAGCGCTGGAAAAAGAGCGTCACGCCGAATCCGGCGAGCGCGAAGCCAGCGAGTGTGAGTGACCCGGCGCCGGCAATAAGCAACGCATCGAGCAGCGAAATCCCGGCGATCAGGCTCACCACCGCGCGCGGAATGTCGCCTTTCCTGCGCCGGCGCAGGAACCACAGCGCCACCAGCATCCAGCCGGTGAACAGAAGCCAGAACAGGCCTGCCGCGGGCAGTGCCATGGCGAGCCACGCGCCGTAGGCCACCGGCGCGGCGAGGAACACGAGCGGCCAGAGGTTTTCCACCCTGCCCAGGTTCTCCTGCTTGGCGATATAGGTCAGCCCGATCAGGTAGCACAGCATCAGCGCGGCGCCGATCCACAGTCCCGCAGGCAGCGCGAGCGTGATGCACAGGCCCGCCCCGACATAGATCAGGACGCGGCACAGCCCCATCACCACCGGGCCGAACAGGTTCTTCTTGTGGTGCCAGTCGTAGAAGATGATGGCAGTCGCCAGCGTCACGCCGGCGAGCGCGGGCGCGATCCCGAACAACGCGAGCAGCGCGATGCTGCCGGCCATCAGGCCGAGGCCCCAGGCGAATACCGCGCGCGCACCGATTTCCCCGGAAGGAATCGGTCGCTCGGGCCGCTGCACGGCGTCGAAGCCCGCGTCGAACGCGTCGTTGAGGAACATGCCGCCGGTGTAGAACAGCGAAAACGCCAGCAGCATCAGCGCGAATTCCGCCCCAAACCCGCCGGCGCCGGCGAGGACCGCACCGGCCAGCGTGTTGGTCCACACCGTCGGCAGGTTGGAGACGCGCCCCAGCTGGAGCGCCGTGCGCAGTTTCACTGCAGCAGCTGCGCCTTGACCCAGTTCAGCTCGCGCGCGATCGCCGAGCTCAGGTCTGCCTTGCGATAGGACTCGGGCAGCACGTCCCAGGTGTAGGTCTCGACTTCGAGGTGCGGGCTGATCGGCTCGGCCCGGTGCTGCGCGAGGATCTCGGCGAGGAACGACTGCGTGGTGCCGAAGTGCATCATCTGCTCGAGGAACACCGGCACGTGGAAATGCACGCGCCACTCGGCGCCCGCCGCGCCATCTGCCTGCGCCAGCGCCTGCGGCAGGTCGACGAAGCGGCTGAGCCTGCCCTTGGATTTCTGCACCACCTGGTGCAGGTACACGGGCTCGGCGAACGCGGCGAGGTGCCGCGCGCTGTCCTGGTCCAGCGCCGCCACCTTGAGCGCCGAACTCAACTGCAGCTTGGCGATGAGGATGCCGTGGGCGCGCAGTTGCGCCACGCTCGCCTTCGGGTCCTCGAATTCAACCGCCGCGTGGCACACGTCGTAGCACACGCCGATGTGCCTGCGCATCGCGGCCTCGGCCGCACCGGCGCCAAGTCCGGTCAACGCGGCCAGCCGGGCGACGCCCTTGCGATCGAACAGGCGCGCGTTGAAGAACTCCACCGTCTCGTCGATGGTCTCGAGCAGGCAACAGGGCTCGGGCTCGAGCGCCAGGGCGATCGTCTGGCCGGTCTTGTGCGCGATGCCGACGAGGTGCGCGACATGGCGGATCAGGTGGTCGGTGACGGCCTCCATGCGGCCCGCGGCCCAGGGCTTGAAGGTGCAGGGGACGGTACTGACGCTTCCGTCCTGTCCTGCCGGCAGCAATTCGCTCAGAATGTCCGCGAGGTAATCGGTGTACGAGAGGCGCAGCGGATCGCTCCAGTCGGGCTTGTACGCATCTTCCTTCACCGCGCGGCCGTGGAATGCGCCGTAGGGAAAACCGTTGAGGGTGAAGACGTAGTAGCCGCCCGCGGCGAGGAAGCGCTTGAGCTCGGCCAGCGCGCCGGGATCGCGCAGGCCCTCGGCGGCCTGGTGCCCGAGGCGCAGCCCGACACCGAGCGGCCGGTCCGGTGCCACGGCGGTCTTGATCGCCGGCAGGTGCCGCTCAAGGCCGCGCATCACCTCCTCCAGCGGCTCGCCCGCGTGGATGTTGGTGCAGTAGGTCAGGTGTCCGAGATCTCTTCCGGACCAGAGGTGCATCAGCCGCCCGCGCGCGCCTGCAGCCAGGTCATGGCCTGGCGCATGCGCTCGACGTCGATCTCGTGCACCTCGACGCCGGTGCCCAGGCCCGCGAGCAGCGTCACCGTCAGCTCGCCGCCGAGGTGCTCCTGGAAATCCTTCAGGCCTTCCAGGATCGCCCACTCGCCGTTGGCGCCGATCTTGGCGAGCGCCGGATGCCACAGGCTGAAGCCGAGGTGCTCGAGCAGCGCGCAGATGCGCTCCTCGCAGCCCGCGGGCAGCAGCCCGGCGAGCACCGAGTAGCGCGCGTCGAGCGCCATGCCGATGGCCACCGCCTCGCCGTGGCGCACGTGGTGCCGCGTGAGGCTCTCGAGCTTGTGCGCCGACCAGTGCCCGTAGTCCAGCGGGCGCGCGCTGCCGGCCTCGAAGGGATCGCCGCCCTGCCCGATCTGGCGCATGTGCAGCTCCGCGCAGCGGCGGATCATGGTCGCCATCGCCGAGCGCTCGAAGGTGGCCAGGCCGTCCATGTTGCGCTCGATCCAGCCGAAGAATTCGGCATCGCGAATCAGCGCCACCTTCACCGCTTCCGCCATGCCGGCGATCTTGTCGCGCTCAGGCAGCGAGATGATGAACTCCAGGTCGTTCAGCACCGCGAACGGCGGCGCGAAGGTGCCGACGAAGTTCTTCACGCCCTGCAGGTTGACGCCGTTTTTCACGCCGACACCCGAATCGTTCTGCGCCAGCACGGTGCTCGGGATGCGCACATGGCGCACACCGCGGTGCGTGGTGGCCGCAACCAGGCCTACCGTGTCGAGCACCGCGCCGCCGCCGACGGCGATGACGTAGGAATGACGGTCGAGGTGCAGGTCGAACAGCGTCTGCTGGATGCTCTCGACGAAATGCAGTTCGGTCTTGATCTTCTCGCCGCCGGGCAGCGCGATCGGCGGGGGGG
>JAQBXT010000005.1 GCA_027624175.1 Pseudomonadota bacterium | reverse complement strand
GCCAGGCGACCGCCGAGCCCGCGATCGAGCCGGTGTGCGAGCGCGCTGCCGCCGCGCCATCCTCGCTCGTGCCGAGCTTCAACACGATCACCGGCTTGCCGGCACGGCGCGCGCGCTCGCCCGCCTCCAGCATGCGCGCGGCGCTCGGCGCGCCCTCGAACAGGCAGGCGATCGCCTTGCAGTCCTCGTCCTCGGCCATCGCCGCGACGAGGTCGGCGACATCCACGTCGGCCGAGTTGCCGGTGGAAAAGAAATAGCGGATGCCCGCGCCCCGGTCCCAGGCCTGCGCCAGCGAATAGCCGAGCGCGCCCGATTGGCTGACGATGGCGATCGACCCGGCGTTCGCCGGCGCGTGCCCGTACTCCGGGATGAAGCTCATGCCAGCGCGCAGCGCATGGTTCACCAGGCCCATGCAGTTGGGCCCGAGCAGCGGCATGTTCGCGGCGCGCGCGACGTCGGCCAGGCGCTGCTGCGCGCGCCCCGCGTCCTCGCGCGCCATCTCGCCGTAGCCCGAGGCGTAGACGATGGCCGCGCCCGCGCCGCGGGCCGCTGCCTGTTCCAGGGTGGCTTCCACGCCTTCGCGCGGCACCACGAGCACGACGCAATCGGGCGCGTGCGGCAGTTCTTCGAGCGAGGCATGGCAAGCGCGCTCGCCGATGCGCTCGTACTTCGCATTCACCGGGAATACGTCGCCCTGGTACTGCGCGAGGTTTTCGAGGGTGCGCATGCCGAACGAACCGGCGCGCGGCGAGGCGCCCACCACGGCGATCGAACGCGGCGCGACGAGCTTTTCCAGCTCGGCGCGCGTGTACGCCGCACGGCGTGGCGGTGTTAGCATAGGCTGCACCTTACCAACAAAAATTCGATTCATGGACGTCAAGCAGCTGTTCGATCTGAAGGGGCGCGTGGCGCTGGTCACCGGCGGCTCGCGCGGGCTCGGACTACAGATGGCCGGGGCCCTGGGCGAGATGGGTGCGCGGCTTGCCCTCACTGCGAGAAAAAAGGACGAGCTCGACGCGGCGGTGGCGCAGCTGAAGGCGCGCGGCATCGAGGCCACGGCCTGGGTGTGCGACCTGGGCAAGCGCGAGCAGATCGCACCGGTGGTGGAACAGATCCTTGCCAAGCTCGGCAAAGTGGACATCCTCGTCAACAACGCTGGCGCCACCTGGGGCGCGCCGGCGGAGGATCACCCGCTGGAGGCCTGGGACAAGCTCGTCAACCTCAATCTCACCGGCACTTTCCTCGCCTCGCAGCTGGTGGCGAAGAAGTCCATGATCCCCGCGAAGTGGGGCCGCATCATCAACATCGCCTCGGTCGCGGGGCTGGGCGCGAGCGACCCGCGCGTGGTGCGCACCGTGGCCTACAACGCGACCAAGCACGGCGTCGTCGGCCTCACGCGCCAGTGCGCCGCGGAATGGGGCGAGCACGGCATCACCGTGAACGCCATCTGCCCGGGCTTCTTCCCCTCGAAGATGACGCAGGCTGCGCTCGGCGCCTCGGGCAAGCTGGTGATCGAGGTGACACCCACCCGGCGGCTGGGCAACGACGAGGACCTGAAAGGTCTGGTGGTGCTGCTGGCGTCGGAAGCCTCGCGCCACATCACCGGCCAGGCGATCGCGGTGGACGGCGGGGCGTCGATCATATGAGCGCCGACGTCCAGTTCACGCGCGACTACCAGAAGAAGATCCCGTTCGTCGCGCACCTCGGGCTGGTCACCGAAACGCTGGGCAAGGGCACGGCGCGCCTGTCGATGGCGCTGCCCGAGCACTTCACCAACAGCCTGGGCACCGCGCACGGCGGCGTGATCATGTCGCTGCTCGACGTGGCGCTGTGCACCGCGGCGCGCACGCTGCATCCGGACTCGATGGGCGTGGTCACCATCGACATGAGCACCTCGTTCATCGGCGGCGGCAGCGGCGACCGCCTGATCGCCGAAGCGCGCGTGCTGCGCGACGCGCGCAGCATGACCTTCGTCGAGGCCGAGGCGAAGAACGCCGACGGCTCGCTGGTGGCGAAGGCCATCGGCACGGTGAAAGTGCGGCTGCGGGAAACCAAGGGAGGCTGAGATGGCGGGCGAATACATTGCGGGCGGGCGCGGCGTCGCGGCGGGGCGCGGCTGGGACTGGATCGCGGCGGGCTGGGCGCTGTTCAAGAAGCAGCCCGGGATGTGGATCGCCCTGTTCGTGACGCTGCTGGTGGTGATGGTTGTGCTCGGCATCGTGCCGATTCTCGGCATGCTCGCCACCACCGTGCTGACCCCGGTATTCGGTGCCGGGGTGCTCGCCGTAGGCCGCGCGGCCGACGAGGGCCGCGAATTGGAATTCGGGCACCTGTTCGCGGGATTTCGCGATCGCTTCACCACGCTCGCCCTGGTCGGCGCGATCTACCTTGGCGCCGCGGTCGTGATCGCGCTGGGGGTGGGGCTGGTGACTGGCGCGAGTATGTTCGCAATGATGGGTGGTGCAATGCCGGACATGGCGGTGCCCGCCGCGGCCCTGACCGTCGTGCTCGCAGTACTGATCTTTTTCGCCCTGATGCTGCCAGTGGTGATGACGACCTGGTTCGCGCCTGCGCTGGTGCTGTTCCACGCCAAGGGCGCGCTCGAGGCCATGCAGGACAGTTTCTTCGGCTGCCTGAGGAACGTGGTGCCGTTCCTGATCTACGGCGTGGTGATGCTGGTGCTCGGCATAGTCGCCGCGATCCCGTTCGGCCTGGGATGGCTGGTGCTCGGCCCGGTCCTCGCGGCGTCGTTCTACGCCTCTTACAAGGACATCTTCACCGCGGCTTAGCCCTCAGGCGGCCGCGCCGCGCTCCTCACTGGCTGGCCCCTCGATCACCAGCATCAGGTCGTCGGCCTTCACCTCGGTGTCGCCGAGATCCCAGAACAGGATGCGCTTCTTGTCGCGCTCGACGCCGATCACCAGGCACGGCAACGCGCGCACCTGGCGGCCGATTTCGTCCTCCTTCGGGGCGCGCTCGCTGAGGCGCACGCGCCCGCGCTCGGAGAGCATCTCGTTGATCAGGCCGACCGTGTAGGCGCTTTCCACCGCGTCCGCGAGCAGGTACCCGCCCACGCGCGCCGGCGAAACGATCACGTCCGCGCCGCCCTGGCGCGCGAGCTTCGCGTTCTCGTTTTCGCGCACGCTGGCGATGATGCGCAGATCCTTGGACAGCTGGCGCGCGGTGAGCGTGGCGAGCACCGTGGTGTCGTCGCGCCCGACGCACAGGATGAGCGCGCGTGCCTGCTGCACCACCGCGCGGCGCATGATTTCCTCGCTGGTCGCGCTGCCCACCAGCGCGACGAAGCCGGCCTCGGCGGCGGCGCGCGCCGCGCCCTCGTTCTGGTCGATCACCACCACGTGCTCGGGCTTCTCGCCCTTGGCGACCAACTCCACGGCGGCGATGCGCCCGCTCTGGCCGAAGCCGCAGACGATCACGTGGCCGGTCAATGAGTCCTCGAGTTTTTTCATGCGGCGCTCCTCCATCATGCGCTGGAACACCATCTGGTAGGCGGTGCCCACGAAAATGAACAACACGAAAAACCGGATCGGCGTGACGAAGAACGAATCGATCAGGCGCGCGCGATCGGTGACCGGCACGATGTCGCCGTAGCCGACGGTGGTTACCGTCACCATGGTGAAGTAAATCACGTCGATGAACGACACCACGCCGTCGGCTGCGTCGCGCAGCCCGTCGCGGTCCAGCCAGAACACCGCCAGCACGCTCAGGAACAGCACCACTACCAGCGCGACCCGCCCGGCCAGGGTGCGAGCCGCGGTGGACTCCTCCTGCCGCACCAGCAGCCGCACGCGCCGCCCCGAACCGCGGCGCGGAAACAGCTGCACGCGCAGCAGGCGGGCGAGGAGCCGGGACTCTTTTCGATCTTCGGCCATCGCGGCGGGCGAGGCGGGTGCGGGTCCGCTCAGCGCGCCGGCGCTTCGATGCCGCCGAGGTAGAAGCGGTTCCAGGTCGGCGCGACCACCATTTCATTCACGCAGGTGCGCGCCGGCATGGTGGCCACGAACAGGATCGCCTTGCCGAAATCCTCGGCCTGCGCCATGCGTGCGCGCTCCTCCGCCGAGGGCGGCACCGGGCGCTTCTCCAGGATCGGGGTGGCCACTTCGCCCGGCAGGATGGAGGTGGCGCGAATGCCGTTGGCGCACTCCTCCATGTTGATCGACTCGCTGATGGCGATCACCGCGCGCTTGGTGGCGTTGTAGGCCGGTCCGGTGAGCACGCTCGCGTAGCGCCCGGCCCAGGAAGAGATGTTGATGATCAGCCCGTCCTTCCTCGCTCGCATGCCGGGGATCACCGAGTGGCAGCAATAGAACAGGCCGTCGAGGTTGATGCGCACCACGTCGTTCCAGCCCTCGAGGGTCATGTTCTTGAAGTTGCGCTTGCCCCCGCCGATGTTGGTGCCGGCGCTGGTGACCAGGATATCGATGCGCCCATGCCGCTTCTCGATGTCGGCCGCGGCCCGCACCACCGCCTGCTGGTCGGAAACGTCGAGCAGCATCGCCTCGGCGCTGCCGATCTTCTTCAACTCGGCCAGCGCGCTGTCGTTGGTGCGAGCGGTGCGCCCCGAGATCACCACGTGCGCGCCTGCACCCGCCAGCGCCTTCGCGCCGGCGAGGCCGATGCCCGAACCGCCGCCGGTGATCCAGGCGACCTTCCCCTTCAGCTCAGCGCTTGGCATATTGTGCCGCCCCGAACAGGACCTCTTTTTGTTCCTTGGTCATCTCCGGGCGCCGCCGGTCTGCGAGCACCTTGAGCGCGCGCTCCACCGCCGGGCGCGCGGCGATGCCGTCGCGCCAGCGCTGCAGATTCGGGTACTCCGCGATGTCCACGCCCTGGCGCTCGGGAAAGCGCATCCAGGGCATGGTCGCCATGTCGGCGATGGTGTACTCGTCGCAGGCGAGGAACTTGGATTCCTTCAGGCGCCGCTCGACCACGCCGTACAGGCGGTTGGCTTCGTTCTTGTAGCGGTTCATGGCGTATTCTATTTTCTCCGGCGCATAGCCGAGGAAGTGGTGCGCCTGGCCGAGCATCGGCCCGACATGGCCCATCTGGAACATCACCCACTGCATCACCTGCCAGCGCTTGCGGATGTCGGTCGGCAGGAATTTGCCGGTTTTCGAGGCCAGGTAGAACAGCATGGCGCCGGATTCCGCGAGCGCCATCGGCTTGCCGCCCGGGCCGTCGCTGTCCACCATCGCCGGCATCTTGTTGTTGGGCGAGATCTTGAGGAACTCCGGCTTGAACTGGTCGCCGGCGCCGATGTCGATCGCGATCACCTTGTAGGGCAGTCCGGTCTCCTCCAGCATGATGTGGATCTTGTGCCCGTTGGGCGTAGGCCAGGTATAGAGGTCGATCATGTGAGTTTCACCAGTTGTTTGCCGAAGTTTTCGCCCTTCAGGAGGCCGATCAGGCCCTTGGGCGCGCTTTCCAGTCCCTGCACTACCGACTCGCGGTACTTGAGCTTGCCGCCGACCACCAGATCGAGCAAGGCCTGGTTTGCTTCCGGGTAGCGCTGCAGCCAGTCGAACACGATCATGCCCTGTACTTTGATGCGGTTGACCAGGATCGAGCGGAACATCTTCACGCCGTACGGTTCCTTGGCGTTGTAATCGGAGATCAGGCCGCAGATGGCGATGCGTCCGCGCACGTTCATCAGCCTGAGCACGGTATCGAGGATCTCGCCGCCCACGTTCTCGAAGTTCGCGTCCACGCCTTTCGGGCACGCGGCTTTGAGCTGGTTCAGGAGGTCGCCCGCCTTGTAGTCCACGCAGGCGTCGAAACCGAGCTCCTTCACCACGTAGTCGCACTTGGCCTTCCCGCCGGCGATGCCCACCGCGCGGCAGCCCCAGGCCTTCGCCAGCTGCCCGACCACGCTGCCCACCGCGCCGGAGGCCGCGGACACGACCACCGTCTCGCCGGGCTTGGGCACGCAGATGTCCTTCATGCCGAAGTACGCCGTACGCCCCGGCATGCCGAGGCAGCCGAGGAAATACGACAGCGACACTTTCGAGGCATCCACCTTCGTCAGCAGCTCGCCCTTGCCGCTCCAGTACAGCTGCCAGCCCGAGGGCGCGGTCACCTTGTCACCCGGCTTGAAGCCCGGGTGCTTCGATTCCACCACTTCGCCGGCGGTCTCGCCGGTCATCACGTCGCCGATCTCGACGCCCTTCACGTAGCTCTTCTGCTGGCTCATGCGCCCGCGCATGTAGGGGTCGAGCGAGAGCCAGTGGTTCTTCACCAGCACTTCGCCCTCGGCCGGCTTGGGCATGGGCGCCGTCTCGGCGCGGAAATTGGCCTCCGTCACCCAGCCTTCGGGGTAACTGGCGAGGACGATGCGCTTGTTCATGCGGGGCTTCCCTCCAGAAAGGAAGCCGATGTTAGCGCAGCTACTGCCAGATGGCGTCTCAGTGAGAGCGGACCGCTGCCTGACGCCTCACCGTCGTGTGTATAGTACAATCCAAGTATACACATGACACATGGAAGCCCCCAATGCGAACCAACATCGTCATTGATGAAAAGCTCATCGCGGACGCCATCAAGGCCACCGGCGCACGCACCAAGAAGGAAGCCGTGGAACTCGGTCTCAAGGCGTTGATCCAGCTCAAGAAGCAGGAAACCCTCAAAGGCTTCCGCGGCAAGCTCAAATGGCGTGACGATCTGGACCGCATGCGAATCGACTGATGATCCTTGTCGATTCCAGCGTATGGGTGGACTATTTCAATGGGCAGGTCACCCGGGAAACCGACTTTCTCGATGCCTTGCTCGGAACGGAGCCGGTCGCCATCGGTGATTTGATCCTTGCAGAAGTATTGCAAGGATTCCGCAGCGATGCCGACTATGAGGCCGCCAAGGAATTGCTGGCGAGTCTGACTACTTACGATTTGCTCGGCGCCAGCCTCGCCATCAAGACCGCGGACAACTATCGCGCTCTTCGAAGAAGAGGCGTTACGGTCCGTAAAACCATTGACGCCGTTATCGCCACGTTCTGCATAGAGCGCCGGACTCCGCTACTGTATTCCGACCGTGACTTCGACCCCTTTGTCAGGCACTTGGGATTGAAGCCGGCGCTTCCCGGCACATAGCGTCTACCGTGAGCCGCGCGCCGCCCCTGGCGCGTCGAATTCGACGGTTGTCGGCGATCCGCCTTGCCACAGTCGGGCAGCAGCAGGACATGGAAATCTGTAACCCATGCCCTCCGACGTTTTTGTTACCTATCTCCCCGGCCGGTCACTACCACGGCCGAGCGTGAGCAAGGCGCATCCCCGCAACTGCGCGAGTGGCTGGAAGCTTCCTACTGCCAGGAAGGCTTGCGCTTTTCGAGGAACGAACGGATCCCTTCGCGCGCCTCGCCGCCCGCGCGCGCCTCTGCCAGCACGGCAGCAGTGTCGAGAGCCAACTGCGGGGTGATGGCCGCACCCTGCACCTTGAGCAGGAGCTTCTTCGAGCGCGCCAGCGCCTCGGGCCCCGCCAGCGCCAGCCGCTCGCAGATTTTCCAGACCGCGACATCGAGCTCCGCCGCCGGCACGCATTCGTGCACGAAGCCGATGCGCTGCGCCTCGCGCGCAGACAGCCGCTCACCGGTGAGGATGTAGCGCCGCGCCTGCTGCGCACCCATGGCGCGCACCAGGTAGGGGCTGATCATCGCCGGCACCAGGCCGATCCTCGTCTCGGGCAGCGCGAACTCCGCTTCCTCCGCGGCGACGACGATATCCGACGCGGCGACCAGCCCCATGCCGCCGGCGAACGCCGGCCCGTGCACCCGCGCGACCACCGGTTTCGGGTAGCTGTGCAGCCGGTACAGGAGTTTCGCAAAGCGCGAAGCCTCACGGCGCGAGCGCGACTTGGTCATCTTCGCCGCCTGCTCCATGCGCGCCAGGTCCCCGCCGGCGCAGAACGCCGGGCCGCGCCCGGCGAGCACCACCGCGCGTGCCACGGCGTCTTTCTCCAGGACGTCGAGCGCCGTCTCCAGCGCGGCGATCAGGTCTTCATTGAGTGCGTTGCGCTGCTCGGGGCGGTTCATCCACAGCCAGGCCGCGGGTCCGCGCCGCTCGATGTCGAGGATCACGACCGGGCCATCAGAGGAGCGGCTTGTTTTTCGCCGCCAGCTCGCGCAGCAGCTTGGGCGGTGCGAAGCGCGGGCCGACCTTCTTCGCCAGTTCCTCGGCACGCTTGACGAACTTCTTCGTGCCGACGTGGTTCACGTACTGCAGCGCGCCGCCGGCCCAGGCCGGAAAGCCGATGCCGAAGATCGAGCCGATGTTGCCGTCGTGCACGTGCTCGAGCACGCCCTCCTCCAGGCAGCGCGCGGTCTCGATCGCCTGGCGGTACAGCAGCCGCTCCTTGAGCTCCTCGAAATCCCACTTCGCGCCCTTCTCGCCGAAGATCTTTTCCAGCTCCGGCCAGAGGAACTTCCTGCCTTCCTTCGGGTACTCGTAAAACCCGCCGCCACCGGCGCGCCCGGGGCGCTCGAATTCCTTCACCATGCGCTGGATCACTTCCTGTCCCGGTTGCGGCGCGTACTTCTTCCCTTCGGCCTCGAGGTCTGCCCTGGCCTGATCCATCACCTGCACCGAGAGCGACATCGAGGTTTCATCGATCACCGCCAGCGGGCCCACCGGCATGCCGGCGAGCCTGCCCGCGTTCTCGATCACGGCCGCGGGAATGCCCTCGGCGAGCATGCTGCAGCCCTCGGCGACGAAGGTGCCGAAGGTGCGGCTGGTGTAAAAACCCCGCGAGTCGTTCACCACGATCGGCGTCTTGCCGATCTGCAGCACGTAGTCGTAGGCGCGCGCCAGCGTTTCGGGGGAGGTCTTCTTTCCCTTGATGATCTCGACCAGCGCCATCCGGTCCACCGGCGAGAAGAAGTGCAGCCCGATGAAGTTCTCGGGCTTCGCGCTCGCCTGCGCGAGGCCCGTGATCGGCAGCGTCGAGGTGTTGGAGGCGAAGATGCCGCCCGGCGCGAGCATCGGCTCGGCCTCTTTCGTCACCTGCGCCTTGAGTTCGCGCTTTTCGAACACCGCTTCGATGATCAGGTCGCAGCCCTGCAGGTCGGACGCGGTGGCCGTGGCCGTGATAAGCCCCGGGACCTGCGGCCGGTTGCGCTTCGCCGCCAACGCCTCGGCATAGGCCTTGCCCTTTTGTGCCTGTTCCAGCGTCACGTCCTTGAGGATGCATGGCACGCCGCGGCTCGCATTGGCCCAGGCGATGCCGCCGCCCATCATGCCCGCGCCGAGGATGCCGACTTTCGTCGCCTTCCATTTCGGCACGTCCTTGGGACGCGAAGCGCCGGCGCGAATCGCGGTGCGATTGAAGAACAGCGTGATCAGGTTTTTCGCCACCGGGCTCACCGCCAGCTTGGCGAGGTAGCGCGACTCGATCCTGAGCGCGGTGTCGAAGTCCACGCTCGCACCCTCCACCGCCGCGGCCATCACGGCCTCGGGCGCCGGGTACAGGCCGCGTGTCTTCTCCACCAGCATGGCCGGCGCAATGCTGAGCATCTGCGCGATCTGCGGGCTCGCTGGCGTGCCTCCGGGCATGCGGTAGTTCTCTTCGTCCCAGGGCTGCTTCGGCGCCGGGTGCTTCGCGATCCATTCGCGCGCCATGCGGTACAGGTCTTCGCGAGTCGCGGCGAGGCCCTGCAGCAGGCCAAGTTTGGCTGCTTCCTGCGGGCGCAGGGTGCGGCCTTCCATCAGCATCGGCAGCGCAGCCTGCAGCCCGAGCAGGCGCACGGTCTTGGTGACGCCGCTCGCGCCGGGCAGCAGGCCCAGCGTCGCTTCCGGCAGTCCGAGTTCGATGCGCTCGTCGTTCAGGCAGATGCGGCAATGCGCGGCGAGCGCCAGTTCCCAGCCGCCGCCGAGCGCCGCGCCCTCGAGCGCCGCGACCACCGGCTTGCCGAGCCGGTCAAGCGCGCGAAAGTGCTTTTTCGTCTCCTCGATCTCCTGGAACAGGCGCGGGGCATCCGCCTCGGTGAGTTTCAGGATGTCCTTCAGCTCGGCCCCGGCGAAAAAGGTCTTCTTTGCCGAGCACAGGATGACGCCGGCGATAGCGTCCCTTTCCTTCATCAGGCGCTCGACCGCAGCAGCGAATGCCTTCTGCCACGCGGCAGTCATGGTATTGACCGGCGCGCCAGGCGCATCGAAGGTCAGGGTGACGATGCCGTCGTCACCCTTTTCGTAGCGCACCGGCATCAGAGGCGCTCGACGATGGTGGCGATGCCCATGCCGCCGCCGACGCACAGCGTGGCCAGGCCGTAGCGCAGCTTGCGGCGCTCCAGCTCGTCGATCAGCGTGCCGAGGATCATCGCGCCGGTGGCGCCGAGCGGGTGGCCCATGGCGATCGACCCGCCGTTCACGTTTACTTTCTCTTCGGGCACGCCGAGTTCCTGCATGAATTTCATCGGCACCACGGCGAAGGCTTCGTTGATCTCGAACAGATCGATCTGGCTGATCTTCATTTTCGCCTTGGCGAGCGCTTTGCGCGCCGCAGGCATCGGCCCGGTGAGCATGATCGTCGGGTCGGCGCCGGAGAGCGCCGCGGCGACGATGCGCGCGCGCGGTTTCAGGCCCAGCGCCTTGCCCTTCTTTTCGCTGCCGATCAGCAGGGCGGCGGAGCCGTCGACGATGCCCGAGGAATTGCCCGCAGTGTGCACATGGCGGATACGCTCCACCTGCGGGTAGCGGCGGATGGCCACCGCGTCGAAGCCCAACTCGCCCGGCTTGTCGAACGAGGTCTTGAGCGCGGCGAGGCCTTCCAGCGTGGTGTGCGGCTTGATGAACTCGTCATGGTCCAGGATCACGCTGCCGACAGAGTCCTTCACCGGCACCAGGGATTTCTTGAAGCGGCCCGCCTCGCGCGCGGCGGCGGCTTTTTTCTGCGACCTGAGCGCGAACGCGTCGATGTTCTCGCGCGAGAATTCCTCCAGCGTGGCGATCAGGTCGGCGCTGATGCCCTGGGGAATGAACGCGGTGTCCAGGCTCGTTTGCGGATCACAGGCCCAGGCGCCGCGATCCGAGCCCATCGGCACGCGCGACATGGACTCCACGCCGCCCGCCACCACCAGGTCCTCCCAGCCCGAACGCACTTTCTGCGCCGCGAGGTTCACGGCCTCGAGGCCGGAAGCGCAGAAGCGGTTGAGCTGCACGCCGGGCACCTTCCAGTCCCAGCCCGCGACCAGCGCCGCAGTCTTGGCGATGCAGGAGCCCTGCTCGCCCGAAGCCGTGACGCAGCCCATCACCACGTCCTCCACCTCGGCGGTGTCCAGATCGTTGCGCTGCTGGAGTTCCCTGAGCACGCCAGCGAGCAGCGCCACCGGCTTTACTTCATGCAGCGACCCGTCGCCTTTGCCCCTGCCGCGCGGCGTGCGGATCGCGTCGAAGATCATTGCTTCGTGTGCACTCTTTGCCATATCGGTCTCCTAAAGGGGGACAGACCCCATTTTCAAAAAATGAAAATGGGGTCAGTCCCCTAGTCCTTGCCTCCCAGTCCCATTGAGCGGGATATGACTTCTTTCATGATTTCGTTGGTGCCACCGTAGATGCGCTGCACGCGTGCGTCCACGTAGGCGCGCGCGATGGGGAACTCCCACATGAAGCCGTAGCCGCCGTGCAGCTGCAGGCACTCGTCGATCACCTTGCACTCCAGGTCGGTGACCCAGTATTTCGCCATCGAAGCGGTGGCGGTGTCGAGCTTGTTCTCCAGCAGCAACTCCAGGCAACGATCGACGAATACCCGTGCGATCTGCACTTCGGTGGCAAGTTCCGCCAGCTTGAAGCGCGTGTTCTGGAAGCTCGACACCAGCTTGCCGAAGGCCTTGCGCTCGCTGACGTAGGTCTTGGTCCACTCGATCGCCGCCTCGGCTTTCGCCACCGCCGCGATCGCGATCTGCATGCGCTCCCAGGGAAGCTCCTGCATCAGGTAGATGAAGCCGTTGTTCTCCTGCCCGAGGAGGTTCTCCGCCGGCACTTCTACGTTGTCGAAAAACAGCTCCGCCGTGTCCTGGCCCTTGAGGCCCAGCTTTTTCAGCCGCTTGCCTTTGGTGAAACCCTTCATCGTGGTGTCGACGACCACCAGGCTGGTGCCCTTGGCGCCTTTCGCCGGGTCGGTCTTCGCCACCACGATCACCAGGTCGCAGTGCCAGCCGTTGGTGATGAAGGTCTTCGAGCCGTTGACGACGTACTTGTCGCCCTTTTTCTGCGCGCTGGTCTTCACCGCCTGCAGGTCGGAGCCCGCGCCGGGCTCGCTCATGGCGATGGCGCCGATCATCTCGCCGGCGGCCATTTTCGGCAGGTACTTCTTCTTCAGCGCGTCGCTGCCGTAGCGCAGGAGGTAGGGCGCGACGATTTCCGAGTGCAGCCCCCAGCCCAGCGACGAGTTGTTGGCGCGCGCCTGCTCTTCCATCAGCACCACGCTGTAGAGCTTGTCCGCACCGGAGCCGCCGTACTCCTCGGGCATCGAGGCGCACAGGAAGCCGTTGGCGCCGGCCTTCAGCCACACTTCGCGATCCACGTAGCCCTGCTCCTGCCAGCGCTCGTCGTGCGGCTTGACCTCCTCCTCCATGAACCTGCGCACACTGTCGCGGAAGGTCTCGTGCTCCGGCGTGAACAGGGTCCGGGGGATCATTGACGGATCATATTCCAATGGTGGACACTGACCAAGCAGATGCCTTCTTTGTTGCGCGGCCCATGCCCCTGATCCAATCGAAAATCGAAGTCACCGGCGAGGCGTTCCTGCGCAACCGCGCGGGCATGCTGAAGCTGATCGAGCGCCTGCGGCAGATGGAGGCGCGCACGCGCGACGAATCCGCCAAAGCCAGGCCGCTGTTCAAAAAGCGCGGGCAACTTCTGCCGCGCGAGCGCATCGCGCGACTGCTCGATGCGGGCGCGCCCTGGCTCGAGTTGTCGTCCATGGCCGGCTACTGCCTGGACCATCCCGACCCGGAGAAGACCATCCCCGGCGGCGGCATGATCGCGGGCGTCGGCTACGTGTCCGGCGTGCGCTCGATGGTGGTGGCGAGCGATTCGGGCATCGACGCCGGCGCGATCCAGCACATGGGGCGCGAGAAACTGATCCGCGCGCAGGGCCTCGCGCTGGAGAACCGGCTGCCGTTCGTGCACCTGGTCGAATCGGCGGGCGCGAATCTGCTCAAGTACCGCGTCGAGGGCTTCATCCACGGCGGCGCGATCTTCTACAACCTGGCGAAGCTCTCTGCTGCCGGCCTGCCGGTGGTGACGGTGGTGCACGGTTCTTCCACTGCCGGCGGCGCCTACATGCCGGGGCTCTCGGACTACGTAATTATGGTGCGCGGGCGGGCCAAGGCCTTTCTCGCCGGGCCACCGCTGCTCAAAGCCGCCACCGGCGAAATCGCCACCGACGAGGAATTGGGCGGCGCGGTGATGCACACGCAGGTCTCGGGTCTTGGCGAGTACCTCGCAGAAGACGACGCCGACGGCATCCGCTACGCGCGCGAAGTGCTCTCGCGCCTGGATTGGAAATCGTCCTTCACGCCGGCGGGCAAACCGCCGCGCTACGCTGCCGAGGAACTGCTCGGCGTGATTCCGGAGGATTACAGAAAGCCGGTCGACATGCGCGAAGCCATCGCGCGCATCGTGGACGATTCCGACTTCCTCGATTTCAAGGCCGACTACGGGCCGGCGACGGTGTGCGGGCACGCGACTGTGCAGGGCTTTCGCGTCGGCATCCTCACCAACAACGCGCCGCTCGACCCGGCGGGCGCAAACAAGGCGACTCACTTCATCCAGTCCTGCTGCCAGGTGGGCTTGCCGATCCTCTACCTGCAGAACACCACCGGCTACATCGTCGGCAAGGCTTCAGAAGAAGCGGGCATGATCAAGCACGGCTCGAAGATGATCCAGGCGGTGTCGAACGCCAACGTGCCGCAGATCACGCTGATGTGCGGCGCCTCCTTCGGCGCCGGGAACTACGGCATGTGCGGGCGCGGCTACCAGCCGCGTTTCCTGTTTTCCTGGCCCAACGCGCAAACCGCGGTGATGGGCGCCGAGCAGGCCGCGCTCACCATGGCGATCGTCATGGAGGCCGGCATGAAAAGAAAAGGCCAGGACGTGGACCACCCGCAGATCGACGCCCTGAAGGCGAAGATCGTGGAGAACTTTGAGCGCCAGCAAAGCGCGCTGGTCACCTCGGCGCTGCTGCTGGACGACGGCATCATCGACCCGCGCGATACGCGCAATGTGCTTGGCTATGTGCTGTCGATCTGCAAGGAAGGCGATGCGCGCGCCGTTCGGCCCGTTCAATTCGGCGTCGCCAGGCCCTGACCCGGCATGGCATCCAACGGATACGAGAACCTGTCCGTCCCCGGTCGCATCGCGTACCGCTATTGGCGAAAAGCTAAGGCTGGTACCCGCCCGCTGAGCGCCATTGCGCCTGCACGCCGAGGCGCGCCACTTCCCGTTCAATGAACGCGCGGTCAACGGCGGTCGCGGCCAACATGAACCGGATGTCCCGGAGATGCTTGTCGGATCCTCCTTCGCGCAGGAATTCGAGTTTGCGCAAGATCACGTACTCGGGCGGCGCAATCCAGGCCCCGCCTCCCGGCAAATCGATGCGGCGCCTGTGCTCGAGCGCCCAGGCGTGCAGCGGATCCCCGGCGGCGACATAGATATCGGCCTTGAACTGGCTCTTGTGGTGGACCAGGTTGAACATCCCGTGTGCGCTGCGCGCGATTGCTTCGCGCATAGTCCCTTCGGGCGGCGTGTAGTAGTCGGCGTCCGGAAAACCGGACCGCAAGAGGGGAATGTCCTGCGGCCGCAACAGCAGGACCACGTCGATGCCAGCTGTCAGCCTCGGTTCGCCGTAAACGCTGGCCGCGACCGAGCCAGTGATGCAGTAGCGCAGTCCCAGGCGCTCGAGCGGATCGAGAAACGGCGCGAACGGATCAGGTGCCGGCATGGCGCAGCGAGCGGCGCGCCTCGTGCTCGAGCCGGTCGGCCGGCCAATCCGGGTGCGTCATGCGCAAACCCGCCATCCGCAGCAGGATGCCGGCTTCGTATAGCGCGCCAACCATCTCCAGCTTCTGTGCCGGCGTCGCGCGTTTCAACGCCTCAAGCTGAACCGGATGAATTGGCTCGTCCATGCCGTTGAGAATATTACACCCCCGAACGAATAGGAAAATATGTCCGAGGCTGTGCGCGCCACGTTCCATGAAATCCCCCTTGATGCTACCTAGCCCCGACGCACAGCGCACTGGCGCCCATGTCGCGTCGAGAGCCCTTATTGGCATAAATCCACATGGAAATCTATCGGCCAGGCGTCGCTAGTGCCATGAACGTTCGAGGCAATACGAGCGCGCACTCGCGCAGCGGATTCAGGCGATGTCGGGAACCGGGTGGTAGGTCAGGACCGGCGTGGCTGGTCCAGGCGGATCTGTAGCAGACGCAAGGACGCAGACCGCACGGGGGCCGAATCCCCGATCCGATTGACCGGTCCGACCGCAGTAGAATCGTCCCGCGATGCGCGTGCTTCTCGATGCCAGAGGCCGCATCGATTGTGTTCTACCATCGCCCGACCAGACACGACGAAGGACGCGCGCCCATGCAGTTCACCCAGGAACACGAAGAAATCCGGCGCAACCTGAAGCGCCTGATCGACAACGAGATCAACCCGCATGTCGACGCGTGGGAGGCGGCGGAGCAGTTTCCCGCGCACGAGGTGTTCAAGAAGCTGGGCGACCTGGGGCTGCTCGGCCTCACCAAGCCGGAAGCCTACGGCGGCGCGGCGCTCGACTACAGCTACTCGATGGTGATGGCCGAGACCCTCGGCCATATCCGCTGCGGCGGCGTGCCGATGGCGATCGGCGTGCAGACCGACATGGCGACGCCGGCGCTGGCGCGCTTCGGCTCCGACGAGTTGCGCAAGCAGTTCCTTGCACCCTCAATCTCGGGCGACTACGTGGCCTGCCTCGGCGTGTCCGAACCGGGCGCCGGGTCGGACGTGTCGTCGATCAAGACCACCGCGAGGAAAGTTGGCGGCGACTACGTGATCAACGGCGCGAAGATGTGGATCACCAACAGCCTGCAGGCCGACTGGATGTGCCTGCTCGCCAATACCTCGGAGGGCGCGCCGCACAAGAACAAGACGCTGATCTGCGTGCCGATGGACAGCAAGGGCGTGGTCAAGGCGCAGAAAATCCGCAAGATCGGCATGATGTCTTCGGACACGGGGCTGATCCATTTCGACGAGGTGCGCGTGCCGCAGCGCTACCGCATCGGCGAAGAGGGCTTCGGCTTCACCTACCAGATGCAGCAATTCCAGGAAGAGCGCCTGTGGGCGGCGGCGAGCACCGTGCAGGGACTCACGCGCACCATCAGCGAAACCATCGAATACGTGCGCGAGCGCAAGATGTTCGGGCAGACGGTGCTCGACTTCCAGTACGTGCACTACCGCCTCGCGGAACTCAAGACCGAGGTGGAAGCGCTGCGCGCCCTCACCTACCGCGCCTGCGAGATGTACGTCGCGGGCGAGGACGTCACCGAGCTCGCCTCGATGGCCAAGCTCAAGGCCGGGCGCCTGCGCCGCGAGGTGTCGGATGCCTGCCTGCAGTACTGGGGCGGCATGGGCTACACCTGGGACAACCCGGTGTCGCGCGCCTACCGGGACGGGCGCCTGGGCTCGATCGGCGGCGGCGCCGACGAGGTGATGCTCGGCATCATCTGCAAGTACATGGGCATCCTGCCCTCGAAGCACCTCAAGTAGGGTGGGCCTTGGCCCACCTTACGTTCAACTCGTTGCTGATTGCCAACCGCGGCGAGATCGCACTGCGCGTGGCGCGCACGGCAAAGCGCATGGGCTTGCGCACAACCGCGGTGTACTCGGACGCCGACCGCGACGCGCCGCATGTGCGCGCGGCAGACCACGCCGTGCACATCGGTGGTGCCGCGCCGCGCGAGTCTTACCTCAATATCGACGCAATCCTGAAAGCCGAGGCGGATGCCGTGCATCCCGGCTACGGATTCCTTGCGGAGAACGCGGAGTTCGCCGAGCGTGTTCTGAAGGCGGGCCGCATCTGGGTCGGCCCGCCGCCCGCAGCGATGCGCGCGCTGGGCGACAAGGCGAACGCGAAAAAGCTCGCCGCAAAGGCCGGCGTGCCAGTCCTGCCCACCTACGAAGGCAAGCCCGAGTTTCCGCTCGTCATCAAGGCGATCGCCGGCGGCGGCGGTCGCGGCATGCGCCTCGTGCGCTCGGCGCAGGAGCTCGACGCCGCGCTTGCTTCGGCCAAGTCCGAAGCCGCACATGCCTTTGGCGACGGGCGCGTGCTGCTGGAGAAAGCGCTTCTTTCCCCGCGCCACGTGGAGGTGCAGGTGTTCGCCGATACCCGGGGACACTGCATCCATCTCGGCGAGCGCGACTGCTCGGTGCAGCGCCGCCACCAGAAGCTGATCGAGGAATCGCCCTCGCCCGCCGTGGACGCGATGCTGCGTGCGAAGCTCGGCGCCGCCGCCATCGCCGTGGCGCGCGCCGCGGGCTATGTCGGCGCGGGCACCGTGGAGTTCCTGCTCGATGAACAGGGCGGCTTCTGGTTTATCGAGGTGAATGCGCGCCTGCAGGTCGAGCACCCCGTCACGGAAGCGATCACCGGGCTCGACCTGGTTGAATGGCAGCTGCGCGTCGCCGCGGGCGAGCCGCTGCCCCTGAAGCAGGAGGATATCCGCTTCGACGGCCACGCCATCGAGGCGCGCCTGTGCGCCGAGGATCCGTGCAAGGATTTTCTGCCGCAATCTGGACGCCTCGCGCTGTGGCAGCCGGCGAACGGCGTACGCGTGGACCATGCGCTCGAGAGCGGCATGGAGGTCCCGCCTTACTACGACTCGCTTCTCGCCAAGCTCGTCGCCCACGGCCGCACGCGCGACGAAGCGCGCGAGAAGCTCGCCGCCGCGCTGGATGGCACGCTGGCGCTTGGGGTGAGGACCAACAAGTCCTTCCTCGCTGCGGTGCTTCGAGACACGACTTTCGCCGGACCAGGCGCCAGCACCTCGTTTCTCACAGCACGCTTCGCCGCATGGAAGGCGCCGCAGGCGGATGAATCACTCGCGCGCGGACTATATGCTGCGGCCTGCGCCGCGGCCGCGGGCTACGGCGAATGGTCCGGCTGGAGCAACATGAGCGGCACAACGCCGCCGTCCGCGACTAGTGTTCTGGATGGCTCGATGCTGCATTTCGAGCTCGATGGCCACTCCTATAGCTGGCGCGACGCCACCATGGATCCGCCCAACCGCGCCGCCGCGGGCCTCGCCGACGGCAGGCTCACCGCGCCGATGAACGCGCGCGTGGTCGAGGTGCATGCCAAGGCGGGCGACAGGATTGCAGCCGGCGGCGCGCTGGTGGTGCTCGAGGCGATGAAAATGGAGCACACGCTTGCTGCGCCCGCCGCACTGCGCGTGACAGGCGTGTATGTCGCCAAAGGCGCGCAGGTGGCGCCCGGAAAACT
The DNA here is from genome assembly GCA_027624175.1 of Pseudomonadota bacterium. Classification (GTDB taxonomy): domain Bacteria; phylum Pseudomonadota; class Gammaproteobacteria; order Burkholderiales; family SG8-39; genus JAABQT01. The sequence goes on along the minus strand of JAQBXT010000005.1, from coordinate 60,870 downwards.
GTTGATGGAGTTCGAACCGGCCTGAGCTAAGCGGCCGCCGCCGGCTTCAGGAACTTTGCGGCGAACTCCTCGGCGGGCACGGGCTTGCTGAACAGGAAGCCTTGCGCTTCCTCGCATTTGTGCCGCGCCAGATACTCGAGTTGTCCGCCGGTTTCCACGCCTTCGGCCACGACGACCAGGTCAAGGCTGTGCGCCAGGGCGATGATCGCGTCGACCAGGACAACCCGGTCATCGGCTTTCTTGATCGCCGCGAGGAAAGAGCGATCGATCTTCAATTCGTCTAGCGGCAGCCTGTTCAGGTAGCTCATCGAGGAGTAGCCGGTGCCGAAATCGTCGATCGACAGCTTGATGCCGAGCGCCTTGAGCACCTTTAGAACGCGGATCGCCGACTCCGGGTCGTCCATGATCGAGCTCTCGGTCAGCTCGAGCCGCAGGTTCCCGCCCTGCCCGGTCTCGGCGATGGCGAACGTGACCGCCTGGACGAGGCCGGCCTGCCGGAACTGGCGCGGCGACACGTTGACCGCGATCGGCAGGCACGGCAGTCCCTGCGCTGCCCACCTGGCATTTTGTTGGCAGGCCTCGAGCAGCACCCACGCGCCGATGGGTACGATCAGCCCGGACTCCTCCGCAATGGGAATGAACTCCATGGGCGGTACCAGGCCGCGCTGCGGATGCTGCCAGCGCAGCAGCACTTCGGCGCCGCTCAGCCGCCGTGTCGCCACATGGAACTTCGGCTGGTAAAAAAGCCGCAACTCTCCCTGCTCCACCGCGTGGCGCAGCTGGCCCTCGAGGCCCAGCCGCTGCAGCGCGGTGGCGCTGAACTCCTTGGAGTAAAAGCGGTAGGCATTTCCGCCTGCCTGCTTGGCCTGCGTGAGCGCGACGCCCGCATTCCTGACGACGGAATCTGCATTCGTGCCGTCGGCCGGGAATAGCGTGACGCCAAGGCTGGCGGTGACGACCAGGTCGCGCCCGTCGGCTTTGTGAGGCGTCTCAAGCGCCTTAAGCAGGCGCTGCGCTGCGCGCGCTACATGGCCCACGCTCGCACTCGGAGCGCACATCACCGAGAACTCGTCGCCGCCGAAGCGAGCGACATAGCCTGCACGCGCTTCCTCGCCGAAAACCTGCTCCCGGTCCATGTCCTTGAGCTCCGTTGCGAGGCGCGCCCCCGATACCTGCAGCACCAGGTCGCCCGCCGCCGGCCCGAGCGCCTCGTTCACCTGCTTGAACCGGTCCAGGTTGAACAGCAGCAAGGCGCCGCTCGAGCCTGCTTGCCGCGATTCCTCCATTGCACTTTCCAGCTGTTCAATGAAGCGCAGGCGGCCCGGCAACCCGGTCGTCGCGTCGTAATGCGAGAGGTAATCCTCGTGCGCCTTTGCGGCCAGCGAGTTCCTCAGGCGCAGCGCAAGCTCGCTCGGGTCCACCGGCTTGCGCAGGAAATCCATCGCCCCAAGCTCGAGCGCCTTGAGCTTCGTTTCGGCGTCGTCGGCCACGGTCATCACGATCACCGGAATTCTGCGCACGGCCTTGTTCGCCCGGATGCTGGCCAGCACCTCGAATCCGCTGACCTTCGGCATGTTGATGTCGAGCAGCAGCACGCTCGGGCGCTCGCGCAGCAGCATGGGTAGCGCTTCGGTGGAGTCCGACGTGGACACGAATCGCCGGTAGCCGGCGCGCTGGAGTAACGCCTGCGTCATCTCGATGACCAGCGGCTCGTCGTCCACCATCATGATCAGCGCCTCGCCTACGCTGCTCCAGGTGATGTCGATGTTCTCGCGCCGGTCCCCGCCCTGATCCATGCGTCGTTCCGTGGCCATCGGAAGATCCTTAAGCGCTCACGCGGCGGGCGATTTTTCGCCCGGCACCACAATCCGTTCTGCCGCAAGCCGAATCTCGCCGATCAGCTGCTCAGTGCGCGCGCGGTCTCCGGCTTTCGCCGCTTTCTCCAGCTCGAGGGCCGGTCCGGTGAAATAGTCGTATCCCATCGAGCCCGCCAAACCCTTCAGCCAGTGAGCGAACCCGGCAATTTCAACCAAATCGCCGCTCGCTTCCGCCCGGGCCACGTCATGCAACCGCTCGCGAAGCCGGCCAACAAATTTGCGCACGATCGGCTGCAGGAGCGGCTGGTCCGCGAGCCTGGAGGTGATCGGCGCGCCGGCGATGGGTGTGACTTGCGCGCTCGTGCCCGCTTCCGGGCTGGGCACGCGACCGGAAGCCGCCGGGACCTTTGCGCTCATTTTTGTCATTTGCTCCTAAGTGCTGCAGGTGCACGGTACCAAGGCCTTGCCAGAAACCGCCGCAATCGTTACGCCCGTCCGAGCTCGCCGAGCGCCGCCTGCACGATGCTGTCCCGGTCCACGCCGAAGTGCGCGCGCAGCTTCGCGCGCGTGTCGCTGCGGCCGAAGCCGTCGGCGCCCAGCGTCACGTAGCGCCCCGGCACCCATTCGCGGATCAGGTCGGCGAGCGCGCTCACGTAGTCGCTCGCGGCGATCACCGGGCCTTTGCCGTCCTCGAGGCACTGCGCCACCCAGCTCTTCTTCGCCGTGCGCCCGTCGCGGCGCAACTCCGTGAAGCTGGTCACCGACCAGACTTCCGCAGCAACGCCATGCTGTTCCTCCAGCACTTCCGCGGCCGCAAGTGCCTCGCGCAGAATCGCGCCGGCGCCCAGCAACCGCACGTGCTTCTTGCCCTTCCCCGCCGCGCGCACGCGGTGCATGCCCTTGAGCACGCCCTCCTCCGCGCCCGCCGGCAGCGCCGGGTGTGCGTAGTTCTCGTTCATCACGGTGACGTAATAGAAAACATCCTCTTCCGCCTCCAGCATGCGCCGCACGCCGTCCTGCAGGATCAACGCGAGTTCGTAGCCGTAGCAGGGGTCGTAGGCGACGCAGTTCGGAATGGTCGATGCGGAAAGGTGGCTCGAGCCGTCCTGGTGCTGCAGACCCTCGCCCGCGAGCGTGGTGCGCCCGGCGGTGGCGCCCATCAGGAAGCCGCGCGAGCGCGAATCCGCGGCGGCCCAGATCAGGTCGCCCACGCGCTGGAAGCCGAACATCGAATAGAAGATGTAGAACGGCAGCATCGGCACGCCGTGCGTGCTGTAGCTGGTCGCCGCCGCGATCCATGAGGCGAGCGCGCCCGCCTCGGTGATGCCCTCCTCCAGGATCTGGCCGTCCTTCGCTTCCTTGTAATAGAGCAGCTCCTCGCGGTCCTCGGGCTCGTAGAGCTGGCCGTGCGGCGAGTAGATGGCGAAGTTGCGGAACAGCGACTGCATGCCGAAGGTGCGCGCCTCGTCCGCGACGATCGGCACGACGTGCTTGCCCAGGCCGGGGTCCTTGAGCAGTTGCGCCAGCAGCTGCACGTACTGCATGGTGGTGGACTGCTCGCGCCCGCCGGAACCCTCCAGCACCTTGGCAAATGCCGCGCGCCCGGGCAACGCTAGCCGCAGCGATTCCGTCCTGCGCTCCGGCAGGTAGCCACCCAACCGCTCGCGCTTCGCGTGCAGGTAGCGCATCTCAGGCGCATCCGCCGCGGGGCGATAGAACTTGAGGCCGGTCACATCCTCGTCCGAGAGCGGCAGCGCGAAGCGGTCGCGGAACGCCTTCAGCGCTTCGTCGTCGAGTTTCTTCTGCTGGTGGGTGCCCATCTTGCCCTGGCCCCAGGTGCCCATGCCGTAGCCTTTCTTGGTCTGGGCGAGGATCACCGTGGGCTGGCCCTTGTGGTTCACCGCGGCGTGATACGCCGAATAAATTTTCACCGGATCGTGGCCGCCGCGCTTCAGGCGGTCGATGTCGTCGTCGGTAAGCTCGGCCACCAGCGCCTTCAGCTCCGGGTACTTGTTGAAGAAATGCTCGCGGTTGAAGCGCCCGTCGGTGGCGGCGTAGGTCTGGAACTCCCCGTCCACGGTCTCGTGCAGGCGCCGCAGGATCACGCCCTCGCGGTCGCGCGCGAACAGCGGATCCCAGTCGCTGCCCCAGATCAGCTTCACCACGTTCCAGCCCGCGCCGGCGAACAGGCCCTCCAGCTCCTGGATGATCGAGCTGTTGCCGCGCACCGGCCCGTCCAGGCGCTGCAGGTTGCAGTTGACGACGAAAATCAGGTTATCGAGGCCTTCCCGCGCAGCGATCGACAGGCCCGCCAGCGACTCGGGCTCGTCCATTTCGCCGTCCCCCGGGAAGGCCCACACCTTGCGGCCTTCGGTTTTCAGCACGCCGCGCTGCTCCAGATAGCGCATGAAGCGCGCCTGGTAGATGGCGTTCAGCGGCCCCAGTCCCATGGAACCGGTGGGGAACTGCCAGAACTCCGGCATCAGCCAGGGATGCGGGTAGGAAGACAGGCCCTGGCCGCCGGTCTCGCGCCGGTAGCTGTCGAGCTGGGCGTCGGTGAGCCGCCCCTCCAGGAAGGCGCGTGCGTAGACCCCCGGGGCCGAGTGCGGCTGGAAATACACCAGGTCGGCGCCCGGGTCGGCCTGATGGCCGCGGAAGAAATGGTTGAAGCCGACCTCGAACAGGTCCGCCGCCGAGGCAAAACTCGCAATGTGGCCGCCAAGCTCGGCGTGCGCGCGGTTGGCGCGCACCACCATGGCGAGCGCGTTCCAGCGGATGATCGAGGCGAGCCGCTGCTCGATGGTGAAATCCCCCGGGAACGGGGGCTGCTCCTGCGGCGAGATGGTGTTGCAGTAAGGCGTGTTGAAGCGCGCCCGCATCTGCACCTCGAGCGCGCCGGCGTGCTCGCCGAGCCGCCCCATCACATAGCGCGCGCGCTCCTTGCCGGAGCTGGCGAGCAGCGCATCGAGCGCGTCGAGCCACTCCCGGGTCTCCGCCGGATCGGCGTCCAGGGACTCTCCCGCGACCAGCTTGGCGATGTCGGAAACGTTTGTCATTCCGGCGCTTCGAGTCTTGTCCGGCGGCGCATCCCGGGTCGAGGAGTCAACCGGACCGCAGCCGCTGGCGATTTTACGCTTTTTGACGCAAAGTCCTGTTTGCCGGGTGCGCGACCAAGGCCGCATAATCTCGTCGCGCCGCCGGAAATCCGGCCGGGCCGGGGGGGCACATGGCAAATGTCAGAGATCGTCACGGCAGGTCCGCTCACAAGGACAGTGGCGACCACAGATTCGGGCGAAAGGGCGCCGGCCAGATCGGGGGCGGCGCCAGCAAGGTCATCCTTGTTTCGGCAGGACATTTCGCACGTAGCACGAGGTTTCTGACACACACCACAAATACTCCCCGTATTCCATCTGGGAAGGCGCCGGCAACGTCATGTGCCTGGACGTACTGCGCGCGCTGAGAAAAGCCCCCGACGTGATCGAGGCCGTGGCCGCCGAGCTGGACGCGGCCGCCGGCAGGCACCGCGCCTACGATGCGTTCTGCGCCTCGCTCAAGGACCGGCTGCAGGACGCCTCCGAGCATGAATCCTCCGCGCGGCGCCTGACGCAGGACCTGGCGCTCGCGCTGCAGGCGAGCCTGCTCGCACGCCACTCCCCTGCCCTGGTGTTCGAGGCCTTCGTCCGCGCGCGCCTGGGCGCGGACTGGACGGGCGCCTTCGGCACCCTGGCGCCCAATGTCCCGTTCGACGCGCTCATCGAGCGCGCCATGCCCACGGCGAAATGAAGTCGGTCAGGATCGGCGCCGGTCTCGGCTTTTACGGCGACTCCTGGCAGCCGGTGCGCGCCTCGATCGAGCGCGGCAGCGTGCAGTACATCGCCTCCGACCACCTTTCCGAGCTGACGCTCGCGATCCTGCAGAAGGACCGGCAGAAGGATCCGTCCGCGGGTTACGCGCGCGACGGCCCGCCGATGCTTGCCGAGCTGTGGCCGCTCGCCGTGAAGCACGGCGTGAAGTTCATCCTCAACGCTGGCGGCCTCAACCCGCAGGGCGCGCGCGAGGCGATCGCACGCACGTTCCGCGAAAAAGGCTGGAAGGCCACCATCGCCACGGTGAGCGGCGACTCGGCGCTGGAGCGCCTGGACGAACTGCGCGCCGCGGGCGAGCCGCTCGCGCACATGGACACCGGCGCCGCCCTCGACACGGTGCGCAGCCGCATGCTGTTCGCCAACGCCTACCTGGGGGCGAAACCGATCGTGCGCGCGCTCGAGCAGGGCGCGGACATCGTGCTCACCGGGCGCGTGGCGGACGCGGCGCTGTCGCTCGCGCCGCTGGTGCATGAACTGGGCTGGAAATGGGACGACTGGGACAAGCTTGCGCTCGGCCTTACCGTCGGCCACCTGCTGGAATGTTCCGGCCAGGGCTCGGGCGGCAACTTCGGCTCGGCGGCGGAATGGGCCGGGATTCCCGATTACGCGCACCTGGGCTATCCGATCGCCGAGGTGGGCGCGGACGCGAGCGCACTGTTCACCAAGGCGCCGGGCACCGGGGGCCGCGTCTCCTTCGACACGCTGCGCCAGCAGCTGCTCTACGAAGTGCACAACCCGCATGCCTACGTCTCGCCCGACGTGGTGCTGGACATGGGCGCGATCAAAATCGACGACCAGGGCGGCGACCGCGTGAAACTCACAGGTGCGCGCGGCGCGCCGCGCCCGGACAAACTCAAGATCGTGGGCGGCTACCACGACGGCTGGATGGGCACCGGCATGATCGGCTTTTCCTGGCCGCAGGCCTACGCGAAATGCAAAAAGGCGGCGGAAACGATCAGAATCCTGGTCGCCGAACGCGGCTGGCCAGTCGAGGACACGAACGTCGAATACATCGGCTACAACTCGCTGCTTGGCGCGAATGCCGATCCGACTTATCGCGACCAGCTGAATGAATGTTTCCTGCGCATGACCATCCGTACGCGGGAACGCAAGGTGGCGGACGCCTACGGACGGTTGTTTCCGTGGCTGGGCCTCTCCGGCCCGCCCTATGTGGGCAGCATGAAAGGCGTGCAGGGCGCGAAGGAATTGCTCGGCATCTGGCCGACGCTGGTGGCGCGGGAGCTGATGGAGTCGAAAGTGGAAATCGCCGTGGAGAAAATCTGATGCGCGTGCCGCTGTGGAAAATCGCGCACGCGCGCTCCGGCGACAAAGCCGACCGCGCGGACATCGGCCTCTTTGCCTGGGATGCGCCGACCTACGCGGTGCTCAAGCGCGAGGTGACCCCCGAGCGCGTCGCCGCTCACTTTCGCGACCAGTGCGAGGGGCCGGTGGAGCTGTGGCCGCTGGACAACATCCTGGCGCTGAAGATCATGCTGAACCGCGCCCTGCAGGGCGGCGCGGCGCGCTCGCTACGCATGGACAACCTCGGCAAGGTGGTCGCCGCGCAGCTGCTGCGCATGGAGATCGAGGCGCCCGCCGACCTGCCGCGGCTGCAAACCAAGTGAGGAAGGCGCGCAAGAAGCCGGCGCAGAACGGCAACCGCCCCGAGGACCTGCTGCGCGTGTGCGCGCGGCTATTCCGTGAGCAGGGCTTCGACGGCACCTCGATCCGCGACATCTCGCGCGCCGCGGACATGCATTCGGGCAGCCCGTTCTACCACTTCAAGACCAAGCAGGAGATGCTGCTGGCGGTCATGGAACAGGGCCTGACCGACGGCCTGCGCCACCTCGAGGCGGTCGCGGCGCTCAAGTTGCCGCCGGCGACGAAGTTCAGGAAGCTGGTGCGCGTGCACCTGGGCACCCTGCGCGAGGACGGCCACGACTTCATCCCGGTGATGCTCTACGACTGGCGCTCGCTCACGCCGGCCAACCGGCGCCGAGTGATCGCGCTGAAGGACCGCTACGACGCGCTGTGGCAGAAGGTGACCGACGAACTCCAGGCCGAGGGGCTGATGCAGGGCGACCCGCAGCTCGCGCGCCTGTTCACCTTCGGCGTGCTCAACTGGACCGCACGCTGGTACCGCGCCGGCGCGCCAAGGAGCTGGAAAATGAGCAAACGCAAAGTCATTGACGGAACCGAAATCCACGAAGGCAGCGGCAACGTCTACCGCGACCTCGGCTATCCGGACGCCGATGAAATGCTGGTCAAAGCGCAGCTCGTTGCGAAAATCAGCGAGATCATCCGCAGCCAGGAGCTGACGCAAGTAGAAGCCGCCAGGATTCTCGGCGTCACCCAGCCGAAGCTCTCCGGCCTCCTGCGCGGGCAATTCCGCGGAATCTCCGAACGGAAATTGATCGATTGCCTGACCAGCCTCGGCCGGGACGTTCAGATCGTAGTGAAAAACGCACCACGGCGCCGAGCCGCAGGCAAGCTCAGCGTAGTCTTTGCCTGAGACGGGGGCGCCAAACCAAGCTTAGGGAAGTGTCCACGAAAGCGGGTCAACTCCACCCAGGTCGCAATCCGCGGTCCTGGACTACCCCTCAGGCGCTAGCGAACCGCTCCAGGTGGTAGTCCGCGTCGCCAAACTGCTGCGCGATCATGGTCAGGCGCCGGAAGCTGTGGCTTACCTTCAGTTCCTCGCTCATCCCCATGCCGCCGTGCAACTGGATCGCCTCCTGGCTGATGAGGCGCGCGTTGTCCGCGATCTTGATCTTCGCCGCTGAAATGGCGCGCGCGCGCTCCTTCGCGTTCGCCGCCGAGTCCGACTGGCTGCAGGCAAGGAAGGCCATCGATTTCGCCTGCTCGTAGGCGACGTACATGTCGACGATGCGGTGTTGCAGCGCTTGGAAAGTGCCGATCGGCACGCCGAACTGTTTGCGCGTCTTGAGGTACTCCAGCGTGCTGTCGCAGGCGTACTTCATCGCGCCCACCGACTCGGCGCAAACCAGCGCCGTAGCGAAATCCACCACTTCCTCGACAACCGCCAGCGCCTTGCCTTCGCTACCCAGCAACTCGCCGGGCGTGCTGGATAGAACGACATCCGCCGCACGCATCTCATCCAACGTGCGGTAGGGCTTCTGGTTCACGGCCTTCGCCTCAACCAGGAACAGGCTCACGCCCGCAGGCGTCTTCGCCGACACCACCAGCTTCGCCGCGGCCGGCGCGCCCAGCACCACCACCTTTTCGCCGTCCAGGGTCCAGCCGCTGCCCGACTTTTTCGCCGTCGCATTCACGTGGCCAAGGTCGTAGCGAGCGCCCTTCTCCGTATGCGCGAATGCCATCCTCAGCTTGCCCTCCACCACCGCAGGCAGGATCGCCTTCTTTTGCGCGTCGCTTCCCGCGCGCGCCACGCACTGCGCGCCGAGCAGGGTGGCGAGGAAGGGCTCCACCACCAAGCCCTCGCCAAACGCCTCCATCACGCTCAGCAAATCGATGGCGCCCCCGCCGAAACCGCCGTAATCCGGCGAGAACGGAATGCCGGTGAGCCCCATCTCGGAAAGGGTCTTCCACACCGGTTCGCTGTAGCCCTCGGCCGAGGCGACGATCTTCTTGCGCGCCTCGAACTCGTAGCCCTTCTGGATGAAGCGCCGCACGGAGTCGGCGAGCAGTTGCTGCTCTTCGTTATAGTCGAAGTTCATGGCTATAGGCCCAACGTCATTTTGGCGATGATGTTGCGCTGGATCTCGTTCGACCCGGCGTAAATCGTCGTCTTCCTGAAATTGCAGTAGCGCGGCGCAATCGCCGCGGTGAATTCATCGAATCCGGAATCTCCGTTCACCGCCTTGAACGGCTGCGCCATCGGCCCGACTGCCTGCATCATGAGTTCGGTCAGGCCCTGCTGGATTTCCGTGCCCTTGATCTTCAGCATCGACACGTCCGCCCCCGGCGGCTGGCCGGTGCGCCGCATGCGATCGAGGAACCGCAGGTTGGTGATCTCGAGCGCCATCAATTCGACTTCCACGCGTGACAGCCGATCGCGAAAGCGCGCATCCTCCATCAGCGACTTGCCGCCACTCTTCTGCTGCGCGGCAAACTCCTTCAGCTTCGCCAGCTCGCGCTTGGAGGCGCCGATACGACCGGTGTTCATGCGCTCGTGGCCCAGCAGGTACTTGGCCACGCTCCAGCCCTCGCCTTCCTTGTGCACCAGGTTCGCCACCGGCACCTTGACGTCCTCGAAGAACACTTCGTTCACCTCGTGCCCGCCGTCCATCAGGATCAGGGGCCGCACGGTGATGCCGGGTGACTTCATGTCGATGAGCAGGAACGAGATGCCCTCCTGGCGCTTGGCGGCGCCGAAATCGGTGCGCACCAGGCAGAAGATCCAGTCGGCGCAATGCCCCAGCGTAGTCCAGGTTTTCTGGCCGTTGACCAGGTAGTGATCGCCGCTGCGTACCGCTTTCGTTTTCAGCGACGCGAGGTCCGAACCCGAACCCGGCTCCGAATAGCCCTGGCACCAAAAATCGTCGCCGTTGTAGATGCGCGGCAGGAACCGCTTCTTCTGCGCGTCGCTGCCGAACTTGAGCAGCACCGGGCCGCACATGGACAGCCCGAACGCGATCAGCGGCGGCGTGCCGGCGTAGCCGCACTCCTCCTCGAAGATGTAGCGCTGCACCACGCTCCAGTCATTGCCGCCCCATTCCTTGGGCCAGGAGGGCGCCACCCAGCCCTGCTTGGCAAGGATCTTGTGCCAGCGGATCAGGTCCTCGCGCGTCAGCTCCTCGTAGTTGGCGATCTTGTCGCGCAGGTCGGCCGGCAGGTTGGCCTTCAGCCAGCCGCGCACCTGGTCGCGGAACGCGATTTCTTCCTGGGAATAGTTGAGATCCATGGGACCGCTCCTCGTCTTGCCAGACCGAAAGAATACCCCCTCGTCAGGGGTTCCGGAAAAAATGGATCCACGGCCGCCGCTCGCGGTCGGCCGCCTGGTAGTCCGCGATCTTCGCGTCCATCGCCAGCGTCAGCGCGATTTCGTCGAGGCCCTCGAGCAGCATCTTCCTGCGTCGCGCGCCGATCTCGAAACCGATGTCGCCGTTCACCGTCTGGCGCTCGAGGTCGACGCTGAAGGGTCCGGCGGCGGGGTCGCTCGCCTGCCGCATCAGCGCCGCGGCCGTCGCCGGCGGCAAAGTGATCGGCAGGACGCCGTTCTGGAAGCAGTTGCCGTAAAAGATCTGGCCGAACGAGGGCGCGATGAGGCAGCGGATGCCCATGCCGGCAAGCGCCCACACCGCCATTTCGCGCGAGCTGCCGGTGCCGAAGAATTCGCCGCAGACGAGGATCTGCGCCCCGCGGTAGCGCGGCTGGTTGAGGACGAAGTCCGGATTGTCAGCGCCGTCCGGCAGATAGCGCACCATCTCGAACGCGTACCGGCCGAGCGCCTCCTTCGGCGTGCCGGTGCAGCGCTCGATGCGAATGATGGAATCGGTGTCGACGTTATCGCGGGGGAACGGCGCCGCGACCGCCGTGAGGACGGCGAACTTGTCCATCAGAGCGCCCTGGCGTCCGCGATTTCGCCGGCAATCGCAGCGGCTGCCGCCGTCGCGGGGCTCGCAAGGTGCGTACGCGCCTGCGGTCCCTGCCGGCCGACGAAGTTGCGGTTCGACGTCGATACGCAGCGTGCGCGCGGCTCGACGCGGTCGCCGTTCGCCGCGACGCACATCGAGCACCCGGGCTCGCGCCACTCGAAGCCGGCGGCGCGGAACGCGTCGTCCAACCCTTCGGCCTCGGCCTCGCGCTTGACGCGCTGCGACCCCGGCACCACCCAGGCATTGACGTGCGCTGCGGCCCGGTGCCCGCGCACCACCTCGGCCGCCGCACGCAAGTCACTCAGCCGAGCATTGGTGCAGGAGCCAATGAAGACGCGGTCCACCTTCGTGCCGGCGATCGGCCGGCCGGCCTCCAACCCCATGTAGGCGAGGGCTTCCGGCTTGGCGTCCGGAATCATCTCGTGCACGCCGATCACGTCCTCGGGGCTGGTACCCCAGGTGATCTGCGGCGCGAGCGCGGCGCAATCGACGGCGTGCTCGGCGTCAAAGCGCGCATCGGCGTCGCCCGGCAGGCCCCGCCAATGCGCGAGCGCAGGCTTCCAGAGATCACCCTTAGGCGCATAGCGCCTGCCTTTTACGTAGGCGTAGGTCTTTTCATCGGGCGCCACCATGCCAATCTTGGCGCCAAGCTCGATCGACAGGTTGCACACGGTCATCCGCCCTTCCAGATCGAGCGCAGTGATCGCCTCGCCGGCGTACTCGACGGCGTAGCCCGCGCCGCCCGCCGTGCCAAGTCTGCCGATGAGCGCGAGGATCATGTCCTTGGCGCTGACGCCGCGCGCCAGCGTGCCCTCGAAGCGCACGCGCATCGTCTTCGGCTTTTGCTGCACGATGGCCTGCGTGGCGAGCACGTGCGTGAGCTCGCTGGTGCCGATACCCCAGGCGAGCGCGCCGAGCGCGCCGTGAGTGCAGGTGTGGCTGTCGCCGCAGACGAGCAGGACGCCCGGCAGCGTAAAGCCGAGCTCCGGCCCCACGACGTGCACGATGCCCTGGCCGTCGTCGCCGAAGTCGTGCACGGGAAAGCCCGCCCGAGCGCTCTCCACGCGGAAGATTTCGATCATCCGTTCGGCCCAGGGCGCCGGGCCGCCGCGCCGGCCCGGCGCCGTGGAGACGACGTGATCGAGCGTGCCCATCGCCAGCTCCGGATTTCGCATCTTCAGACCGCGCTGCGCGATTTCGAGCTGGCCGCGGTGGCCGGAGAGCTCGTTCATCAGGTGCCGGTCGACGTGCAGCAGCTGCACTCCGTCACCCAGCTCCTCGATGACGTGCGGATCCCAGACCTTGTCGAACAGCGTGCGGCCCGCCATCGCTTCAGCCCTGCGGGTCCACGTGGCGCCGCTCGAATTCCCAGATGTCGGCAAAGCCGACCAAATCGTGCAGCCGCTGCATGTCGAAGGACGGCACCGGGCAACCCTCGAGCGATCCGTTCTTTCTGAGATAGGCGTAGGCGGACTCCAGTGCGGCGCAGGCCGCGCCCATGCCTGCGCCGGGGTAGATGGCAATGTGGAAACCGAAGCCCTTGAGCTTTTCCGCCGGCAGCATCGGCGATCTGCCGGTCGGCACCATGTTGGCAAGCAGCTTGGCCTCGCCGCCAAGCTCGTTGCCGATGCGCGCGAACTCGGCCTCGGACTCCGGCGCCTCGACAAACAGGATGTCGGCGCCGGCTTTCGCGAACGCGCGGGCGCGCCGGATCGCCTCGTCGACACCGAGCGCGGTGCGCGCATCAGTGCGCGCCACGATGAGGAAATCGCTGCTGCGGCGCGCTTCCACCGCGACTTCGATGCGCTTCACCGCGTCGGCGAGTGGCACCACGCGGCGATTGGGCGTGTGACCGCACTTTTTCGGCATCTCCTGATCTTCGATCTGGATTGCCTGCACGCCGGCGGCCTCGTAGCCGCGCACCGTCTCGCGCACGTTGACCAGTCCGCCGAAGCCGGTGTCCGCGTCCGCGATCAGGGGCGTGGCGGTCCCCTGGGCGATAGTGCGCGCGCGCTCGACCATGTCGCGATAGGTGACCAGGCCGGCATCCGCCAAGCCGAGGTGCGAGGCTGAGATGCCGTAGCCGGTCATGTAAAGGGCCTTGAAGCCCATGCGGTCGGCGATCTTCGCGGAAAACATCTCGAACACGCCCGGCGCGACGATGAAATCGCCGGCGGCGAGCGCGGAGCGGAGCATCTGCGGCATGGCCATTCTCCCTTTGGTGCCCGAGCATTTCAGAGGATCGTAACTCCGCCGTCGGCCACAATGCACTGCCCGGTGATGAAAGCAGCCGCGTCGGAGGCGAGAAACGCGGCGATGCCGCCGATGTCCTTCGGCTCGCCTAGGCGCCGCAGCGGGGTCGCGGCCTCCCGCTCCTTGCGCCGCTGGGGGTCCTCCCACAGGACCTTGGCGAAGTCGGTCTTGATCAGGCCCGGCGCGATGGCGTTGACGCGCACGTTTTTCGGGCCCCACTCGGCGGCCAGGTTCTTCACCAGCATGTGGTCGGCGGCCTTGGACATGCCGTAGGCGCCGATCACCGTGTTGGCGATGATGCCGCCGATCGACCCTACGCTGATGTAGCTGCCGCCCCCGCGCTCGGCCATGCCGGGCAGCGTCATCGCCGCAAGCCACAGCACGCTCTTCACGTTATTGTTGAATATCTTGTCGAAAGCGTCATCCGGGATCGCGGTCAACGGCCCGTAGTAGGGATTCGACGCGGCGTTTGAAACGGCGATATCGATACGGCCCCAACGCTTCACTGTCGCGTCCACCAGCGCCTGCAGCTCCTCCTTCCTCGACACGTTGCAGGGCTGCGCCAGCACTTCATAGCCCCGCTGCTCGAACTCGGCGCGCACCTGCTCGCAGGCCTCGGCCTTGCGGCTGGAGACCACCACCTTGGCGCCAGCCCGCGCCATTTCCTCGGCGATCGACTTGCCGATGCCGCGCGTAGACCCCGTGACCAGGGCAACCTTACCGCTCAGGTCGAAGGGGGATTCGGACGCCTTGAGGGCCATGATTCCTCTCGTAGTTTCTCTATGTGAAATCTAGTACGACTAAGTTGACAGGGATTGCCCGTGGACCGAATATCGAAACGAGAAACATTCTTCAGCATCCCCTGCCGCAGCGACTACAACCAGAGGAGACGCCATGGGCGCGCCCGAGTCCAACGCACCGCTTTCCCCGGCCGTGCCCCCGTTCAGCTACGAACACGAAGGCGACCGCCAGTTTGCCACGACGCTCGCGCGCGGCCTCGAAGTGCTGCGCTGCTTCACGCCACTCGAGCCGATGCTGGGCAACAAGGAGATCTCGGTGCGCACCGGGCTGCCCAAGCCGACGGTCTCGCGCCTCACCTACACGCTGACCAGGCTCGGCTACCTGCGCCACAACATGCGCCTGGGCAAGTACCAACTCGGCTCGGCGGTGCTGTCGATCGGCTATCCGCTGCTCGCTTCGATGAGTGTGCGCCAGATCGCGCGCCCGGTGATGAAGGAACTGGCCGACTACTGCAGCGGCTCGGTCTCGATGGGCATGCGCGACCGCCTGAGCATGGTGTACGTCGAGTCCTGCCGCAGCGGCAACGGCATCGCCACGCTGCCCGATATCGGCACCGCGGTGCCCATCGCCCAGTCGGTGATCGGCCGCGCCTTCGTCGCCTCCTGCACGCCACCCGAGCGCGAGGCGCTGCTCAACCAGATGAAGGTCAAGGAACCCGAGATGCACCGCAAGAATCGGCCGCAGATCGACAAGGCGATGGACGAGATCCGCAGCCGCGGCTTCTGCGTTTCGCTCGGCGAAATACGGCGCGAGGTATACGCCGTCGGCGTGCCGATGCAGCGCACGGTGGACGGCGAAGTGATGGCATTCAACTGCGCCGTGCCTGCTTTTGTGCTGAAAAAAGGCCAGTTGGAGGAAGACCTGGGCCCGCGCCTGGTGGCGATGGTGCGCAATATCGAGGCCGCGCTGGGCATGCACCAGCCCTGACGCGTAGCATGCGCGGGTTGCAGCGCAGGAATCGACCATGGGCCCGCTCGCCGGCATCAAGATACTGGAGTTCGAAGCCATCGGCCCCGGGCCGTTCGCCGGCATGCTGCTCGCCGACATGGGCGCGGACGTGCTGCTGGTGGACCGTCCCGGCGGCAGCGACCTCGGCCTCAAGCGGGAACGCTGGATGGACGTGATGCTGCGCGGCCGACGCTCGGTGACGCTCGACCTGAAGGCGCCGGGCGCGGCCGGCGCGGCGCTCGACCTGGTATCGCGCGCCGATGCGCTCATCGAGGGTTTTCGCCCCGGTGTCATGGAGCGGCTCGGGCTCGGGCCGGACGCCTGCCTCAAGCGCAATCCAAAACTGGTCTACGGCCGCATGACCGGCTGGGGACAGGACGGGCCGCTCGCGCCGCGCGCGGGGCACGACATCAACTACATTGCGCTCGCCGGCGTGCTGCACGCCTTCGGCAGGAAGGGGCAGGCGCCGGTGCCGCCGCTCAATCTGGTCGGCGACTTCGGCGGCGGCGGCATGCTGCTCGGCTTTGGCATCGCCTGCGGTCTGCTGCATGCGCAACGCACCGGCCAGGGCCAGGTCGTGGACGCCGCCATGGTCGAGGGCGCGTCGCTCCTGGCCGCGATGTTTTCCGGCTTCCTCGCCGCGAATCGCTGGAGCGAGGAGCGTGGCGCGAATGTCCTCGACACCGGCGCACCCTGGTACGACTGTTACGAGACCAGCGACGGAAAGTACGTGGCCATCGGCGCCATCGAAGCCAAGTTCTTCGAGGAACTGGTGCAGCGCCTGCAGCTGAGCGGCCTGCCGCCACAGAACGAGCGCGCGCGCTGGCCGGAGATGCGCGAGGCATTCGCACACGCGTTCAAGTCGAAGACGCGCGACGCGTGGTGCGCGGTGTTCGAGGGCTCGGACGCCTGCTTCGCGCCGGTGCTGACGTTCTCGGAGGCGAAACGGCATCCGCATAACGAAGCGCGCGGGAACTTCGTCAACGTGGCGCGTGTCGAGCAGCCATCCCCGGCTCCGCGTTTTTCGGCGACACCGACCGCAGTGCCGCGCGAACCGCCTGAGCGCGGCGCCGGCGGCCGCGCCGCGCTCGCGCAATGGGGTTTCGGCGCCGCCGATCTCCTAAAATTGCGGAATGCCGGCCTCGGATACACCGACTAGGGAGCACACATGCTCGGACGCCTGATGCCCCGCGAGGGAAATTTTTTCAAACTGTTCAACGCGCATGCCGAGTACATCGTCGAGGGCAGCCGCGAACTGGCGACCATGATCGGCGGCTTCAGCGAGCTCGACGCGCACGCACAGCGCATCGACGCCGCCGAGCGGGCAGCGGACAAGGTGACGCACGATTGCATCACCCTGCTGCACAAGACCTTCATTACGCCGTTTGACCGCGACCAGATCCACCAGCTGATCACCACCATGGACGACATCCTGGACCTGATCCAGGACGTGGCCGAGTCGGTCGCGCTCTACGACCTGCGCAGCGTCACACCGGAGGCCAAGCAGCTCGCCGAAATCTGCCAGATGTGCTGCGAGCGCGTGAAGACCGTCGTCGGCTTGCTCACCAACGTGAAGCGTTCGGAGGCGATCCTCAGACTCTGCGAGGAAATCGACCGCCTTGAGTCGGACGCCGACCGCGTGATGCGCGCCGCGCTCTCCAAGCTGTTCCGCGAGGAGAACGACCTCAGGCAGGTGATGAAGATGCGCGTGATCTACGACCTGCTGGAGACCATCACCGACCGCTGCGAAGACGTCGCCAACGTCGTCGAAGGCATCGTGCTGGAAAACTCCTGATGGATGTCGGCGCGACGGGCCAGATCGGGCTGGGCGTGGTGATCGCGCTGGTGCTGGTCGCGCTCGCCTTCGATTTCATGAATGGCTTCCACGACGCCGCCAACTCCATCGCCACGGTGGTCTCGACGCGGGTGCTCAAGCCCTACCAGGCGGTGCTGATGGCGGCGTTCTTCAATTTCGCCGCGCTGTTCGTGTTCCAGCTCAAGGTGGCGACCACCATCGGCCGCGGCATCGTCGACCAGGGCGTCGTCGACCACCACCTGGTGTTCGGGGCGCTGGTGGGCGCCATCGTCTGGAACCTTGTCACCTGGGTTTACGGCCTGCCGTCTTCCTCGTCGCACGCGCTGATCGGCGGGCTGGTGGGGGCCGCGGTGGCCAAGGCCGGGACCTGGGCGCTGGTTCCCGCCGGCATCCTCAAGGTCTGCGCTTTCATCCTAATCGCGCCGCTGATGGGCATGGTATTGGGCGCGCTGCTGATGCTGGCGGTGAGCTGGCTGTTCGTGCGCGCGACGCCTTCGCGCGTGGACCGCTGGTTCCGGCGCATGCAGCTCGTGTCGGCATCGCTCTACAGCCTGGGCCACGGCGGCAACGATGCGCAGAAAACCATCGGCATCATCTGGATGCTGCTGATCGCCGCCGGCTATCTGGGCACCCAGGACCCGGTACCGATGTGGGTGGTGGTGGCCTGCTATGTGACCATCGCGCTCGGCACCGCCTTTGGCGGCTGGCGCATCGTCAAGACCATGGGGCAGCGCATCACCAAACTCAAGCCGGTGGGCGGCTTTTGCGCCGAGACGGGCGGCGCGGTGATGCTGTTCGTCGCCACGGGCTTCGGCATTCCCGTGTCGACCACGCATACCATCACCGGGGCGATCGTGGGCGCCGGCTCGGCGCAGTCGACTTCCGCGGTGCGCTGGGGCGTGGCCGGCAACATCGTCTGGGCATGGGTGCTGACGATTCCCTGCTCCGCCTTCGTCGCCGGCATCGCCTGGTGGGTTGGCAAGCAGCTGTTCTAGCGCGGCTGCGCCGGCCGGCGCGCGCCTATCTCCTCGACCGTCAAGTCGACTTTCAGCTCGCCGCCTTTTTCCAGCTTCAGCGTCAGCGGCACCTTCTCGCCTTTGTTCAGCGGACGTCTCAGGTCTACCAGCATCAGGTGGACACCACCCGGCTTCAGCTCGAAGCTGCCGCCCGCAGGGATGTCGAAGGCTTGTACCTGACGCATCTTCATCACGTCGCCTTCGCGCGTTGTGACGTGCATTTCCACGCGACCGGCCACGGGCGAGGAAGCACCGACGACGCGCTGGGCGGTGCCGCCTGCATTCTTGAGCTGCATGAAGCCGGCACCGATCGTCGCGCCCGGCGGCGTGGCGCGGCTCCAGGGCTGCTCGACGCTCACCTGCGCCCAGGCCGGGCACGCCGCGAAGGCCAGAAAAATCAACCAACGTCGCATCGTCTATTCTCCTCTTCCTGCAATTTTCTCCAGAACACCTTGCCGGTGGCGGTCTTGGGCAGTTGCTCCACGAACTCGACCAGGCGGGGAACCTTGAACGCGGCCATGTGCTCCCTGGCCCAGGAAATCACATCGTCCTCGTGCACGCGCCCGCGCGAGGCGGCTTTCAGCACCACCACCGCCTTCACCGTCTCGCCGCGGTGCGCGTCGCGCGAGCCGATGATGCAGGCCTCCTGGATGTCGGGGTGGGCGTAGAGCATGGATTCGACTTCCGCCGGCCACACCTTGAATCCCGAGGCGTTGATCATGCGCTTCAGGCGGTCGGTGATGAAAAAGTAGCCTTCTTCGTCGTAATAGCCGAGGTCGCCGGTACGGAAGAACTTCTTGCCGTCGTGCTCGATGAAGGCATCGGCGGTGGCTTTGGGCTGCTTCCAATAGCCCTGGAATACCTGCGGGCCGTGGGTGATGATCTCGCCCACCTCGTTCGGCCCGAGCTCCTCGAGGCTCACCGGGTCGATGACGCGCGAGTCGGTGTCGAAATAGGGAATGCCGGCGCACTGGCGCTTGGGCCGGTGCGGCGGGTTGGCGTGCGAGGGTGCAGAGGTCTCGGTAAGACCGTAGCCCTCGATGAAAGGCAAGCCGATGCGTTCCTGCAGCTTCGCCGCCACGGCCTCGGGCATCGCGGCACCGCCACCGCCAATGCGCACCAGCGACGACAGGTCGTACTTCTGCAGGTTCGGGTTGGCGAGGAAATCCACGATCATGGTGGTGATGCCAGTCACCCCCGTTACCCGGCAGCGCTGGATCAGCTCGGCGGCGACGTCGCGGTCCCAGCGCGTCATCAGCACCGAGGTGGCGCCGACCTGAATCGGCGCATTCATGTTGGCCTGCATGCCGGTGAGATGGAACAGCGGTAGCACACCGAGCACCACGGACTCGCTGGAGGACTCGAACCAGGTGCAGGCGCCGGTACTGGTGGCCAACAGGTTGGAATGCGAGAGCATCGCACCCTTGGGATGCCCCGTGGTCCCCGAGGTATAGGGCAGCACGGCGATGTCGTCTGGGCTGGCGGCGTGCGGCGCGGGCGCATGCCCGGCAGCCAGGGCGTCGTTCCAATTCGCCGCCGCGATCCGCGGCGCCCGCACCGAATCCGGCACGTTGAGGTCCGTGGCCTGGCGCAGGTAATCGGAGTATGTCCCCAATACGCAATGCGCGAGCCCCTTGCCCAGGTGCGGCTCGAGCTCGCTGTACAGATCCTGCGTGCCGACGATCACGCGCGCGTCGGAATCCGAGATGTAGTACGCGAGCTCGTCGCGCTTGTTCATCGGGTTCACCGGCACCACCACCGCGTCGGCGCGCAGGATGGCGTAGTAGCCGATGACGAATTGCGGGCTGTTCTGCGCGTAGAGCAGCACGCGGTCGCCGCGCCGCACGCCGCAGGCCTGCTGCAGGAAGCCCGCGAGCGCTTCGGCCGAGCACAGCAACTCGGCGTAAGTGATGCCGGTGCCGTAGTAGACCAGCGCGGCCTTGTCCGGGTAGCGGCGCGCGCTCACTTCGAGGTTGTAGTACAGGCTGGTGCGCGGCACCGAGAGAGACTTCGGTACGCCCGGCGGCCAGTGCGGATAGTGGCGCGTGAACATCAGATCTGGAACCGCCGCACCGCCTTCTCGTCCCATTGCATGCCGCTGCCCGGCCGCTCCGGGATCAGCACGTGGCCGTCCTTGAGCCGCAGGGGCTCGCGCAGGATCGGCGCCGCCCAGTCCACGTACTCCAGCCAGTGGCAGGTCGGCGTTACTGCGAGCAGGTGGCAGCTCAACTCGGGAAACAGGTGGCTGGACATTTCCATGCCCGCCGCCTGCGCCAGCGCCGCGGCGCGCATCCAGCCGGTGACGCCGCCGATTCTTTGCACGTCGGGCATGGCGTAGTCGCAGGCGCCAGCGGCGAGCGCCTGCGCCATCTGCTCCGGACCCATGAAGTTCTCGCCGATCTGGATCGGGGTGGCGACGTCGCGCGCGATGCGCGCGTTACCCGCGAAATCGTCCGCGCGCGCCGGCTCCTCGATCCAGGTCACGCCGCCCTCCTCGTCGATCATGCGCCCGCGCCGGATCGCCTCCGCTACGGTGAGGCCCTGGTTGAAGTCGACCATCAGCACGATTGTCGGCCCGATCGATTTCTTCACCGCGCGCAAGGCCCCGAGGTCGTCGCGCGCGCTGGCACGGCCAAGGCGCAGCTTGACCGCGCCGAATCCCTCTCGCACCAGTTCGACCGCCTCCTTCACCAGGGGCCGCAGCGGCATGATGCCCAGTCCATTGGAGTTGTAGGCGCGCACCGGTCGCGGCGTCCCGCCCAGCAGGCGTACCAGCGGCAGCTTGTGCGCCTGGCCGAGCGCGTCCCAGGCGGCCATGTCGATCCCCGACATGGCGAACAGCACGATGTTATGCACACCGAGCAGCGTGTAGCGTTTCCTGAGCTTTGCCTCGAGCTCGAAGGGCGCTACCGCGTCGCCCGCGAGCATCTCCGCCATGGCCGCCATCAGCGCCGCGATCGGCTTGAGGTTGTGGCGGCCGATGCCGAACAGGTAGGAGCGCCCGACGATGCCGCTGTCGGTCTGCAGGTCGATGAGCAGCAGCGCCGTCTCGGTAAGCGTACCGGTGCTGGTGGCGAGCGGCCGTTTCATCGGCGCCGCCACCGCGCGCGCGCGGATTGCCTTGATCTTCATGGTCATCGTCCCTTGAACTGCGGTTTGCGTTTCTCCATGAACGCGCGCCGCCCTTCCTCGTAGTCCTCGCTCTTCGCGCAGCGATCGATCGCCGCGCGCATGCGTTCCTGCTCGGCCAGGCCGTCGGACTTCGCGTACTCCTCGAGGATGGTCTTGGAGTTGGCAATGCTGAGCGGCGCGTTCTCGATGAGCGTCGCGATCACGCCCTCCACATAGGTGTCGAGCTCGGCGTCCGGCAGCACGCGTTGCACCAGCCCCATCGCCAGGGCTTCGGCGGCCGGATAGCGCCGGCCGAGGAACATGATTTCGCGCGCCCGCGCGTGGCCTACCGTCTCCAGCAGCCGCTTGTGGCCTTCGACGTTGTAGGCGAGGCCGAGTTTCGCCGCCGGGATGCCGAACTGCGCCGAAGATCCGCAGTAGCGCAGATCGCAGGCGAGCGCGACTTCGAGACCCCCGCCCATGCAAAAACCGTGGATCAGCGCCACCGAGGGCTTGCGCGAATCCTGGATCGAATGCAGCACGCGGTCGAGCAACCCGTCGTATTCGCCCACGGCGGCCCGGTGCGCGCGGATCTTCTCGAACTCGGAGATGTCCGCGCCTGCAGCGAAGGCTTCGGTGCCCGCGCCGCGGAACACCACGCAGCGGATCTCCGGGTCGGCGTCGTAGCGCGCCATCGCCTCGGGAATGCCGCGCCACATGGCATCGTTGATGGCGTTCTTCTTCGCCGGCTGGTCGAACACGACCCAACCCACGGCGCCGCGCTTTTCCACGGTCAGTTTTCCGGCGCTCATGCCCAGCGCCCGCTTTCCACCTGGTGGAAGAAATCCTCGACGATGCGGTTGAACAGCGCCGGATCTTCGAGGTTGAGCCCGTGGCCGCTGCGCGGCAGCACCACCAGTCCCATCTTCGGGATGGTGCGCTTCATCAGCAGCCCCGGCTCGAGCGTGGCATCGTCCTCGTCTCCGCAGACCACCAGCGTCGGCGCGGTGATGCCCGCCATTTCCTTCTTCAGGTCGTACAGCGAGGGCCGGCGCGCCTGGTAGCCAAGCATCGTATTCGCGGAGCCCTGCGCCGAATGCTCCGTCAGGTATTTTATGTAGAGCGCAAAGCCGCGCGGATCCTTGTCGCGCAGCTGCAGGCGCGTGGCGTTGTGGCCGTAGGTCGCGGCGAACTTGGCCATGCCCTCCTCGAGCATCAGCTTGGCATTGGCGCGCGAGGACTGCTGGAACGCCTCCCGCTGCGCCGCTACCGCGCCATAGCCGCAGCCGGCCACCACCAGCCCGAGCGCGCGGGCGCTGTACTTGATGCCGAAATGCAGCGAGGCAAAGCCGCCCATGGACAGGCCGACGACGTAGGCGCGCTGGATCTTCAGCCCGTCCAGGACGGCGAGGACGTCATCACGGGCGAGATCCTGCGAGTAGCGCTCCATGCTCTCGGGGACGTCCGAGGGCGGGTAGCCGCGCGCGTTGTAGGCAATGCAGCGGTAGCGGCGCGAAAAGTGCGCGAACTGCGGCTCCCAGCTGCGCAGGTCGCCGGCAAATTCGTGCACAAAGACGATCGGCGTTCCGACGCCCGCTTCCTCATAGTGCAGTTTCACGCCGTCGTTGGTGGTGATGTGGGGCATGTTGGTAGACTGTCAGACGATGGAACTCAATCTTAAGGGCAAACGCGCGCTGGTGACCGGCGGTTCGAAGGGCATCGGCTGGGCCTGCGCCTGCGCACTCGCCGACGAGGGCTGCGAGGTGATGATCGCCGCGCGCAACCCCCCCGCGGCGAGCCGCCACAAGTTCCGGGCCGCCGACCTGTCGCAGCGCGGCGCCGCCGAGGCGCTGGCTGAATGGGCCGGGGAGCTCGACATCCTGGTGAACAACGCCGGCGCGATCCCGGGTGGCGACCTGCTGCGCGTGGACGAGGACACCTGGCGTCGCGCCTGGGACCTGAAGGTGTTCGGCTACCTCAACCTTACGCGCCAGGTTTACGCGCGCATGAAAGCGAGAAAGTCCGGCGTCATCGTCAATATCCTCGGCAATGCGGGCGAGAAGCTCGACGCCAGCTACATCGCCGGCAGTACGGCCAACGCCGGACTGATGGCATTCACCCGCACGCTCGGCGGTGCGTCCCACGCAGACGGCATTCGCGTCGTCGGTATCAATCCGGGGCCGGTGGCCACCGACCGGTTGAAGAGCCTGTTCCGACAGCGGGCCGAGGCCAAGTTCGGCGATCCGGAGCGCTACCAGGAGCTGTTCGCCGGCATGTCCTTCGGCCGCCCCGCGACGCCCGAGGAGATCGCCTGGATGGTGGCGTTCCTGGCCTCGGAGCGCTCAGCCTATACCACCGGCTGTATCGTCTCGATCGACGGCGGACTCGCCTCGCGATCGACGTAGCTGCCGCAGGAGAACTGCTTGAAAGCCCTGCTCTGCAAGCAATTCGGCCCGCCCGAGTCGCTGGTGCTCGAGGACGTGCCCTCGCCGAAGGCCGGCGCCGGCGAAGTCGTCATCAGCGTCAAGGCGGCGAGCGTCAATTTTCCCGACGTGCTCATCATCCAGAACAAGTACCAGGTCAAGCCGCCGCTGCCGTTCTCGCCAGGAAGCGAGCTGGCGGGCGTCGTGAAGGAGGTGGGCGCGGGCGTACACAACGTCAAGCCCGGCGACAAGGTGATTGCTGTCACCACCTTCGGCGCCTTCGCGGAGGAAGTGAAAACCGAGTCCGGGCGTCTGCTGCCCATGCCCGCGGGCATGAGCTTCGAGGCGGCCGCGTCCTTCGTGCTCACGTACGGCACCACCGACCATGCGCTGCGCGACCGCGCGCAACTCAAGGCCGGCGAGAGCCTGCTGGTGCTGGGTGCCGCCGGCGGCGTCGGCGTCGCCGCCATCGAAGTCGGGAAGGCGCTCGGCGCGCGCGTCATCGCCTGCGCCTCGAGCGAGGAAAAGCTCGAGGTGTGCCGCCAGCACGGCGCGGATGAGACCATCAATTATTCCGCCGAGGACCTGCGCGAGCGCATCAAGGTACTCACCGGCGGCAAGGGCGTGGACGTGATCTACGATGCCGTCGGCGGCCCCTATACCGAGCCGGCATTCCGCTCCATTGCCTGGCGCGGGCGGCACCTGGTGATCGGCTTCGCGGCCGGCGATATCCCGAAGCTGCCGCTCAATCTCCCGCTGCTCAAGGGCGCCTCCGTTGTCGGTGTGTACTGGGGCGACTACGCGCGGCGCGAGCCGCAGGCCTTCGCCGAAAGCGCGCGCCAGCTTGCGCGCTGGTACCTGGAAGGCAAACTGAAGCCGCACGTTTCGGCCAGATTCCCGCTGGAGAGAGCCGCCGACGCCATGAACTTGCTCGCGTCGCGCAAGGCAAAGGGCAAGGTCGTCGTCTCCATCGGTGCTTGATTTCCTGCTGGACTCTCTCGCTGGGCTGGCCAGCCCGTGGGCGCTCGCGCTTTGCACGCTCGTGATCTTCGCCGCGTACACGCTGCGCGGCGCCACCGGCTTTGGCGCAGGCGTGGTGGCAATTCCGCTTCTCGCCCTGGTCATGCCACTGACCGTCGTCATTCCGGTAGTGACGACCCTTGGCATCGTCGCCTCCTTCGGCCAGTCGGTGCAGGAGTTCCGCCACGTGGACTGGCACGCCCTGCGCGGCCTGGCGTTGCCCTCGGCAATCGGCCTCGCGCTCGGCCTGTGGCTGTTCGCCTCCCTCGACCATGCGCTGCTGCTCAAGGCCTTTGCGGCCTTCATCATCGCCTTCGGCCTGTGGTCGTTCCTGCCGCGTGCGCCCGCGGCAAAGCTGCCGCCGCGATCCCTGGCCGCCGCCGCAGGCGGCGCCGGCGGGCTGGTGGCGACGCTGTTCGGCGGCATGGCCGGCCCGTTCTACGCCATCTACCTGCGCGCGCTCGCGCTCGACAAGCGGCGCTTTCGCGCCAGCATCTCGTCGGTGCTCCTGTGCCTGGGTCTGGTGCGCGCCGCCGGCTACGGCAGCCTGGGCTTCTACGACCGCAGGGCACTCGCCGCGCTGCTGCTGTTCGCTCCGGTGATGGCACTCGCCATGCTGGCAGGCGACCATTGGCACGCGCGCCTCGACCAGGCCCGGTTCGAGCGCGTCGTCGCAACGCTGCTGGTAATCAGCGGCGCAGCACTGCTGCTCAAGTAGCCGGGGGCGTCCCGTCCCCGCTGCCCAGCGGGCGCTGCATCAGCACGCTGTCCACCCAACGGCCGAATTTGTAGCCGGTGGAGCGCAGGGTGCCGACGCGCACGAAGCCGTGCCGCGCGTGCAAGGCGATGGAGTGGGCATTGGCACTGTCGCCGATCACCGCAATCACCTGGCGGTAGCCGAGGCGCTCGCTGCGCACGATCAACTCGGCGAGCAGGCGATTGCCGATCCCCTTGCCGAGCTGACCCTCCTTCACGTACACCGAATCCTCGAGCGCGTAGCGATAGGCGGAGCGCGCCCGGTACGGCGCGCAGTAGCCGAAGCCGAGCACGCTCTGCCCCTCCCCGGCGACCAGATAGGGCAGACCGCGCCCGGTGACGTCGTCGTAGCGGCGACGCACCTCCGCGGCGTCGGGCGCGACCTCCTCGAAGGAAGCCAGACCGTGCAGCACGTGGTGCGCGTAGATCGAATGGATCGCAGCGATGTCGCCCTGCGCGGCGTCGCGGACTTGCACCTCAGCGGACGTAATCGGGCTCTTCGCGGTCGAGGAGCGCATCGCAGTGCGCGGCGGCGCAAGGCATGTGCTTGTGCAGAACGCAGACCGCCTTCGGATTGGCGAGATCGATGCGCGCCAGGCGGTCCGCCGAGGAAGTGACGCCCGGTCTTTCGAGCTTGCCCATGGGGGCAATTATATGCGCAACAGTTCACATGGCTGGGCCGGGCGCCCCTGTATGATTTCCTCTTGACGCTGCCCGAGCGCTAAGTGCGAGTAACGCGCGATCATGCCATTGCCTTCGTCGATCTCTCGAACAGCACGCGGCTGTTCCGGGAGCTGGGTGACGAGAACGCGCGCGACCTGACACAGGGTTTCTACGCCAGGGTCGCCACCGTGCTGCCGCGGCACAGCGGGCGCCTAGTGAAGACCCTGGGCGACGGAGTCATGTGCGCGTTCCCCGACGCAGACACCGCTGTTCTGGCGATGAGCGATCTGCACGGGCAGATCGCCGCCATCCGCCCTCCCAGCCAGCCCCTGCGCATCCATTCCGGCATCAGCTTCGGCTCGGTGATCGTGGAGGGCGACGACATGTTCGGCACCATCGTCAACGTCGCCGCTTACCTCGCCGCGATCGCGCGCGTCAACCAGATCCTCGCTACGCAGGCGACTGTGGATCGCCTTTCGCCGCTGGTTCAGGCCTTCGCACGCGCCGCCTACTCGGCGCGCCTCAAGGGCGACGACCGCGAGTCGCAGGTGCACGAGATCCAGTGGCAAACGGACCGCGCAGGGATCACCAACGTGAATCCGACGGGCGTGCGCACGCTGCCGGCGGACGAGGGCGCGCTGCAGTTCCATTTCGGGGGTGCGATGCACCGGCTCAACGCCTTCCGCCCGCACCTCGCTTTCGGCCGCGACGCGACCAACGGCATCGTCGTCGTGGACGACTTCGTTTCACGCACCCACGCCGCGGTTGACGTGGACACGATGCGCTTCAAATTGACCGACCGCAGTGCCAACGGCACCTATGTCGCCTTCGACGGCGCGCCCGGCGAGGTGCGCGTGCTGCGCGGCGAAACGGTGCTGCATGGCAGCGGGTGTATCAGCCTCGGGCGCCCGCTTGCCGACCCGCAGGCGCTGCCGATCGTTTTCCGACGCGCCCAACGGGCACTGTACCGGGTCTAAAAAAAGGCCGCCTTGCGGCGGCCTTTCCCCGTAGCGCTTCTACCGCGTTCAGCTGCGGCTCGCCGCCGCGGCCTCCGTCGCGACCGGCGCTTCCTCGACTGCCGGCAACTCCAGCAGCGGCGGCTCGGCCGCCTGGTCCCTGCGGATCTTGTGGAACGCCATGCCGGTGCCCGCCGGGATCAGACGCCCGACGATCACGTTTTCCTTCAACCCGCGCAAAGGGTCGCGCTTGCCCATGATCGCGGCCTCGGTCAGCACGCGCGTCGTCTCCTGGAACGAGGCCGCCGAGATGAACGAGTCCGTGGACAGCGACGCCTTGGTGATACCGAGCAGCATGTAGGAGAACACCGCCGGCTTCTTGCCTTCCTTCTCGGCCTTCTCGTTCTCTTCCAGCAAATCGGCGCGCTCCACCTGTTCGCCCTGGATGAAGGAGGTTTCGCCCGGATCGTCGATCTGCACGCGGCGCAGCATCTGGCGCACGATCACTTCGATGTGCTTGTCGTTGATCTTCACGCCCTGCAGGCGGTACACGTCCTGCACCTCGTCGATGATGTAGCGCGCCAGCGCTTCGACACCGAGCAGGCGCAGCAGGTCATGCGGGTCCACCGAGCCGTCGACGATCATCTCGCCCCTGTTGACCACCTGGCCGTCGTGCACCAGCACGTGCTTGTCCTTCGGGATCAGCTCCTCGTGCTGCGTGCTTTCCAGGTCGGTGATCACCAGGCGCTGCTTGCCCTTGGTGTCCTTGCCGAACGAGACGGTGCCCGTGTACTCGGCGAGGGTCGCCTTGTCCTTGGGCGCACGCGCCTCGAACAGCTCGGCCACGCGCGGCAGGCCGCCCGTGATGTCGCGCGTCTTCGAAGTCTCCTGCGGGATGCGCGCCAGCACCTCGCCCACCAGCACCCGCTGATTGTCGCGCACGGCGATCACCGCCCCCACCGGGAAGCTGATGTTCACCGCGTGGTCGGTGCCGGCGATGCGGATCTCTTCGCCCGCCTCGTTTTCCAGCTTGACCGACGGGCGCACGCCCTTCGCCGCCGCGCTGCCGCGGCGCTTGGGATCGATCACTACCAGCGTGGACAGGCCGGTCACGTCGTCGATCTGCTTGGCCACGGTCACGCCTTCCTCGACGTACTCGAATTTCACCGCGCCGGCGTACTCGGTGATGATGGGCCGGTGGTGCGGATCCCAGGCGGCGACGGTCTTGCCCGCCCGGATGGTGTCGCCGTCGGCGACTACCAGCATCGCGCCGTAGGGTACCTTGTGGCGCTCGCGCTCGCGGTTGTTGTCGTCGACGATGGTCACCTCGCCCGAGCGGGAAATCACCACCTTGTCGCCCTTGGCGTTGGACACGTAGCGCATGGTCGGCGAGAAGCGCACCGTACCGGCCGACTTCGCCTCCACGGCGCTCTGCACCGCGGTACGGCTCGCCGCGCCGCCGATGTGGAAGGTGCGCATCGTCAGCTGCGTGCCGGGCTCGCCGATCGATTGTGCGGCAATCACGCCGATCGCTTCGCCCACGTTGACCAGAGAGCCGCGGCCCAGGTCGCGACCGTAGCAACTTGCGCATACGCCCCAGCGCGTATCGCAGGTGAGCGGAGTGCGCACCTTGACCTCGTCGATGCCGACGTTATCGATGGTATCGAGCGCGTCCTCGTCCACCAGAGTACCCGCCGCATACAGCACGTCCTGCGTTTCCGGGTTGATCAGGTCGATCGCCAGCACGCGGCCAAGGATGCGCTCGCGCAACGCCTCGACCACCTCACCGCCCTCGACCAGCGCGCGCATGGGAATGCCATTCTGCGTGCCGCAGTCGTCCTCGGTCACCACCAGGTCCTGGGTCACGTCCACCAGGCGCCGCGTGAGGTAGCCGGAATTGGCGGTCTTCAGCGCGGTATCGGCCAGGCCCTTGCGGGCGCCGTGCGTGGAGATGAAGTACTGCAGCACGTTCAGGCCTTCGCGGAAATTGGCCGTAATCGGCGTCTCGATGATCGAGCCGTCGGGCTTGGCCATCAGGCCGCGCATGCCGGCCAGCTGCCGGATCTGGGCGGCGGAACCGCGCGCGCCCGAGTCCGCCATCATGTAAATCGAGTTGAACGCCTCCTGGCGCACCTTCTTGCCGTGGCGGTCGATGACCTCCTCGGTGCCGAGCTGCTCCATCATCACCTTGCCGACTTGCTCGCCGCAGCGCGACCAGATGTCGACCACTTTGTTGTAGCGCTCGCCGACCGTGACCAGACCGGAGGTGTACTGCGATTCAATTTCCTTCACCTCCGTCTCGGCCGCTGCGATCAACTCGCGCTTGGCGGGCGGGATCTGCATGTCGTGCACCCCGAACGAAATGCCGCCACGCGTGGCATAGGTGAAGCCTGCCTGCATCAGTTTGTCGGCGAAGATCACCGTCTCGCGCAGTCCGCAGCGCCGGAAACCGACGTTGATGAGCCGGGAAATTTCTTTCTTCTTCAGCGGCTTGTTGAGCAGGTCGAAGGACAGGCCCGCCGGCAGGATCTCCGACAGCAGCGCGCGGCCGACCGTGGTTTCGTAGCGCTTGATGCGATCGAGCTTCTCGCCCGAGGGGCTGAGGTCCTGCTCCTTGATGCGCACCCAGACCTTGGCGCTGATGTCCACGTTGCGCGATTCATAGGCGCGCGACACCTCGGCGAGGTCGGCAAAGCTCATGCCTTCGCCCTTGGCGCCGATGCGCTCGCGCGTGGCGTAGTACAGGCCGAGCACGATGTCCTGCGAGGGCACGATGATCGGCTCGCCGTTGGCGGGCGAAAGCACGTTGTTCGAGGCGAGCATCAGCGTGCGCGCCTCCATCTGCGCTTCCAGAGACAGCGGCACGTGCACCGCCATCTGGTCGCCGTCGAAGTCGGCGTTGAACGCCGCGCACACCAGCGGATGCAGCTGGATCGCCTTGCCCTCGATCAGCACCGGTTCGAACGCCTGGATACCCAGGCGGTGCAGGGTCGGAGCGCGGTTCAGCATCACCGGGTGCTCGCGGATCACCTCCTCGAGGATGTCCCACACTTCGGGCACTTCCTGCTCCACCAGGCGCTTGGCGGCCTTGATGGTGGTGGCGAGGCCGAGCAGTTCGAGCTTGTTGAAGATGAACGGCTTGAACAATTCGAGGGCCATCTTCTTCGGCAGGCCGCACTGATGGAGTTTGAGCTGCGGTCCGACCACGATCACCGAGCGGCCGGAATAGTCGACGCGCTTGCCGAGCAGATTCTGGCGGAAGCGGCCGCCCTTGCCCTTGATCATGTCGGCGAGCGACTTGAGCGGGCGCTTGTTGGCGCCGGTCATCGCCTTGCCGCGGCGGCCGTTGTCCAGCAGCGAGTCCACGGCCTCCTGCAGCATGCGCTTTTCATTGCGCACGATGATCTCGGGCGCCTTGAGTTCCAGCAGGCGCTTCAGGCGGTTATTGCGATTGATCACCCGGCGGTACAGGTCGTTCAGGTCCGAGGTGGCGAAGCGGCCGCCGTCCAGGGGCACCAGCGGACGCAGCTCCGGCGGCAGCACCGGCAGCACCTCCATGATCATCCAGTCCGGCTTGATGTTGGAGGCTTTGAAGCCTTGCAGCACCTTCAGGCGCTTGGCGAGCTTCTTGATCTTGGCTTCGGAGGACGTCGCCTCGAGGTCCTTGCGCAACGTGTCGAGCTCGCGGTTGATGTCGATGGTGCGCAGCAGGGCGCGGATGCCCTCGGCGCCCATGCTGGCGGAGAAATCGTCGCCGAATTCCTCCACTTTGGCGAGGTAGTCGTCCTCGGTGAGCAGCTGGCAGCGCTTGAGCGAGGTGAGGCCCGGGTCGGTCACTACGTAGGCTTCGAAATACAGCACACGCTCGATGTCGCGCAAGGTCATGTCGAGCACCAGGCCGAGGCGGCTCGGCAGGCTCTTCAGGAACCAGATGTGCGCGGTCGGGCTGGCGAGCTCGATGTGGCCCATGCGCTCGCGGCGCACCTTGGCCAGCGTCACCTCGACGCCGCACTTCTCACAGATCACGCCGCGATGCTTGAGGCGCTTGTACTTGCCGCACAGGCACTCGTAGTCCTTGATCGGCCCGAAGATCTTGGCGCAGAACAGGCCGTCGCGCTCGGGCTTGAAGGTACGGTAGTTGATGGTCTCTGGCTTCTTCACCTCGCCGTAGGACCACGAGCGGATTTTCTCCGGCGACGCCAGTCCGATGCGGATGGCCTCGAAGTCCTCGTCCTGCTGGACCTGCTTGAATAGCTCCAGTAGCGCTTTCATCAGTACCTCTCCAGGTCGATATCGATGCCCAGCGAGCGTATTTCCTTCACCAGCACGTTGAAGGACTCCGGCATCCCGGCGTCGATCTTGTGGTCACCCTTGACGATGTTCTCGTACACCTTGGTGCGACCGGTGATGTCGTCGGACTTGACGGTCAGCATCTCCTGCAGCGTGTACGCCGCGCCGTAGGCTTCCAGCGCCCACACTTCCATCTCGCCGAAGCGCTGGCCGCCGAACTGCGCCTTGCCGCCGAGCGGTTGCTGCGTGACCAGCGAATACGGTCCCGTCGAGCGCGCGTGCATCTTGTCCTCCACCAGATGGTGCAGCTTGAGCACGTGCATGTAGCCCACCGTCACCGGCCGGTCGAAGGCTTCGCCGGTGCGGCCGTCGTGCAGCGTCACTTGGCCGGAAACCGGCAGCCCCGCCAGTTCGAGCATGGCGGTGATCTCGGCTTCCGACGCACCGTCGAACACCGGCGTGGCGAACGGCACGCCTTCCTTGAGGTTGCGCGCCAGTTGCAGCACTTCCTCGTCGGAGAGCTTGGACAGCTCCTCGTCCTTGCCGCTCGCGTTGTAGATCTTCTCGATGTTCTTGCGTATCTCGGCGATCTTGGCTTGCGCCTGCACCATCTCGCCGAGCTTGTGGCCAAGGCCTTTCGCCGCCCAGCCCAGGTGCGTTTCCAGAATCTGCCCGACGTTCATGCGCGAGGGCACGCCGAGCGGGTTGAGGACGATATCCAGCGGGGTCCCGTCGGCCATGTGCGGCATGTCCTCCACCGGCACGATCTTGGAGATCACGCCCTTGTTGCCGTGGCGCCCGGCCATCTTGTCACCCGGCTGCAGGCGGCGCTTCACTGCCACGTACACCTTGACCATCTTCAGCACGCCCGGCGGCAGTTCGTCGCCCTGGGTGAGCTTTTTCCGCTTGGCCTCGAACATGGCGTCGAATTCGCGCCGCTTTTGCGCCAGCGACTCCTTCAGACCCTCCAGCTGACCCGCTGCCTCCTCGTTGGCCAGCCGGATATCGAACCAGTCGAAGCGCTCGACCGACTCGAGGTAGCTCTTGGCGATCTTGGTGCCCTTGGCGAGCTTCTTCGGCCCGCCATTGGCAGTCTTGCCCGTCAGCAGGCGCTCGAGGCGCTCGAAAGTGTCCGCCTCGACGATACGCATCTGGTCGGCAAGGTCGGTCTTGTAGCGTCGCAGCTCGTCCTCGATGATCTGCGAGCTGCGCTTGTCGCGCTCGATGCCTTCGCGCGTGAACACCTGCACGTCGATCACGCAGCCGGAGATGCCCGAGGGCACTCGGAGCGAGGTGTCCTTCACGTCGGAGGCCTTCTCGCCGAAGATTGCGCGCAGCAGCTTTTCCTCCGGCGTGAGCTGGGTCTCCCCCTTCGGGGTGACTTTGCCGACCAGCACGTCGCCCGCCTCGACCTCGGCGCCGATGTACACGATGCCCGATTCGTCCAGACGCGAGAGCTGCGCCTCGGACAGGTTGGAGATGTCGCGCGTGATTTCCTCGGGTCCGAGCTTGGTATCGCGCGCCACCACCGTCAGTTCCTCGATGTGGATCGACGTGAAGCGATCATCGGAAACCACGCGTTCCGAGATCAGAATCGAGTCTTCGAAGTTGTAGCCGTTCCAGGGCATGAACGCGACCATCATGTTCTGGCCGAGCGCCAATTCGCCCAAGTCGGTGGAGGCACCATCGGCCACCACGTCGCCCTTGGCAAGGCGTTCGCCCTGGATCACGATCGGGCGCTGGTTGATGTTGGTGTTCTGATTGGAGCGCGTGTACTTGGTGAGCTTGTAGATGTCCACGCCCACGTCGCCCGAAACGGTTTCCTCGTCGTTGACCCGAACCACGACGCGGTTGGTGTCGACGTAGTCCACCACGCCGCCGCGCAAGGCCACCACACAGGTGCCCGAGTCGATGGCTGCGGTGCGCTCCACGCCGGTGCCGACCAGCGGCTTCTCCGGGCGCAGGCAGGGTACTGCCTGGCGCTGCATGTTGGAGCCCATCAGCGCGCGGTTGGCGTCGTCGTGCTCGAGGAACGGAATCAGCGAGGCCGCGACCGACACGATTTGCGCCGGCGCCACGTCCATGTATTCCACCTTGTCCGGCGTGGACAGCATGAACTCGTTCTTGTTGCGGCACGACACCAGCGAATCCACCAGTTTGCCCGACTTGTCGATCGCCGCATTTGCCTGCGCGATGACGTAGTTGCCCTCCTCAATCGCCGACAGATAGGTGGTCTCGTTGGTCACCTTGCTGTTCGTCACTTTGCGGTAGGGCGTCTCGAGAAAACCGTACTTGTTGGTGCGCGCATACAGCGCCAGAGAGTTGATCAGGCCGATGTTCGGACCTTCCGGCGTCTCGATCGGGCACACGCGTCCGTAGTGCGTCGGATGCACGTCGCGCACCTCGAACCCTGCACGCTCGCGCGTCAGGCCGCCCGGTCCAAGCGCCGATACGCGGCGCTTGTGCGTGATCTCGGACAGCGGGTTGGTCTGGTCCATGAACTGCGACAGCTGGCTCGAACCGAAGAATTCCTTGATCGCCGCCGAAATCGGCTTGGCGTTGATCAGGTCGTGCGGCATCAGGTTGTCGCTTTCAGCCTGCGACAGCCGTTCCTTGACCGCACGCTCCACGCGCACCAGGCCAGCGCGGAACTGGTTCTCCGCAAGCTCGCCCACCGAACGCACGCGCCGGTTGCCGAGGTGATCGATATCGTCGATGTCGCCGCGGCCGTTGCGCAGCTCGACCAGGATCCTGATCACCTCGACGACGTCGCGCGGGCTGAGCGTGTGGCGATGCTCCAGCTTGGTTTCGAGTTTTTGCCGGTCCACGCCCTTTGACTTCAGGTCCCGGTACATCTTGTCGACGACGTGTTGCGCGGCCTCTTCGGTGGCCACGCCTTCGATCGCCACCTTGCCCAGGGACAACTCGGGTGCGCGCTTGAAATAGGCGCGCACCTCTTCCTCCGCCTCCTTGGCCAGGGCAACGCTCTTGAGGCGGACCTGCCAGCTGCTTTCGCTGGGCACGCCGACGCGGCGGTTGAATTTCATGCGGCCCACCGCCGAGAGGTCGTAGCGTTCTTCGGCGAAGAACAGGCCGTTGAACAGCGACTCGACGGCGTCCTCCGTGGGCGGCTCCCCGGGGCGCATCATGCGGTAGATGGCGACCCGGGCGGCGTTGACGTCGGTGGTCTCGTCCGTGCGCAGCGTCTGCGACACGTACGCGCCCTGGTCGAGGTCGTTGGTGAACAACGTCAGAATCTTGCCAATCTTGGCTTCGCGCAGCTTGGCCAGCAGAGTCTCGGTGATCTCATCGTTGGCGCTGGCGAGTATTTCGCCAGTATCCGAGTTGACGACGTTATGCGCCAGCGTGCGGCCGATGATGAATTCATCCGGCGCCACGATGCGCTTGATGCCGGCGGCCTCCATGTCGCGGATGTGCTTGACGGTGACGCGCTTGTCCTTGGCGACGAGGGTCTTGCCGGCCTTGTCGTTGATGTCGAAGCGCGCCACTTCGCCGCGCAGGCGCTCCGGCACCACTTCGAACAGCACGTGGTCGGACTCGAGATGAAAGCCGTCGAAATCGAAGAACTCCTTCAGGATCATCTCCGGCGTGAAGCCGAGCGCCTTGAGCAGGATGGTCACCGGCATCTTGCGGCGCCGGTCGACGCGGAAATAGACCACATCCTTGGAGTCGAACTCGAAATCCAGCCAGGAACCGCGATACGGGATGATGCGGGCCGAGAACAGCAGCTTGCCGGAACTGTGCGTCTTGCCGCGGTCGTGTTCGAAAAACACCCCCGGCGAGCGGTGCAGCTGCGAGACGATGACGCGTTCCGTGCCGTTGATGATGAACGAACCGGTGGTAGTCATGAGCGGGATCTCGCCCATGTATACCTCCTGCTCCTTCACCTCCTTGGTGGTGGGCTTGGGCCCTTCTTTGTCGAGAATCACCAGGCGCACCTTGGCGCGCAGCGGGCTGGCATAGGTCAGGCCGCGCTGCTGGCACTCCTTGACGTCGAACGGCGGCTCGCCGAGCTGGAAGCTGACGAATTCCAGTCGCGCGTTGCCGGAATGACTGGTAATCGGGAAGATCGAGGTAAACGCCGCCTGCAACCCCTCGTTGCGGCGGCGCTCCGGCGCCATGTGCGCCTGCAGGAACGCGGTGTAGGACTCGAGCTGCGTGGCGATCAGGAACGGCACGGTCTGCACCGTGGCTCGCTTGGCGAAACTCTTGCGGATGCGCTTACGCTCGGTCAACGAGTAAGTCATGAAGGCTCCAAGAACGCTGCGGGACAGACAAAAGACCCTGTTAAATCAAGGCCCTTTGTTTGTCCGGAATCCGCGGGGGGCCATTCTGACCGCCCCGGGATTCCGAAGTTCCTTACTTGATTTCCGCCTTCGCGCCGGCGTCGATCAATTTCTTCAGCACCGCGTCCGCATCCGCTTTCGAGACGCCCTCCTTCACCGCCTTGGGCGCACCGTCGACGAGATCCTTGGCCTCCTTCAGGCCCAGGCTCGTGACCTCGCGCACCGCCTTAATCACGTTGACTTTGTTCTCGCCGCAGGCGTTCAGCATCACGGTGAACTCGGTCTGCTCCTCGACGGGCGCCGCCGCTGCGGCCGCCGGGCCGGCAACCGCTACGGCAGCCGCGGCCGACACGCCGAACTTCTCTTCCATGTCCTTGATGAGCTGCGAAAGCTCGAGGACCGTCAATTTCGATACAGCTTCCAGAATCTGTGCACGTTCCATGGTGTTCTCCTGAATGGGTTCCTGATTAAGCAGCTTTTTCCCTGGCGGCCAGCACCGCGGCGAGCGTCCGGACGAACTTGCCCGGGACCTCGTTCATGGTGCGCGCCAGCTTCGCGATCGGCGCCTGCATGGTGCCGAGGAGCTTTGCCAGCAGTTCGTCGCGGCTGGGCATCGTCGCCAGCGCCTTGACGTCCTTTGAGGACAACATGGCGTTGGGCATCGCGCCCGCTTTGATGACAAACCGCTCATTGTCCTTGGCAAACTCCGACAGCACCTTGGCGACGGCCACCGGGTCCTGCGCCATGCCGTACATCAGCGGACCAGCCAATTGGTCGGTCAGCATCTCGAACGGCGTGCCCTTGACGGCCTGCCGCGCGAGCGAGTTCTTCAGCACGCGCAGGTAGAGCCCGGACTTGCGCGCTTTCGCGCGCAGGCTGGTGACCGCCTCGACAGTGAGGCCGCGATTTTCCGCGACGATCACCGCTTGGGCCTGCGCCAGCTGTGCGGCAATCTCGGCAACAACCGCTTGCTTCTGCTCCAGACTGAGACTCAAGGTCTACCTCCTTACGTTAGTCAAACGGAGCGCCGTTTGCGGCGATCCACCCTGGCGACCTTGAATCAGGAACCACATGGCATTCCTGCTTCGGGTGCGCCGTCTGCGCAGGGTGCTGCTCCTTTAAGCCGGAACTTCCGGCCCCTGCGGTCTTTGACAGCAGCCGCTCGTCAGAGCGGCAGCCCAAAGTCCCTACACTGCCTACTGCGCCTGCAGCGAGGCGGGGTCTACCTTGACCCCGACTCCCATCGTGCTCGATACCGAGAGCTTCCTCAGGAAGATCCCCTTCGTATGCTGCGGCTTGGACTTGTTCAGTGCATCCACCAGCGCCGCAAGGTTGTCGCGCAACTGTTCCGGCGTGAACGACGCGCGGCCGATCGTGCACTGCACGATGCCCGTTTTGTCGGCGCGGAACTGGACCTGGCCGGCCTTCGCATTCTTCACCGCCGTCGCGACGTCCGGCGTCACCGTGCCGACT
The DNA here is from genome assembly GCA_027624175.1 of Pseudomonadota bacterium. Taxonomy (GTDB): domain Bacteria; phylum Pseudomonadota; class Gammaproteobacteria; order Burkholderiales; family SG8-39; genus JAABQT01. The sequence continues at coordinate 23,775 of JAQBXT010000005.1, read as the reverse complement.
TTCGGATTCGGCATCAGGCCGCGCGGGCCAAGGATCTGGCCGAGCCCGCCGACCACGCGCATCGCTGCGGGTTCAGCGATCACAATGTCGAAGTCGAGCTTGCCGGCTTTCACCAGCTCCGCGAGGTCCTCCATACCGACGATCTCCGCGCCCGCGGCTTTCGCCGCCTGGGCCTTGTCGCCCGACGCGAATACCGCGACACGCACCTTTTTCCCGGTACCGGCCGGAAGCACCACCGCGCCGCGCACGGTCTGGTCCGACTTCGAGGCATCGATGCCGAGGTTGACCGCGACATCCACTGCCTCGTCGAACTTGGCGGTGGCGGTTTCCTTGATCAGCTTCATTGCATCCATGACGGAGTAGGGCTTGGCATGGTCAACCTTGCCGCCCATCGCTTTCCTGCGCTTGGAAACGTGCGCCATTTACATGCCCTCCACCAGGACGCCCATCGAACGCGCGCTGCCGGCGACCGTGCGCATCGCAGCGTCCAGGTCGGCGGCAGTCAGGTCCGGCGTCTTCGCCTTGGCGATTTCCTCGACCTGCTTGCGCGTGATCTTGCCAACCTTGTCGGTGTGCGGGCGCGGGCTGCCGGACTCGATTCCCGCGGCTTTTTTGATCAGCACCGTGACGGGCGGCGTCTTGATGATGAAACTGAAGCTCTTGTCCACGTACGCGGTAATGACCACGGGCAGAGGCAGGCCGGGCTCCACCTTCTGCGTTTGGGCATTGAACGCCTTGCAGAATTCCATGATGTTGAGGCCGCGCTGGCCGAGCGCGGGTCCGATGGGCGGCGAGGGGTTCGCCTTTCCCGCCGGTACCTGAAGCTTGATGAAGCCGACGACTTTCTTTGCCATGACGACTCTCCTGTCGGGTGCATGCGGACGCCGAAGCGCCCTCCCCGTCTAAAACGCTCAGGCCTTCTCGACCTGACCGAACTCCAACTCGACCGGAGTCGAGCGCCCAAAAATCGTGACTGCGATGCGCAGCCGGCTTTTCTCGTAGTTCACGTCCTCCACGGTGCCCTGGAAGTCGGTGAACGGGCCATCCTTCACGCGCACCATCTCGCCGTTCTCGAACAGCACCCTGGGCTTGGGCTTTTCCACACCCTCGCGCATCTGCTGCATGATGGCGTTGACCTCCTTCTCGGAGATCGGCGTGGGCCGCATCGCCGAGCCGCCGACGAATCCGGTGACCTTGTTGGTGTTCTTCACCAGGTGCCAGGTATCGTCGTTCATTTCCATTTCCACCAGCACGTAGCCGGGGAAGAACTTGCGCTCCGAGATGTGCTTCTGGCCGCCCTTCATCTCCACCACTTCCTCCACTGGCACCAGAATCTTGCCGAATCTGTCCTGCATGCTGGCGCGCGAGATACGGTCCTCCAGCGCGCGCTGCACCGATTTCTCGAAGCCGGAATACGCGTGCACCACGTACCAGCGCTTGCCCGCTTCAGCCAGTTTTATGTTTTTTTCCATCCGAGCACCAAGTCGTAGAGCACCCATTCCAGTGTCTTGTCGCTGATCCAGAGGAACAGCGCCATCACCACCACAAACGCGAATACCGCGGCGGTGGTCTGCACGGTGTCCTTGCGCGACGGCCAAACCACCTTCTTGACCTCGAGCACCGCCTCCTGCGCAAACACCAGGAACTCGCGGCCTGGCGCGGTCATTGCCGCCATGCCGGCGCCTGCCGCAATGCCTGCCGCCACTGCGAGGATGCGCAGCACCAGCGCGCGCTCTCCCAGCCAGTAGAAGCCGGCGATGCCGCCCGCCACCAGGGCGACGGCGATTACAAGTTTGGCGATGTCTGTGCTGTTCATTTGCGCGCTGTTGGCAGGGGCAGAGGGAATCGAACCCCCAACCTTCGGTTTTGGAGACCGACGCTCTGCCAGTTGAGCTATGCCCCTTTGGCCTTCGTCTCTACTCGATCACCTTGGCGACGACGCCGGCGCCGACGGTCTTGCCGCCCTCGCGGATGGCAAAGCGCAGCCCCTGCTCCATCGCGATCGGCGTGATCAGCGTCACGATCATCTTGATGTTGTCCCCCGGCATCACCATCTCGGTGCCCTTGGGGAGCTCCACCGCGCCCGTCACGTCCGTGGTGCGAAAGTAAAACTGCGGCCGGTAGTTGTTGAAGAACGGCGTATGCCGCCCGCCCTCTTCCTTGGAGAGCACGTACACCTCGCACTCGAACTTCGCGTGCGGGGTGATCGAGCCGGGCTTGGCCAGCACTTGTCCGCGCTCGACGTCCTCGCGCTTGGTGCCCCGCAGCAAGATCCCCACGTTGTCCCCCGCCTGCCCCTCATCCAGGAGCTTGCGGAACATCTCCACCCCCGTGCACACCGTCTTCACCGTGGGCTTCAGGCCCACGATCTCGATCTCCTCGCCCACCTTCACCATCCCGCGCTCCACCCGCCCGGTGACCACCGTGCCCCGGCCCGAGATCGAGAACACGTCCTCCACCGGCATCAGGAACGGCCCGTCAATCGCTCTCTTTGGCTGCGGAATGTAGCTATCCAGGGCGTCCGCCAACTTCATGATCGCCCCCTCGCCCATCTCGCCCTTGTCCCCCTCCAGCGCCTTCAACGCCGAGCCGATCACGACCGGGGTCTTGTCCCCCGGAAACTCGTACTTGGACAAAAGCTCCCGCACCTCCACCTCCACCAGCTCCAGGAGCTCCTTGTCGTCCACCATGTCGGCCTTGTTCAGGAACACCACGATGTAGGGCACCCCCACCTGGCGCGCCAGCAAAATGTGCTCTCGCGTCTGCGGCATCGGCCCATCGGCCGCCGACACCACCAGAATCGCCCCGTCCATCTGCGCCGCACCGGTAATCATGTTCTTGATGTAGTCCGCGTGCCCCGGACAGTCCACGTGCGCGTAGTGCCGCTTGGAGGTCTCGTACTCCACGTGCGCCGTGTTGATCGTGATGCCGCGCGCCTTTTCCTCGGGCGCCGCATCAATCTGATCGTAATTCTTCGCCTCCCCACCAAACTTCTTGCTCAATACGTGCGTGATCGCCGCCGTCAGCGTCGTCTTGCCATGATCCACGTGCCCAATCGTCCCCACGTTCACGTGCGGCTTGGTGCGCTCGAATTTGGTTTTTGCCATGACGCTGATCCCCGGGTCTGGTGGTTACTTGCTTCTTGCAGTGATCACCGCTTCGGCGACGCTTTTCGGCGCCTCGGCGTAGTGCTTGAATTCCATGGTGTAGGTGGCGCGGCCCTGGGTCGCAGAGCGCAGCGAGGTCGAATAGCCGAACATCTCGCCCAGCGGAACTTCCGCCTTGATCACCTTGACGCCGATGACGTCCTCCATGCCCTGGATCACGCCGCGGCGGGACGACAGATCGCCGACCACGTTGCCCATGAATTCCGGCGGAGTCTCGACCTCGACCGCCATCACCGGCTCGAGCAGCACCGGGTTCGCGGCGCGCATGCCGTCCTTGAAGGCGAAGATGGCCGCCATCTTGAATGCGTTTTCATTGGAATCGACATCGTGGTACGAACCGTCGAACAGCGTGGCCTTGACGTCCACCACCGGATAGCCGGCGAGCACCCCATCCAGCAGCGCCTCGTCCACGCCTTTCTTGACCGCCGGGATGAATTCGCGCGGCACGCGGCCGCCCTTGACGCCGTCCACGAACTCGTAGCCTGTGCCGGCGGGCTGTGGTTCGAGTCTCAGCCAGACGTGGCCGTACTGACCCCGGCCGCCGGATTGCTTGATGAACTTGCCTTCGGACTCGAGCGATTTCTTGAAGGTCTCGCGGTAGGCGACCTGCGGCTTGCCCACCGACGCCTCAACGCTGAACTCCCGCTTCATGCGGTCGACGATGATCTCCAGGTGCAGTTCGCCCATGCCCGAAATGATGGTCTGACCCGATTCCTCGTCGGTGTGCACGCGGAACGACGGATCTTCCTGCGCCAGGCGCCCGAGCGCCACGCCCATCTTTTCCTGGTCGATCTTGGTCTTCGGCTCCACGGCCTGCGAGATCACCGGGTCCGGGAACTCCATGCGCTCCAGCACGATGATCTTCTTCGCGTCGCAGATCGTCTCGCCGGTGATCACGTCCTTGAGCCCGACCACCGCGGCGATATCGCCGGCGCGCACTTCCTTGATCTCCTTGCGCTCGTTGGCGTGCATCTGCAGCAGGCGCCCGATGCGCTCTTTCCTGCCGCGCACCGACGTATAGACGGTGTCGCCCGAGGCCAGCACCCCGGAGTAGACGCGGATGAACGACAGCTGCCCGACAAACGGGTCGGTCATGATCTTGAACGCGAGCGCGGTGAACGGCTCCTCGTCCTCCGGCTTGCGCACGTCGGGCTCGCCTTTCTCGTTCGCTCCCTTCACCGGCGGGATGTCGACGGGCGACGGCAGATAGTCGATCACGGCGTCCAGCATCGCCTGCACGCCCTTGTTCTTGAACGCCGAGCCGCACAGCATCGGCACGATTTCGTTGTTGATCGTGCGCAGGCGCAGTCCGCGCTTGACCTCCTCGACCGAGAGGTGACCCGATTCGAGGTACTTGTTCATCAGTTCCTCGTTGGCTTCGGCCGCCGCCTCGACCATCTTGTCGCGCCATTCCTTGGCCTCGGCGGCGAGCTCCGCCGGGACCGCCTTGCGCTCGAACTTCATGCCCTGCGAAGCATCGTCCCAGTAGATCGCCTGCATCGTCACCAGGTCGATCACGCCGACAAACTTATCCTCGGCGCCGATCGGAATCTGGATCGGCACGGCATTGCCCTTCAGCCGGTTGCGAATATGGTCGTAGGACTTGAAGAACGTCGCGCCGACGCGGTCCATCTTGTTGATGAACGCCAGGCGCGGCACCCGGTACTTGTTGGCCTGGCGCCAGACCGTCTCGGACTGCGGCTGCACGCCCGCCACGGCGTCGTACACCATGCACGCGCCATCCAGGACACGCATCGAGCGCTCGACTTCGATGGTGAAATCCACATGGCCCGGCGTGTCGATGATGTTGATGTGGTGCTCGGGGTAGGACTGGTCCATGCCCTTCCAGAAACAGGTCGTGGCGGCCGAAGTGATGGTGATGCCGCGCTCCTGCTCCTGCTCCATCCAGTCCATGACCGCGGCGCCGTCGTGCACCTCGCCCATCTTGTGCGACACGCCTGTGTAGAACAGGATGCGCTCGGTGGTCGTGGTCTTCCCGGCGTCGATGTGCGCCGAGATACCGATGTTCCGGTAGCGTTCGATGGGGGTTCTGCGCGGCACGATAGTCACCAGGATCCCGTCAGAACCTGTAGTGCGCGAACGCCTTGTTGGCGTCCGCCATGCGGTGCACTTCCTCGCGCTTCTTCATCGCGCCGCCGCGGCCTTCGGCGGCCTCCTGCAGCTCGCCCGCCAGGCGCACGGTCATCGACTTCTCGCCGCGCTTCTGCGCCGCTTCGCGGATCCAGCGCATGGCGAGCGCCACGCGCCGCACCGGGCGCACTTCCACGGGCACCTGGTAGTTGGCGCCGCCAACGCGCCGGCTCTTGACTTCGACCACCGGCTTCACGTTCTGCACTGCCTGCGAGAACACCTCGACCGGATCCTTCCCGGACTTCGACTTGATGACGTCGAATGCGCGGTACACGATGCCCTCGGCGACCGACTTCTTGCCGCGGGTCATCAGCACGTTGATGAACTTCGCGACGTCCGGATGATTGAATTTCGGATCCGGCAGGATCTCGCGCTTGGGGACTTCTCTGCGACGCGGCATGGGCGGCTTCTCTCCGGTTACGCCGACTTGGGCGCCTTCGCGCCGTACTTGGAGCGGCTTTGCTTGCGGTCCTTGACGCCCTGGGTATCCAGGGAGCCGCGCACGATGTGGTAGCGCACGCCTGGCAGATCCTTCACGCGTCCGCCGCGGATCAGCACGACCGAGTGCTCCTGCAGGTTGTGGCCTTCTCCGCCGATGTAGCCGATCACCTCAAAACCGTTGGTGAGGCGCACCTTGGCGACCTTGCGCAGCGCCGAATTGGGCTTCTTGGGCGTCGTGGTGTAGACGCGCGTGCAGACCCCGCGTTTTTGCGGCGACTGACGCAGCGCCGGGACCTTCGACTTGGGCCTCTTGGTCGAGCGCCCGAAACGCACCAACTGATTGACGGTAGGCATTTTTTTCCGAATCCAGAAATGAACCGGGCGACCACGTCCAGCGAACCGTAGCCGCCCAGGCGCAAAAAAGAGGCCGGATTATAAGGAGTAAGCGGGGGCAGCGCAAGGAATTCGCCGGGTCGGAATCGAAGCCAGAGCGGGCGCCGACCTCCGCACGCGCGGTCCTTTCCTTACTGCCCCGCGGGCCGCCGGGCGATGGGCGCCGGCCGTGCGATGCCGAAACCTTGCGCGTAGCCGACATTGAGCGCCCCGAGCCGGGCCAGAATGTCCGGTTCCTCGACGCATTCCGCGATCACGCCGATGCCGATGGTCTCGCCGACCCGCACCACGGCTTTCATCTTCTGATCGGCGACGCTGCTGCGCAGCAGGTTGCGCACAATGGATCCATCCACCTTGACGAAATCCACGCGCAGAGTCTTCAACGGCGCGAACGAAACCGAGCGCTGGCCAAAACCGTCGATCGCAACCTTGCAACCTTCTTTCTTCACCGCAGCCGCGAACTGAACCGCAGACTCGGCGCGGGCCAGCACCGAGGCTTCCTCGACTTCGAAAATCAGCGCCGCGGGCGGCACTCGCATGGTGCGCAACTCCGCGGCGACGAAGCCAGGGAACTCCGGGTCGCCGATGGTCTGCACCGAGACATTGATGCTGAAGTTGCGCAGCCCGCCGGAACTCGCGCCCGCAAGCCAGCGCACCACATGGCCCACGACCCAGCGGTCGAGCTCCGGCATCATGCCGAAATGCTCGAATACGGGGAGGAAATCCCCGGGCGGCAGCAGCCGCGCCTCCTCCTCGCGCAGCCGCACGAGCACCTCGGCCATGGCGAAACCGCCCGGCGGGCGCAAGGACAGGATGGGCTGGCAGTACAGTTGCAGTTCGTCCCGATCGAGCGCCTGGCGCAGGCGAGCCTCCGGATCGCTCCAGCCTGTGAGCTTGCGGTCCATCTGCTCGAGGAACTGGTCCTCGCCGCCGGGATTTCTCGAGTTCGGCTCCATGGTCCTGATGTGAAAACTGCTGCGTTATTCTAGCCGCGCACGCCAATCGTCCGGGCTAACATTGGCGCGTTTTATCCTGGAGACCGATCCGATGCCTCGCAAGGATTTTGCCTGCACGCACCGCCTGCGCGTCCTGGACTTCGAAAAAATGGCGCCTGCGCAATGACGCTCTACTGGGAGGACTTCAAGGTCGGCGAGACGGTGGAGATGGGAAAACACGTGTTTACCGAAGCCGAAATCATCGACTTCGCGCGGCAGTTCGACCCGCAACCCTTCCACATCGACCCGGTGGCCGCCCGGAGTTCGTTTTTTGGCGGCCTCATCGCCAGCGGCTGGCACACCTGCGCTGTGTGCATGCGGCTCAACTGCGATTCGTACATCAACCGCGCCGTTAGCCTGGGCTCACCGGGTCTCGACAACATCCGCTGGCCGAAGCCGGTGCGGCCCGGCGACGTCATCACCTACCGCCGTACCGTGCTCGAATCGCGCGTCTCCCAGAGCAGGCCGGGAGTCGGGCTGCTGCGCTCGCGTACCGAGGCGCTGAACCAGGCGGGCGAGTTGGTGATGTCGATGGAGGGCTGGGGCATGTTCGGCAGGCGGCCTGCGCCATGAGCGCGAAGATCGAGCTCAACCACCGGATCCACGTCCTCACCCGCAAGGAGGAGCTCGACGGCATCCGCGTCCCGGGCAAAGTGATCGTGGTGCTCGACATCCTGTTTGCCACCACCACGATGGTGGCGGCGCTCGCGCACGGCGCAACCGAGGTCTTGCCGGTGGCCGACGAGGCCGCGGCGCGGGCCGCGGGCGAGCGCCACGCGGATGGCGGCTACGTACTGTCGGGTGAGCTCTATGCGGAGACGCTACCTGGGTTCGCGCATCCGGCGCCGGTCGCGCTGCTGCAGCACGGCGTGAAAGACAAAGCGCTCATTTATTCGACCACCAACGGCACCGTGGCAATGACGCTCGCCGCAGGCGCCAAGCGCGTGTATTGCGGCTCCCTGCTCAACGCGCAGGCGATCGTCTCGCACATTGCGTCCGAGCACCCGCGCGACACCGTTCTCATTCTGTGCTCGGGATCGGGAGGAAATTTCAATCTCGAAGACTTCTACGGCGCGGGCTGCATGGTGGACCGCTTCGCCGGCGTGCTGGGCGCGCAGGCGGATTTCTCCGATGCGGCGCGCACCGCGCTGGCGTTCTTCCGGCAGGCGCAGGCGCCGCAGGTGCTGCTGGATTGCCGGGTGGGCCGGATGATGGCGGCGCGCGGGCTCGCGCACGAAGTCGAATTCGCCTGCCGCTTCGACGCTTTTCGGATCGTGCCGGTGATGGAGGGCGGCCGGCTGCGATGCGCGTAGCTGCGCTCGCCTAGTGGTACCGCTCGTAGCCGGCGAAGGCGATCATTAACCGCGCAATGCCGTAGGCGATCCAGTTCCACGCGCGGCGCCACCACGCCCGGCGCCTCCACTCCAGGGGAGGCAGCGGGCTCGCGCCGGTGCGCATGGCGTCCTCCAGGCTTGCGCGCAGCTCGGCGGCAAAGCGCGCGTCATCGACGAACACGTTCGCCTCGCGCGCCAGCAACAGGCTGAACGGATCGATGTTGGACGAGCCAATGCTCGCCCGGCAGCAGTCGAACACCGCCACCTTGGCGTGCAGGAAGCTGCGGCGATACTCCTGGATCTCGATCCCTGCGTCGAGCAGCGGCCCGTACATGGCACGCGACGCATAGTGGAACAAGAAGTGATCCACGCGGCCCTGCAGCAACAGCACCACCCGCACGCCGCGGCGTGCGGCAGACAGCAAGGCCTTGCGAAAGCGTCGCCCCGGGAAGAAGTAGGCATTGGCGATCAGGATCTCTTCGCGCGCGGACCGGATCATCTCGAGGTAGGCGCGCTCGATGTCACGCCGGTGGCGCACGCTGTCGCGCAGCACCAGCGCGGCGCGCTGCCCGTCCGCAAAGTCAGGCTCCGGCGTGCGAGCCAAATCCCGGTGCGGCGCCAGCAGCGCCGGCGCGTTCACCTGGGCCCAAAGGCGCGCCGCTGCGTCCCGCACCGCCGCGCATAGCGGTCCCGCCACCTGCACTGCGTAGTCGTATCGCGGCGGCGCGCTGCCCGGCGCGTCGAAGTCGTCGATGATGTTGATGCCGCCGACAAACGCCACCCCGGCGTCGACACTGGCGAGTTTGCGGTGCATGCGCCGCAGGCGGTCGCGGCGCAAGGTCCAGGGGCTGATGTCGGGTCGGTAGACCAGCACCCGCGCGCCGGCGGCGGTGAGCATGCGCCGAAAGCGCGGCGCGAAACCGCGCGTGCCAAATCCATCGACGAGCAGATGCACGGACACCCCGCGCGCCGCCGCGCGCGCCAGTGCGTCGGCCACCAGGCTCCCGGTCTGGTCGTCGGCGAATATGTAGGTTTCGAGAAATACTTCGTCACGCGCCGCGTCGATTGCCGCGACCAGGGCCGGGAAGTACTGCTCACCGTTTCGCAGCAGGGTGAGCCGATTGCCGTTGACGTAGTGCATCGCGCTACGCGGGCTTGAGCATCGCGCCCAGCGCGAGGTGGTCCGAGAGCAGCGACCAGGGCGGGCCGCGATGCACGCGCGCCTCGACCACGGTGAAGCCGCGCACGTAGATGCGGTCCATGCGCAGGAAAGGCAGCAGGCTTGGAAAGGTGCGTGCCGGCCGGCGGCCATAGGCCGTAGTGACTTCGGTCATGCCGAGCTTGTCCTCCAGCACGCGCGTCGCGCGTTGCCGCCAGTCGTTGAAGTCGCCCGCCACCACGATCGGCAAATCGCGCCCCGCCAGCTCTTCGAGCCGCGCGCCAATGGCATCGAGCTGCCGGCGGCGGCCGCGCTCGTGCAGCGACAGGTGCACGCACACGCAATGCAGGTTGCGCCGCCATCCCGGTACCGCCACCACGCAATGCAGCAGTCCGCGCCGCTCGAAGCGGTGGTTCGACACATCCTCGTTTTCCGAGGACAGGATGCGGAAACGCGACAGAATGGCATTGCCGTAGTGGCCATGGTGATGCACGCGGTTGCGGCCATAGGCGTGTTGCCAGTCGGCGGGCGCCAGGAACTCGTGCTGCGGCGCGTTCGGCCAGGCGGGGAAACGCACGGCATGGCGCTCGTTCTGCCCCTGGACCTCCTGCAGAAACACCAGGTCGGGCGCGAGCGTGCGCAGGCCCTCGCGCAGCTCGTGGATCACCATGCGGCGATTGAACTGCGACAGTCCCTTGTGGATGTTCAGGGTGATCACGCGCAGCGCCGGCGTCATGCGGCGGCCGTCCTTGCCGGCAGCATGCGGATGGCGTCGCGATTCGACCAGGAAAAGCATTTCGCCGCGGCCTCGCGCCACGGCAGCCAGAGTTGCGCGTGGTGTTCCAGGGGCGCGAGCGTCACCGCGACGGGCTCGGGAACCTCGAGACTGAACACTTGCTCGGTATTGTGCGTGGTGCCCGGCGTGAAGCGGCCGCGCCAGTGGGCATAGATCTCGAAGGCATTGGCCAGGTTCCAGCACACCAGGCGCTGCGGCGCGGCATCGATCCCCGTTTCCTCGCGCACTTCACGCCGCGCGGCATCTGCCGGAGCTTCATCCGCCCAGTCGAGCGACCCGGTAACTGACTGCCAGTATCCGGGCCGGGTGGCGCGCTCCAGCAGCAGCACCTCGAGCGCCGGCGTGTGGATCACCACCAGCACCGACACCGGCAGCTTCTCGCTCACCCCGATTTCGCGCGGAACAGATCCGGCAGCGCCAGCGCTTGACCCGGGTCCACGAACACCGCGAAGAATGGCCGCTGCCGCTCCGCCCAGAACGCCGCACAACCGGACAACACGTCCAGCAGCACGCCCAGTTCGTCGGGCGGCAATTCCTCATAGCCGCCGAACACCAGCACATGGCCCTCGCCCGGGCGCCAGGAAAGATCGCCCAGGCAGTCCTCGAGGGCGTCCCAGTTCCCGCCGAACCACCCCGGGAAGCCCAGCGCCTGAGCCATCCGTTCCAGCAGCGCCGCCTTGTCGTTCGTGCCGCGCAGGTCCGCCTGCGCGACATCGAGGCGCGTGCCGCGTGCCGCGTCTACGACTTCATCGCTGCGCGCCACGCGGTACACCCCCGAACGCGTCGCGTCGGTCAGCCGTTGCGTAAGCTTGCCCATGGTTTACTCGCGTATGCGCCTGAACGAGCGATAGTGGTCCGCCGTGTAGTAATACTCGCCACCCCTGCCGGCGACGATGCGCCTTGCGCCGCGGTCACGCGCGCCCGGCGTCCGCACCGTGTACTCTCGATAGTAGCCGCGGCCGGCCTGCGGCAACAGGGCCTCGCGGTTGCCGAATTCCGCCCCGTCCCTTGCATAAGTGAACGGGCCGCCCGCCTTGACCAGCGCCAGGGTTTGCCGCGCTTCCGGGGGCAACTCGCCGACCGGAATCTCGCCTGCGCAGGCATTCACAGCGAATGCCAGGAGCAGCGCGATGCAGATTTTCACTGCGGGGGCGTGCGCAACCGGATGTGCAGTTCGCGCAGCTGCTTTTCGGTGACCGGCGAGGGCGCACCCGTGAGCAGGTCCTGCCCGCGTTGCGTTTTCGGGAACGCGATCACGTCGCGGATTGCGTCGGCGCCCGCCATCAGCGCCACCAGCCGGTCGAAGCCGAACGCGATGCCGCCGTGCGGCGGGGCGCCATACTGCAGCGCGTCGAGCAGGAAGCCGAACTTGGCGCGCTGATCCTCGGCGGAAATTTTCAGGCTGCGAAACACCTGCTGCTGAATCTCCTGGCGGTGAATGCGCACCGAACCGCCCGCCACTTCCCAGCCGTTGAGCACCATGTCGTAGGCCTTGGCGTAGGCCTTTTCCGGCGCCGCATCGATGTACTCCTCGTGGCCATCCTTCGGGCTGGTAAAGGGGTGGTGGCGCGCCTTCCACTGCTTCGATTCATCGTCGTACTCGAACATCGGGAAATCGATCACCCACAGCGGCTTCCAGCCCTGCGCGGCCAAACCGCGCTCGTGCCCGATGCGCAGGCGCAAGGCGCCAAGGCAGGCGTTCGCCGCGGCGGCCCGGTCGGCGGCAAAGAAGATCAGGTCGCCATCGGCGGCGCCGCTGCGCTCGAGGATCGCGGCGATCGCCTGCGCGTGCAGGTTCTTCACGATCGGCGACTGGAGCCCTTCGGCGCCCTTTGCCCGTTCGTTCACCTTGATCCAGGCGAGGCCCTTGGCGCCCAGCGTCTTCACGTACTCGGTATAGGCGTCGATTTCGCCGCGCGTGAGCGTGCCGCCGCCCGGCACGCGCAGCGCCACGACGCGGCCGTCCGCCGTGTTCGCCGGGGCCGAGAACACCTTGAAGTCCACGTCCTTCACCACGTCGGTGAGCTCGGTGAGCTTCAGGGGCACACGCAGGTCCGGCTTGTCCACGCCGTAGTCGCGCATCGCGTCCTCGTAGCGCATCACGGGAAACGGGTCCGGCAACGCAACGCCCAGCACTTCCTTGAACATGTGGCGCGCCAGCTGCTCCATCAGCGCGCGGATCGCCTCCTCGTCCAGGAACGAAGTCTCGACGTCGATCTGGGTAAACTCGGGCTGCCGGTCCGCGCGCAGGTCCTCGTCGCGGAAGCATTTCACGATCTGGTAGTAACGCTCGAAACCCGCGATCATCAGCATCTGCTTGAACAGCTGCGGGCTCTGCGGCAGCGCGTAAAAATTCCCCTCGTGCATGCGCGAGGGCACCAGGAATTCGCGCGCGCCCTCGGGTGTGGATTTATAGAGCATCGGCGTTTCGATATCGACGAAGCCGTGCGCGTCGAGAAAAGCGCGCGCGGCCGAAGCTGCGCGATGCCGCAGGCGCAGGTTTCTCTGCATTGGCGCGCGGCGCAAGTCCAGCACGCGGTGCTCGAGTCGCACCTGTTCCGACAGATTGTCGTCGTCGATCTGGAACGGCGGCGGTACGGAAGGGTTGAGGATCTCCACGCGCTCGGCCAGCACTTCAACCTCGCCGGATTTCAGGTTGGCGTTCACGGTGCCAGCGGGGCGCGCGCGCACGCTGCCGGAGACGCGCAGCACATATTCGCCCCGCACGCGGTCCGCGACCGCAAAGGCCTCGGCGCGGTCCGGGTCGCAGACCACCTGCGCGAGCCCCTCGCGATCGCGCAGGTCGATGAAGATCACCCCGCCATGGTCGCGGCGGCGATGCGCCCAGCCGGCAAGTGTCACGCGCTTGCCGATCAACGCGGCCGTCAGCTCAGCGCAGTAGTGGGTGCGCACGGCGCCCTACCTGCCGTTCAGGCCCGGCGCCACCACGCCCATGGAGATGATGTACTTGAGAGCGTCGTCCACGCTCATGTCGAGCTCGACCACGTCCTTGCGCAACACCATCATGAAATAACCGCTGGTGGGATTGGGCGTGGTCGGCACATAGACGCTGACAAAGTCGCCCCGCAGGTGGTTCACCACGTCGCCCCCGGGCGTGCCGGTCTGGAACGCGATGGTCCACATGCCTTCGCGCGGCCACTGCACCAGCAGGGCCTTGCGAAACGCCTGGCCGCCGGAAGAGAACAGCGTGTCCGAGATCTGCTTGACGCTCGAGTAGATCGTCTTGACCACCGGGATGCGGTGCAGGATCGCGTGCCAAAGCTGCACCAGCCGGGCGCCGAAGAAGTTGGTGGCAAATACGCCCGTGACGAACACGATCACCAGGGTCAGGATCACGCCGAGCCCGGGCACGTGCACGCCGAGGAAGCTCTCGGTCTGCCATTGTTTCGGCAGCAGCAGCATGGACTGGTCGAGGGTGTCGACGATCAGCTTCAGGACCCACAGGGTGATCACCAGCGGGATCCAGATCAGCACTCCGGTGATGAGATATTTCTTCACGGCTCTCCAGAAACAAAAAAGCCCGGCTCACGCCGGGCCGGTGGCTAGACCCGTTAGGGTATCAGTTGGTGGTTCTCGCGGTGGTGCTTGCCGGCGACGGCGCGCCGTCGCCCTTGGCGGCCTCCGACTTGCCACCGACCTTGCCTTCGGACTTGCCTTCTGACTTCGATTCGGACTTGCCCTCTGACTTCGATTCGGACTTGCCCTCTGACTTCGATTCGGACTTGCCCTCGGACTTCGATTCGGTCTTGCCTTCGGACTTCGCTTCGGACTTGGCTTCGGATTTGGATTCTGACTTGGCGTCGCTTTTCGCCGCCTCTGCGTCCGGCGCGGGTTTGCGGCCACCTTTGAAGTCGGTGGCGTACCAGCCGCTGCCCTTGAGCTGGAATCCGGCCGCGCTCAGTTGCTTCTCGAAGGCCGACTTGCCGCAGGACGGGCACACCGTCAAGCGCGCCTCGGAAACCTTCTGCAGGTATTCGTCCTGGAATCCGCACTGCGCGCAGCGATACTCGTAGATCGGCATGGCACTGTTCCAAGTTCCTGAATCGGCGCGAATTATAGCGCCGTTGGCGCTTCAAAACGGGATGTCGTCCGCCATGTCGTCGAACTTGCCGGCCGGCTTCTTTGCCGCTGTCTTGGCTTCCGTCGCCGGCTCGGCGGCGCTGCCGCCGGCGGGGGTGCCGCGCGGCTCGCCCGAACCCGCGCGCGAGCCGAGCATCTGCATCACGTCGCCGCGAATGTCGGTGCTGTAGCGGTCGTGTCCTTCCTTGTCCTGCCACTTGCGCGTGCGCAGGCTGCCTTCGACGTACACCTGTGAACCCTTCTTCAGGTACTCGCCCGAAATCTCCGCCAGGCGGCCGAAGAACGAGATGCGGTGCCATTCGGTCGCTTCCTTCATCTCGCCGCTGGCCTTGTCCTTCCACTTGTCGGTGGTAGCGACGCGGATGTTGGTGACCGCCTCCCCGCTCGGCAGATACCGAGTCTCCGGGTCGGCGCCCAGGTTGCCCACTACGATGACCTTGTTGACCGATGCCATGACTACCTCCCTTTGACCGTTCCCATCGTAAACGAGTCACCGCTGCTTCGGTTGACAGGCCGCATGCCGGAGGCGAGCGCCAGCCAGCCCAGCGCCAGGGCCGCGCAGGTCCCGAACACCGCTGCCGGGCCATGGCGAGCGGCAATCCAGCCGCCGGCCAGGCCGCCACAGAACAGCCCCAGCGTCTGCGCGGTGTTGTAGACGCCGAGTGCGGTGCCGCGCGCATTGGCCGGTGCGACACGCGACACCAGCGACGGGATCAACGCCTCGAGCACATTGAACGCAGTGAAGAATGCAAGCAGCAGCAGCATCAGGGCGGCGAGATGCGTGTTCGCGAACGCAAGTCCCGCCTCGGCCGCGACCAGCAGCGCAACGGTGCCGAGCAACACGGGGCGTGCGGCGTTGCGGCGATCGGCATGCAGCACCAGCGGCAGCATCAGCGCAAACGACGCCAGAACCACCGGCAGGTAAATCTTCCAGTGCCCCGGCAGCGGCAGTCCAGCGGCGACCAGCAGCGGCGGCACCACCACGAACATCGCCATCTGCACGACGTGCAGGACGAAGATGCCGGTGTTGAGCCGGAACAGTTCGGGCGCCAACAGCGCCAGACGCATGGTCGCGCGCGTATTGCGGGGCGCCGGCGCACTGGTCTGCACCCTGGGCACCAGTGCCACAACCACGCCGATCGCGGCGAACGCCAGCAGTCCCGTCAGCACGAACAGGCCCGCCATGCCAATGACCTGGTAGAGCGCGGGCGCGACCACCAGCGACAGCGCGAAAGAGGCCCCGATGGTGACGCCGATCATCGCCATGATCTTGGTGCGATGCTGCTCGCGGGTAAGGTCGGCGGCGAGCGCGACCACCACCGCGGAGATCGCCCCCGCGCCTTGCAGCGTGCGGCCCGCGATCGCGGTCCAGATGTCGTTCGCACCGGCGGCGAGAAAACTCCCGGCAGCGAAGATCAGCAGGCCGGCGACGATCACGGGCTTGCGCCCCCAGCGGTCGGAGGCCATGCCGAACGGGATCTGCAGCAGCGCCTGCGCCAGGCCATAGGCGCCGAGCGCCATGCCGACCAGCACCAGGTCTTTGCCGCCCGCGAGTTGCGGCGCGTGCACGGCGAACACCGGCAGGATCAGGAACAGCCCGAGCATGCGCAAACCGAAGATGCCGGCGAGCGAAATGCCCGCCCGCGTTTCCAGGGCACTCATGCGTTCGGATTGCATCGTGGGGTAAAGAAAGGCTGGAGACGTCGACGTGGAACTCGCTATAGTAGCAAGTTTACTTTCGCCTTCAGGCGCGATGGACACGATCCGCATACGCGGTGCGCGCACGCACAACCTCAAGAATCTCAACGTCGACCTGCCGCGTCACCGCCTGGTGGTGATCACGGGCCTGTCGGGGTCGGGCAAGTCCTCGCTCGCCTTCGATACCCTGTACGCCGAAGGCCAGCGCCGTTACGTCGAGTCGCTGTCGGCCTACGCGCGCCAGTTCCTGCAGCTGATGGAGAAACCGGACGTCGATCTGATCGAGGGCTTGTCGCCGTCCATCGCCATCGAGCAGAAAGCGAGCAGCCACAATCCGCGCTCCACCGTCGGCACGGTCACGGAGATCCACGACTATCTTCGCCTGCTGTTCGCGCGCGTCGGCACGCCCTATTGCCCCGACCATGCGCTGCCCTTGCAAGCGCAGTCGGTGGCGCAGATGGTGGACCAGGTGCTGGCGCTGCCGGCCGACACCAGGCTCATGGTGCTGGCGCCGGTGGTGGCCGGGCGCAAGGGAGAACAGTCCGATCTCCTGGAAGAACTGCGCGCGCAGGGCTTCACCCGCGTGCGCGTGGATGGCAAGGTGTTCGAGCTCGACGCGGCCCCGCGGCTGGCGAAAAACGTCAAGCACTCCGTGGACGTAGTGGTGGACCGGCTCAAGGTGCGTGCGGAAGCCAAGCAGCGCCTGGCGGAGTCGTTCGAAACCGCGTTGCGCCACGCCGACGGGCGCGCGATCGCCGTCGAAGCGGACTCGGGCAAGGAGCACTTGTTCTCGGCGAAGTTCGCCTGCCCCGCGTGCAGCTATTCGTTGCCCGAGCTGGAACCGCGGCTGTTTTCGTTCAATAACCCGATGGGCGCCTGCCCGCGCTGCGACGGCCTGGGCGCGATCGAGTACTTCGACCCGAGGCGCGTGGTGGCGCACCCCAACCTCAGCCTGGCCAGCGGCGCGATCCGCGGCTGGGACCGCCGCAACCATTTCTATTTCACCATGCTGCAGGCGCTCGCCAAGCGCTACGCGTTCGACATCGAGGCGCCCTGGGAGGCGCTCGCCGACGAAGTCCAGCAGCTGATCCTGTACGGCTCGGGCAAGGAGAAAATCGCCTTCTCGTATCCGAGCGCGCGCGGCCGCCCCACGGTCAAGGAGCACACCTTCGAGGGCGTGCTGCCCAGCCTCGAGCGGCGCTACCGCGAAACCGACGCCGTGGTGGTGAAGGAGGAACTGGCCAAGGTCCGCAACACGCAGTCCTGCCCGGAGTGCAACGGCACGCGCCTGCGCCGCGAAGCGCGTCATGTGCGCGTGGCGGGCAAGAGCATCCACGATATGTCCTGCCTGCCGCTCGGCCCGGCGCTGGCGTTCTTCCGCGGGCTCACGCTGCCCGGCGCGCGCGCCGCGGTCGCCGAAAAGATCGTGAAGGAAATCGCGAACCGCGTCGAGTTCCTCGTCGACGTCGGCCTCGATTACCTGTCGCTCGAGCGTTCCGCGGAATCCCTTTCCGGCGGCGAGTCGCAGCGCATCCGGCTGGCGAGCCAGATCGGCTCCGGCCTGACCGGGGTGATGTACGTGCTCGACGAGCCCTCCATCGGCCTGCATCAGCGCGACAACGCGCGCCTCATCGCCACCCTGAAACGGCTGCGCGACCTCGGAAATTCGGTGATCGTGGTCGAGCACGATGAAGAGGCGATCCGGTCGGCGGACCATGTCGTCGACATGGGGCCGGGGGCTGGCGAGGCTGGGGGCCATGTCGTCGCGGAGGGACCCCCGGAGGTAATCCTCGCAAGTGAGTCTTCGCTAACCGGTCAGTACCTGTGCCGCCGGATGAGTATCGGCGTGCCGCAATCGCGCCACCGGCCCAGCGCCAAGCGGGTGCTGCGCATCCAGGGCGCATGCGGAAACAACCTGAAGAACGCCACCTTCGAACTGCCGGTCGGCCTGTTCGTGTGCGTGACCGGCGTCTCGGGCTCGGGGAAATCGACCCTGGTCAACGACACCTTGTACCGTGCGGTGGCACGCCACCTGCATGGCAGCGCCAACGAGCCGGCGGCACATGAATCCATCTCGGGCCTCGAGCATTTCGACAAGGTGGTGAGCGTCGACCAGAGCCCGATCGGCCGCACCCCGCGCTCCAATCCGGCAACCTACACCGGGCTGTTCGCGCCGATTCGCGAGCTGTACGCAGGCGTGCCCGAGGCGCGCGCGCGCGGCTACGACGCGGGGCGTTTTTCCTTCAACGTGAAAGGCGGGCGCTGCGAGGCTTGCCAGGGCGACAGCCTGATCAAGGTGGAGATGCACTTCCTGCCGGACATTTACGTCTCCTGCGACGTGTGCCACGGCAAGCGCTACAACCGCGAAACCCTGGAGATCAAGTACAAGGGACGCAGCATCCACGAAGTGCTGCAGATGAACGTGCGCGAGGCGCACGAGTTCTTCGGTGCGGTGCCGGCCATCGCGCGCAAGCTGCGCACCTTGCTCGAAGTCGGCCTGGGTTACGTGCAACTCGGGCAGTCGGCGACCACGCTGTCCGGCGGCGAGGCGCAACGCGTAAAGCTCTCGCTGGAGCTTTCCAAGCGCGACACCGGCCGTACGCTCTACATCCTCGACGAGCCGACCACCGGCTTGCATTTCCACGACATCCAGCTGCTGCTCAACGTTCTCAACCGCCTGCGCGATGCGGGCAACACGGTGGTGGTGATCGAGCACAACCTCGATGTCATCAAGACCGCGGACTGGATCGTCGACCTCGGCCCCGAGGGTGGCGACGGCGGCGGGCGCATCGTCGCCGAGGGGACGCCCGAGTCCGTGGCCAGAAGCAGCGCGAGCCATACCGGCCGTTACCTGAAGCAGGCACTCGAGCCGCCGCGCAAACGCGCCGCCTGAGCGTCACGAGCACCATGGCGGCCGGCGCCGGCACGCCCCCGGCGGCTGTTTACAGGCGGCGGCGAATGGGGCGAGAATGGCCGCGCACCCTGATCCCGTATGCCCGGCAAAATCTTCCGCTTCGGGCCGACCCCGGAGCATCGCGCCAAGCACCTGTTCGTGTTCCTGCACGGCTGCGGCGCGACCTCGAAATCCATGATCCCGATCGCGTTCAGGTTCCAGGCGCGCTTCCCGAGCGCCGCGCTGGTGGTGCCGAGCGGCTTCGCCGCCTCCGAGGTCGACCAGGAGGCGCAGCAGTGGTATTCGAGCCGCGGCCTGAACGACGACAACCGCCTGGAGCGCGTCGCTGCCATTCTGCCGCGCGTCGAGGCGCTGGTGCGCCGCGAGCAGACCAATTGCAGCGTGCCCATGGAGCGCACCGTGTTGATCGGTTTCTCTCAGGGCGGCACCGTGGCGCTGGAAGCGGTGAAGCAGCTGCCCGGGCTGGCGGGCGCGGTGGTGGCGTACTCGGCGCGATTTGCGCGCCTGCCGCAAAGCGGCGCGCGCCTGGGCTCGCGCATCCACCTGGTGCACGGCGAGCATGACGCGGTGGTGTCTCGCGTGCATGCCGAGCGCGCCGCGCGCGTGCTCGCCGCGCTGCACGTTCCCGTGACACTGGACATCGTCGAGGACCTGGGCCACGCGCTCACGCACGGCGCGATCTGCCTCGGCTCGCTGCGGCTGCTGCAGGGCATCTACGAGGGGCGGCGCGCCACGCTGCATTGAAGCCGTCCCATCCCTCGTCGGGCGCGGCTAGAATCCCGGCATGGGCACAGTCGTAGCACTGGGAGGCCAGGCGGGCGGCGCCAAGCTCGCCGAGGGGCTATACCGGCTGCGCGGCAAGAGCCTGGCGGTGATCGTCAATACCGGCGACGATTTCGAGTACCTTGGGCTGCAGATCTCCCCCGACGTGGACACCATGCTCTACGCGCTTGCCGGCATTGCCAACGCGGCAAAGGGCTGGGAACCCGCAGGCGAGACCTTTGCGTGCCACGGCATGCTGTCCCGGCTGGGCGGTCCGGTCGAGGTGCCGCTCGGCGACCGCGCCCTGGCCTTTCAGCTGCTGCGCGCGGAGGCGCTGCGTGTCGAGCGCTCGCCGACCGCCATCTCGCTCGAGCTCTGCCAGCGCCTTGGCATCGAGGCGCGTGTGTTGCCGATGAGCAACGATCCGGTGCGCACCATCGTCAATACCGAGTCCGGCGCCATCAGCTTCCAGGACTATTTCATGGAGCTGAATTGCGAGCCCGCGGTGCGCAGCTTCCAGTACGGCGGCGCGGAGGACGCGCGGCTGTCCGACGAGGTGCTCGACGCGCTGCATGCCAGCGACCTCGAGGCCGTGGTGCTGTGCCCTTGCAACCCCTACCACAGCATGCACCCGATCCTCGCAGTGCACGGCATGCGCGAAGCGCTGCGCAAGCGCGGGGCGCCGGTGATCGCGGTGAGTCCGATCATCGGCGGCCGCGCGTTGCAGGGCTCGGCGGCGAAGATGATGCAGGAATTGGGGCGCGAAGTTTCCTCGCGCGCCGTGGCGATGGGGTATTACAAGCTGATCGACGGCATCGTCATCGATAACGCGGACGAAGCGCTTGCCGAGGGCATCCGCGCAAGCGGCTTTGAAGTGCTGGCGGCGCCGACCTACATGCGCAACGCCGAGGACCGCTTGAAGCTCGCGCGCGCGGTGCTGGAGTTCGCGCGCGCGGTGCGCCTGCGCAGGGAAATCGCGGCCGACGCCTGGGCCCGGTTCCCGTCGTCAGCGCAACAGCCCGTACTCCCCGCCTTTGTCGATGGCACGCCGGAATGCCGGG
Source organism: Pseudomonadota bacterium (assembly GCA_027624175.1). Classification (GTDB taxonomy): domain Bacteria; phylum Pseudomonadota; class Gammaproteobacteria; order Burkholderiales; family SG8-39; genus JAABQT01. The sequence goes on along the minus strand of JAQBXT010000005.1, from coordinate 2,803 downwards.
CGCGCGTGGATGCGCTCGAGAAACGCCATCAGCCTGGGGCGCTTGGCGTCCAGGCCGCCACGCACGACGGACGCCTCCAGCGGAAAGCTCATCTGCACGTCTGCGGCGCTGAACTCGCCGCCCGCGAACCAGTCCCGGCTCGCGAGCTCGCCCTCCATGAAATCCAGGATGCGCTCGATGTTGGGCAGGACGTAGGAATTCTTCGCACGCTGCGCGATGGTGCGCGCGATCGGGCGCACGAAGAACGGCATCGGCGCCGTCTCGATGCGGTCGAAGAGGAGCTTCAGCAGCAGCGGCGGCTGTGCAGTGCCCTCGGCGAAGTGCATCCAGTAGCGGTAGCGCAGCCGCTCGGGCGTGCCGGCCGCCGGCACGAACCGCCCCTCGCCGTAGCGCTCGGCGAGATACTCGACGATCGCCCCGGATTCCGCCAGGATCTGCCCCGCATCCTCGATCACGGGCGACTTGCCCAGCGGGTGCACCGCGCGCAACTCCGGCGGCGCGAGCATGGTCTTCGCGTCACGCTGGTAGCGCTTCACTTCATACGCCAGGCCCAGCTCCTCGAGCAGCCAGAGCACGCGTTGCGAGCGGGAATTGTTCAGGTGGTGGACGACGATCATGGGGCTCCTCAATTTTGCAGTTCGGGCAGGTCCTGAAACAGCGTAAGTGCTTCCGGGTTGGCCAGTGCGTCGGTGTTGGACACCGGCATGCCGTGCACGATGGCCTTCACCGCCAGCTCGACCACCTTGTTGTTCTTGGTGCGCGGGATGTCGGCCACCTGCACGATGCGCGCAGGCACGTGACGCTTGGTGGTGTGCTCGCCGATCTGGCGGCGAATCTTCTCCTCCAGCACCGCGTCAAGGCGCAGACCTTCGCGCAGCTTGACGAACAGAATCACGCGCGTATCGGTAGGCTGCGCCGGCGGCCAGAGCTGGCCGATGGCCACCGACTCCTCCACCTCGTCGATCTTCTCCACCTGGCCGTAGATCTCTGCCGTGCCGATGCGCACGCCGCCCGGATTGAGCGTCGCGTCCGAGCGACCGTGGACGATCATCGTGCCGCGCTCGGTGAGCTCGCACCAGTCGCCGTGGCACCAGACGTTCGGGTACTTCGCGAAGTACGCCGCGTGGTACTTTTCGCCGCCGCGGTCGTTCCAGAAACCGAGCGGCATCGAGGGGAAAGGCCGGGTGCACACCAGTTCGCCCTTCTCGCCGACGAGCGGATTTCCGTCCGGGTCGTACACCGCCACCGCGAGACCGAGCGAGCGGCACTGCAGCTCGCCGCGGTGCACCGGCAACACCGCATTGGCATCGGCGAACGCCGCCATGATGTCGGTGCCGCCCGAAATCGACGCCAGGCAGACATCCGCCTTGACGTCACGGTAAACGTAGTCGTAGCTCTCCGGTACCAGTGGCGAACCGGTGGAGACGATCATGCGCAGACCCGGCAACGGGTGCGATTCGAGCGGTTTCAGGCCGCGCTTGGCGATGGCATCGATGAATTTCGCCGAGGTGCCGAAATGGCTGAAACGCTCGCGCTGCGCGTAGTCGAACAGGATGCGGCCGTCGCGCGCGAAAGGCGAACCGTCGTAGAGCATCACCGTCGCCTCGGCCGCCAGGCCGTGGAACAGCAGGTTCCACATCACCCAGTTGCAGGTGGTGTAGTAGAAAAAATGGTCCCCGGGCCGCACATCGAACTGCAGCTTGTACATCTTCAGCGCGGCGAGCAGCGTGCCGCCGGCGCCGTGCACGATGCACTTGGGTTTGCCCGTGGTGCCCGAGGTGAACAGGATATAGGCCGGATGTTCGAACGGCAGCTGCGCCCAGGCGATGTCGGCCGGCGTGTGCCTGCGCAGCCATTCCTCGAGCAGCACCGCCTTCGGAATGGCGGAAATGTCCGGGCGCGCATCGAGGTAGGGCACCACCACCACCTTGCGCAGGCTCGGCAGGCGCTCGGCGATCTCGCGCACGCGGTCCAGCACGTCGTGCTGCTTGCCGTTGTAGAGGTAGCCGTCGGCGACGAACAGCACCTTGGGTTCGATCTGCCCGAAGCGCTCGATGACGCCGTCCACGCCGAAGTCCGGCGAGCAGGAGGACCAGACGATGCCGTGCGACAGCGCGGCGAGCGCGCACATCGCCGTCTCCGGCAGATTGGGAATGAAGGCCGCCGCGCGATCGCCCGCGCGCAAGCCCAATTGCGCCAGCGCCTGTGCCGCGCGCGACACGTCGCTGGTCAGTTCCGAGTAGCTGACGCGCCGCTGCGGGCCGCGCTCGTCCCAGAACACCAGCGCGTCGCCGCGGTCGCCGCGCCTGAGCAGGTTTTCGGCGAAATTGAGCCGCGCCTCCGGGAACCAGTGCGCGCCCGGCATCTTGTCGCCGTCGGCCAGCACCGTCGCGCCCTTGCGCGACGCCCTGACCCCGCACCACTCCCAAACCTCGTTCCAGAAGATTTCCGGGTTGTCCACCGTCCACTGGTAGAACTCCGGGTAGCTGTTGGCGTCCAGCCGGTGCTTGCGCACCACTTGGCGCGCGAATTGCGTGAGCTGCGCCTGCTCGATCGCTTCTGGCGAGGGCGTCCACACCGGGTTCATGCCCGGATTATCCCTCGGCTTCGGGCAGGGTCCCGGCGCTATTGCGCGGGCGCGACTTTCCCGAGCATCGCCTCGGGAATGCGGTAATCGGGGTATTTCCGCTTGAACGCGGCGTAGCTCTCGTCTGCTTCCTTCAGGCGCCCCGCCTTGCGCATAGCGGCGATGCGGTCGAGCCAGGGCTCGGGCGCGAGCGCCTCTTCGGTCTGTTTTGCGGCG